>JAEUKJ010000086.1 GCA_016792665.1 Deltaproteobacteria bacterium | reverse complement strand
CCAGCGACATCAGGTCGGGGAAGGTCACGAGGCGGCGGAGATCGATATAGATGGGAGATTGGATCCCCGACTTGAGCGTGAAAGTGCCAAATCGGACGCACTCGCGCGCGAAGAGCAGGTCGGCGAGGCGGGCCAGCGACGGCGGCAGGGTCGAGGTCGGGGCCTGCGGTGTAGAGACCTCTCTCATGCGGGCGACCAGCGCCAGAGCCGCAGCGCGGGGGCCCTCCGGGGCGCGGGAGAGGCCGCGGGAGACGGGGACCAGCAGGCCGGCACCGCCGTGGGTCGCGTCGCGCTGGCCGGCCGCGAGGATGGCCTCGAGGTCGCCACCCTGGGCGCCGACGCCGGGGGCCAAGATCCAGGCAGACGGGGCGCGACGTCGGACCTCGGCCAGGACGTCGGGGGCGGTGGCGCCGACCACCAGCCCGAGCTCGCAGGATGCGGTCGCGGTCCAGCGCTGGGCGGCGGCGACGACGCGGGCCCAGAGCGGCTCGCCACCGCTGTCCAGGGCTTGCAGCTCGGCCGCGCCCGGGTTCGAGGTGCGGGCCAGGAAGAAGACGCCGCGGCGCGCATCGGCGAGGAACGGGGCGACCGAGTCTTCGCCGAGCCAGGGGTGCAGCGTGACGGCGTCGGCGTCGAGGTGGCCGAAGACGGCCTGGGCATAGGCCTGGGCGGTGGTGCCGATGTCGCCGCGCTTGGCATCCAGGAGCACCGGCGCATGTCTCTGCAGGCGCGGGAGGATGGCCTCCAGCGCGGCCCAGCCGGCCGACCCGAAGGCCTCGTAGAAGGCGGTGTTGGGCTTCCAGGCGACGGCGAGGTCGGCCGTCTCGGCGATGAGGTGGTCGGCATGCGCGATGAGCGCGGCGCGCGGGTCGAGGGCGGGGTCGAGGTCTTCGGGTCGCGGGTCGAGCCCGACGACGAGGCAGCCGCCGGTGTCCGCGATGCGCGCGCGAAGGCGGTCGAAAAAGGGACGAGAGTCGTTTTTCAGCACGCCGTTCACGCCTTTCCGAGAACCATCGCCAAGAGTGCCATCCGCACATACATGCCATTTTCCATTTGGCGGAAATAGGCGGCGCGCGGGTCGGGGTCGACGTCGTAGGCGATCTCGCCGACGCGCGGGAACGGGTGCATGACGATCATCGTGTCGCGCGCTCTGGTGAGCGTCTGGCGGTCGATGACGAAGGCGTGCTTGAGCGACTCGTAGAGGGCCACGTCCTCGAAGCGTTCCTTCTGGACGCGGGTCACATAGAGGACGTCGCTGTCGGCCAGCACCGGGTCGAGGGCGTCGAGCTCGGTCGTGCGCGCGGTGCCGGTGGCGAGCTCGGTCATCAAGTGTTCGGGCATGCGCAGGGTCGGCGGCGAGACGAAGTTCAGGCGCACGTCCATCGGGGCCAGGAGGCGCGAGAGGGAGTGGACGGTGCGGCCGTACTTCAGGTCGCCGAGCAGCGTGATGGTGAGGCCGGAGAGGTCCAAGCCCGTGCGCGGGCTGTAGCGGCCGAGCTCGATGGCGATGGTGAAGAGGTCCAGCAGTGCCTGGGTCGGGTGTTCGCCGACGCCGTCGCCCGCGTTGATGATGGGCTTTCGCGCGACGGCCGCGGCTTCGGCGGCGGCCCCCATCTGCGGGTGGCGCAGCACGATGCAGTCGGCGTAGCACTCGAGGGTGCGGATGGTGTCGGGCAGGGACTCGCCCTTGGACACCGAGGAGTAGCGCACCTCGTTGATGGGGATGACCGTGCCGCCGAGCCGCTGCATGGCGGCCATGAACGAGCTGGCGGTGCGGGTCGACGGCTCGTAGAAGAGGTTGGCGAGCAGCTTGCCCTTCAGCAGATCGAAGGTGCCGACGCGGCCGACCATCTCGCGCATCTCGTGGGCGACGCCGAAGACGTAGTCGAGATCGGCGGGCTGGAACTGGCGGACGGAGATGATGCTCTGGCCGTACCACGGGGCGTCACGCCGGTCCCCGAAGGGCAGGTGCGGACTCGTGGGGCGACCTTCAGGGGGGCGATAGCTGGTCATCGGGGCTCTCGGTGTCAGGGCAGCTTTCGGAGCTCGAGGCGCTGCTCGGTCCCGTGGTCACCGCGCACGAGCTGCATGTCGATCTCGACGTAGCCCTTCAGGCTGATGCGCAGGGTCGGCGGCGCTTCGTCCTTGGTCCACGGCACGAGGCAGGGCGTCTTGCAGAGCGGCTTCTTGTCGCGCAGCACCGCCGCCCCCTCGGGCACGGTCACGAGCCGCGTGCCGAAGTGGAGCTCGTCTTCGGTGGCATCGGGGGCAGTGGCATCGGCGGCGGCGATCTCGGCCGCGGCGTCGGCGGTGGCGACCTCGGCGGCGACCTCGGGCGCGACGTCGGGGGCAGCGGCGGGCGCGACGTCGACCGGGGCAGAGGTCGTGTCGGGAGCGGCGGCGACCGTCTCGACCGGGATGTGCGGCGTGTCGCTGCCGGGCTTGGCCAAGAGCAGCACGACGGCGGCGCCGACCCCGGCCACGGCGACGAACAAGAGCGCCCAGACCCACCAGCGCGTGCCGACCTTCTGGGCGGGGACGCCGCGCGGCAAGAGCTGGACGCCCTGGAGGTGGGTCGAGGTGTGGCCGACCTCGCCGTCGCCGCCCGGGCCTCCGACGATGGCGAAGGTCTGGGCCCCGGACGGGCGCGCGGGGCGGAGCTGGGCGTCGGGCAGGCGGAGCGGGGCCTCGGGGCGCGGCGTGGCCTGTGCCGGGATGGCGGTGACGGTGGGGCGGACGTCCTGGCCGCGAGCCTCGGGGGCGGCTTGGCCTGGCGTCGCTTGGCCCGGGGTGGCCTGGCCCGGGGCG
>JAEUKJ010000724.1 GCA_016792665.1 Deltaproteobacteria bacterium | reverse complement strand
TCACGACGGCACCGGCCGGGGCCATCGGGTCCGCGCTGAAGAAGGCCGGGCTCAGCGCTGGTGACATCAGCGCCTTCGAGATCAACGAGGCCTTTGCGGTCGTGGCGCTCGCGGTCGCGGCCGAGCTCGGGCTGCCGCTGGACCGCGTCAATCCGCGCGGTGGTGCGGTCGCGCTGGGCCACCCGATCGGCTCGTCGGGCAACCGCATCCTCGTCACGCTGCTCCATCACCTGCGTCAGACCGGCGGGCGCTATGGCGCGGCCGGCATCTGCTTGGGCGGTGGCGAAGCGGTCGCGGCCATCATCGAGCGGATCTGAGGACCCCATGACGATGACCGGGCTCTACTTCGAGAACCTCCTCTACGAGCGCGAGGACTTCATCGTGACCCTCACGGTGAACCGTCCCCAGGTGCGTAACGCGCTGAATCGAAAGACGCTCTCGGAGCTCCACCGCGCGTTCTTCGAGTTCCGTCACGACGCCGACGCGCGCGTCATGATCCTCACCGGGGCGGGCGATCGGGCGTTTGTCGCCGGCGCGGACATCGCCGAGATGGCCGCGATGAACCAGGAGGAAGCCGAGGACTTCGCGCGTCTCGGGCAGAGCCTCACCGCCAACATCGAGTCCATCCCGAAGGCCGTCATCGCGGCCGTCAACGGGTTCGCGCTCGGCGGCGGCTGCGAGCTCGCGATGGCCTGCGACTTCATCCTCGCATCCGAGAACGCGGCCTTCGGCCAGCCCGAGGTCAACCTCGGACTCATCCCCGGGTTTGGCGGCACGCAGCGGCTGGCGCGCGTCGTCGGTCGCGCGATCGCCAAGCAGCTCATCTTCACGGGCGAGGTCATCAAGGCCCAGCGCGCGCTTGAGATCGGGCTCGCCAACGCGGTCTACTCGCAGGCCGAGCTGCTCGACGGGGCGCGCGCCATCGCCCGCACCATCGCGAGCAAGGGGCCGCTGGCCGTCGGCGCCGCCAAGCGCAGCCTGAACCGCGGCTACGACCTCACCCTCGAGGTCGGGATGGAGTTCGAGGCGATGCTCTTCGGCTCGATGTTCAAGACCGACGACATGCGCGAGGGGACGAAGGCCTTCCTCGAGAAGCGCACACCCGACTTCAAGGGAGTCTGAGATGCAGCGCTATCGGGTCCTCATCGGCAAGCCTGGGCTCGACGGCCACGACCGCGGCGCCAAGGTCGTCGCGCGCGCGCTGCGCGACGCGGGCATGGAGGTCGTCTACACCGGCCTCCACCAGACGGCGGCGATGATCGCGGCGGCGGCCGTGCAAGAGGACGTCGACCTGGTCGGCATCTCGGTGCTGTCGGGCGCGCACAACCACCTCGTGCCCGAGGTCATGCACGAGCTCACGGCGCGCGGTGCTGGCGACATCCCGGTCTTCGTCGGCGGCATCATCCCCGAAGACGACGCGGCCGCACTCAAGGCGCAGGGCGTGGCAGCGATCTTCGGGCCGGGCGCGAAGCTCGACGAGATCGTCCTGGCGGTGCGCGGCATCCTCGAGCGCCGCCCCGAGCGCGGGTGAGCGGTGGCTGAGGGGGCGGGAGCAGCGGCGCCCGGAGAGCCGGACGAGGCGCTGATGGCGCGATACCGCGATCGCGGGGACGAGGCCGCCTTTCGCGCCCTCTTCGAGCGCTACGCGGGGCGGCTCGAGGCCTTCTTCTCGCGCGGGCTGGGGCCGCGCGGGCGCGAGGGGGCGCTCGACCTCGTGCAGAAGACGTTCCTGCACGTGCATCGGGCGAGACGTGACTACGACCAGGAGCGACCCTTCAAGCCCTGGATCTACACCATCGCGCTCAACGTCCGGCGCGAGGAGGGGCGGCGCTTCATGCGCTCTCGCGAGGTGCCGGTCGATCCGCAGGACGGGCCGGAGATCGGCGTCGAAGCGGCCGTCTCGAGTGCCTCGGATCGGCTCGTGCGCCGGGCGCTCGGGGAGCTCTCGGACAGCCAGCGCGAGGTGGTTCTGCTGCACTGGTTCGAGGGGCTGTCGTTCCCGGAGATCGCCGAGCTGCTGGGTGCGACGGTGTCCGCGGTGAAGGTCCGCGCGCATCGGGCGTACGGAGAGCTTCGACGGTTGCTGGGCGAGCCTGGGTAACCGCGGGCGAGGCGCTGGCATAGGGCGGGAGGTCGAGGGTGTCGCGCGCGGTCGCGGCGGCTCGAGGAGGGTCGGTGAGGAGGGTGGTCGATGGGCGGTGAGCAACAACGGCAGGCGAAGAGCGCTACGGGGGAGCCCGCCACGCAGCGTGGATCGAGTGCCACGCGCTTCGATCCGCCAGGTCCGGCGCCCGCGACGGAGCCACTTCCCGACAGCGTGGCGGCGGCGTTGTGGGCGGGGATCAGGGCCGAGACGGTCGGCGCCAAGGAGACCGTGGGGAAGCGCTTGAAGGCGCTCCCGGTGCTGGCGCGGATGGGGATCGTCTGGGGCATGGCGCTCGTCATCGCGTCCATCGTCGCGCTCATCATGGGCTTCCGGCCCGAGGTCCAGGGCGCCGCGGCGGTGCGCTATGCCCTCGGCATGACCGGGCTGGTGGTGCTGGCCGGGACCCTCTTCTACGCGAGCCTGCGCGGGCTGCATCGGCCTGCGATGGGCAAGGTCGCGTGGTTCGGGATCGGCCTCGCTCTGGTGTTGCCGGCCGTGCTCGCGGCCTGGCCGTCGCTCTGGACCGGCTCGGTCGAGGCCGCTCACCTCGAGACGGGCTACGGTTGCACGGTGCTCGGCTTGGTCACTGGCGCGGTCGTGAGCCTCACGGCGTTTGCGCTTCAACGCAGCACGTCACCCGCGCCGTTTCGTGTGCTCTCGGCGCTGGCCGGCGGTGGTGTCATCGCGTTCGGCCTCCTCGAGCTGCACTGCCCCTCGCGCGACCCGGCCCACCTGGTGCTGGGCCACGCGAGCGTCGTGCTGGCTCTCGTCGGACTGGGCTGGGCGGGCGCCGCGATGTGGCGGGCGCGCTGAGGGACCACGCGCGGCTATGCCGAGCGGGCTAGAAGCGCGTGGGCGAGGTCAGTTCGGCTCGCAGTAGCCGACGGTGAACGCGAAGTCGCGGCAGGTCGCACCCTCGCCGCACGAGGCAGGGACCTTCGCGTCGCAGACGGCGCGGCAGACGTCGTTGACGCAGGCATAGCCCTTCTTGCAGGAGCCCGCGTGCTCGCACGCACCGCCCGGGGTGGAGGTCCCCTCGGGCAGGCAGATCGGGGTCGTCTCGGTCGAGACGGCGTAGCAGGCCTTGCCCTCGGCGGTGCAGTCCTGCGCGAGCAGGTCGCACGCCTGGTAGATGCCTTCGATCTTGCAGACGCGGAACGGGGCGTTGCTCAGCGTGAGGCAGGTGCCGTCGGTGCCGCAGTCGCCCTCGTCGACGCAGAACTGGTAGCAGAGGTTGGCGGTCTGGTTCACCGACATGCACACGCCGGTGGCGCAGCGCTGTTCGGCCGAACACTCGCCCGAGGCCGCGACGGGGCCGCCCGCCGCACAGCTCGAAGCGGTCGCGGAGCCGACGAAGGTGCAGTTCTCGCCGGTCTTGCAGCCGCTCTGGTCGATGGGGTCGCAGGGCCCGACGGTATCGACGTCTGCGAAGTTGGTGTCACCGACGGTGTTCGTGTCCGAGGGGGTGAGGACCGTGTCGCCGTCGGCGCCGCCACCCTTGATGTCCTCGTCGCCGCAGGCGGGTGCGAGGGCGATGAGGCAGAGGGGCAGGAGTACCAGGGTCGGGTGCGAGAGCGCGTGCGCGATGCGCATGGGAGACCTCCGTGAGCGGCGGAGCATGTCGGGTTTGAACGGTCGGGACAACAGAGAGTCGGGACGAGTGACCGGGTCGGGCCGGACGAGCGCCAAAGCAGCCCTACGACGGGCGTGTCGCGATTATTCGCTCCAGGCGCACGGGGCGTCGCCGAGCCGCTGGTAGAGCGCGATGGGGAACGGCTGGCGGTACTGGATCGCGTTGTCTTCGAACACGACCGGGGGCGCGAAGTAGCGGCGCACGAGCGGCATGGCGTCGAGCTTCTGCTGCGTGAAGTAGCTGCGGGGCGAGGCGACGAGGAAGCGGACCTGGTCGCGGCAGATCGCCTGCCAGTAGTCGCGCTCTTTCAAGATGCCCGTCTTGAAGCGCTTGTTGTTCGTGTCGATCTCGTCGGCCGCGATGCGCCGCTCGGCGAGGAGAGCGACCAGCGGGGCGAGCGTGGACGAGCCGGCCAGGGTCTCGTCGGGACGTGAGCGGTCGCGGATATAGGCGGCGACTTCGTCGAGGCGCGAGAAGCCGCGCTTCTTCGTCCAGAGGTAGTGGCGATAGCCGGGCTCGAGATCGCCCTTCATGCGGCGGTCGCTCCAGAAGAGGGCGCGCGTCACGTCGGAGAGGCCGGCGAGGACGGGGGCGGGCGTCCAGTCGTAGTCGTTGCGCGCACCGATCACCCCGAGCTCGTCGTCGAAGACGGGCTGCTCGGCCGCGGCCAGGGTGTCGTACGAGCCGAGCGCGATGACACCGGCGAGCCCGAGGGTGGCGGGGGCGAGTCGCCAGGCCGAGCCGGCCGGGGTGGTGGAGAGGCGGGTGGGGCGCGCCACGCCGGAGGCCTCGCCTGCCAGGAGGTCGAGACCGCGGGTCAGGACGTAGGCGGCGGCGAGCGCGAGGAAGGGGTAGATGAGGACGAAGTAGAAGCTGTAGAGCTCGCGGAACATCGCGAACTCGACGAACAACGCCAGGATGACGAGGCCCAGCGCAAGCGCGTAGCCGTCGGGGCCGACTCGGAAGAGGCGGTTCGGAAAGAGGATCTCGACCAGGCGGCGCGAGGCGGCGGCCCCGCTCGGCGAGGCCTTCTGCGGGGCGAGCCAACCCCCGAGGATCGTTACGGGCAGGAGCATGCCGGCGAGCCAGAGGTGCGGATGATAGAAGAGCTCCTTCGCGAAGGAGTCGCCGCGCCAGAGGACCCCGAGGTTGTGGAAGAGCGACTCCGGGAACCCGATGGAGCCCCCGAAGAGCTCGACCATGTCCTGGTCCTGGAAGAACTTCTGGGTGTGGTAGTCATAGACGCCGGTTCGGAAGGTGTCGCCACCCAGGACCCAGAAGACGGCGTTGAGGGTCCCGAAGACCAGCGCGAAGCCGGCCAGGTGGCGCAAGCCCGAGCGGATGCCCTCGCGGCCGTTCGCGCCGCGGAAGAAGGACAGGGTCAGGACGGCCAGGGCTGGGGCCATGGCGTAGAAGCCCGTCGCGGGAGCGGCCCCGAGGAGGAGGCCGGCGCGGAGGGGGTGGTCCTTCCAGGATTGCCACGTGCCGAGCAGGAGCCACATGGTGGTCATGTTCACGCCCGTCATGTTCGATGACGCCTTGAGGACCTCGGTCGCGAAGAGGTAGAGGACCAGCGCCAGTGGGGCGGCGAACGGCGAGAAGGCGCGGCGCGCGAGGCCCCAGACGGCCAGGCCGCCGAGCAGGGTCGCGACCATCGGGAAGAGCTTCGCGAAGGTGAGCGAGAAGCCAAAGACCGAGAACGCGACGCCCGGCACGAGCACGTGCAGCGGCGGATGGGCGAAGAAGTAGTCGACATACGGCCACTTACCGTTCGACAGCAGCTTCGCCATGTAGAAGTAGATGTTCTCGTCGGTGTTCGAGGCGATGAGCGCGTGGCTCTTCAAGAGGAGCCAGATGCCGAGGATCCCGACGAGGATGACGCGTTCCAGGGCGGGGAAGGCCTGGCCGTCCAGCGCATCGCGGTCGCGGGCGGCCAGGAAGGCGTGGGCGAGGGCGGCGCAGGCCAAGAGGGCGAGCGCGAAGGCGAGGGCGGCAAGCGACGGCGACGCCGCGATGGGGGCGAGGAGCCCGACGGCCACCAGCGCTGGCGTCATGGCGAGGGAGCGGGTCAGTCGAGGCGAGCCGCGACCGAGGACGAGGCTGCCCAGGGTGAGGAGCCCCGCGAGGAGGGCGAGCGCCAGGGTCAGCGCCGCGACCGCCGGGACAGGGCCGCTGCGGAAGGCCTCGCCGAAGGCAGTGAGCGTGCCCTCGAGGTGCGGCTCGGGGCCGAGGAGGCCGAGGCCGCCCCAGGCGGTACCGAGCGCCAGGAGGACGCGGGTCGCGCGGTCGGTGGCCCCGGCCGCAGCGCGGTGGAGGCCGAGGGCCAGGGCGAGGAAGGCGAGCTCGACCGGGATCCCGAGCTCGGCCGAGCGCACATGGCCAAAGAGTCGGAAGCTGGCCTCGGCGCGCCCGACGATTCCACCCAGGCCGATGACCACGAGGAGAAGAGCCCAGGGAAGGACGCGCGTGGGCGCGAAGCTCACGCGGCTCGTGGTGTCCGATGCGTAGTCGCGGGTCCCGGGTGGAGGCACTGCGAGGCGAGGTTGTCTCGACGCGGCGGGGCCCAGCCGCGCGAAGAGACCGAGATGGCTCGCCAGGCCAAGGCCGAGGCCGAGCCCCAGGAGCACCCGCCCCGCATCGTAGAGGAGCGGGTAGGGTAGCCCCGCGGGCGGGCCCGGCAGCAACACGAGGAGGGCCGCGCCCAGCAACGCAGTCACGACCACGGGGCGCAGGGTGGGCTCGCGCGAGTGGGACGCGGTATCGGCGGTCGGAGGGAGCGTCGAACCGAGCGGGGCGCTCGACGTCGCGCCGGTCACCTCGTTGGGGACGTGGCCGGGCGTCGCGTGGCCGGGGTTGCGGTCGGGCCGTGCGCTTGGCGCCACGGGCGTCGCGCCGGTCGCGTGGTTGGTCGTTCCGGCTGCCGGTCGCGGCGGTGTAGGCGCGCGTACGCTTTTGCGCTTAGCCACGGAGAGCCTCGAAGAGGCGGGTCGCCTCGGCCCACGGGTCGAGCTCCCGCTGCGCCAGACGCGCGAGGTAGGTCTCGCCGCCGGCACGTCCCAGGGCCGCTTCCAGCGCGACCCCGACGCGATCGTGGACGAGGCTCTCGAGGAGGTGCCGGGCGCGGGCGAGGCGCCTCGACTCGGCGCCGCTGCCGCCCTCCCACTGTCGGTGCGCTTCCAGGGCCTCGGCGAGCTGCGCGACCCCGACCCGCGTCGTCGCGACGGTGCGTACGACTGGGGGTTCCCACGCGCTCGCGTCGTGCATGGCGCCAAGCGACTGCATCATCCGCAGGTCCTTCTCGGCGCGCTCGACCCCATCGCGGTCGGCCTTGTTGACGACGAAGACGTCAGCGATCTCGAGGAGTCCGGCCTTGATGGCCTGGATCTCGTCGCCGAGGCCCGGGACCAGCACCACCGCGGTCGTGTGGGCGACCTTCACCACGTCGACCTCGTCCTGCCCGACCCCGACCGTCTCGATGAGGATCGGGTCGTAGCCCATCGCGTCGAGCACCATCGCGAGGTCATGGGTCGAGCGCGACAGACCGCCGAGGTTGCCACGCGTCGCCACCGAGCGGATGAAGACGCTGTCGTCGAGGGTGTGCTCCGCCATGCGGATGCGGTCGCCGAGGAGGGCGCCCCCCGAGAACGGGGAGGAGGGGTCGACCGCGATGACCCCGACCTTCTTGCCCTGGGCCCGCCAGTGCGCCACCAGGGCGGCCCCGAGCGTGGACTTGCCGGCGCCCGGGTTGCCCGTGAGCCCGATGATGTGCGCCCTCCCGGCGTGCGGATGGAGGCGCCGCAGGACCGCCTCGGCGCGCGGCACCCGGTCGTCGATCCACCGCATGAGGCGTGCCGCCACCCTCACCCCGCCCGCGAGGATCGCGGCCGCCAGCGCGTCGTCATCGAGGGCGCGGAGGCGCTCGTGGGTCATCAGGGGCTCGGCCGCAATCTCCATGGGAGCCGATTAGCATGCGGCGCGCGCCCTCAAAAGGCGTAACCGAGCGGCGCGTTCCCGTGCATGTGCCTGGAACCGGGCCGCGCTTTCCCGTGCACGCGCCTGGAACGCCGCGGCCTGCCAGTGTGGCCGCCTCCCGAGGGTTGACGACACGGGATGAACGGACCACCGTGCGTCCGCCATGCCTAGCGTGCTCTTCCTCTGCCTTGGAAACATCTGCCGATCCCCGCTGGCCGAAGGCGCCTTTCGCGCGCTCATCGCCCGCCATCCGGACGCCGACTTCGCGGTCGACTCGGCCGGGACCGGCGGCTGGCATGCCGGCGAGGCTCCCGACCCGCGCTCGGTCGCGACCGCGCGCCGCCATGGCGTCGACATCTCGGCCCAGCGGGCACGCCAGCTCGCCGCCGAGGACTTCGCGCGCTTCGACTGGATCGTCGCCATGGACAGCGACAACCTCGAGACCGCGAGTCGCCGCCGACCGGCCGGGGACGCCCACGCGCGCGCCCGCCTCGTCGCGATGATCGACTTCGTCCACCCCGAGGTGCGCGGCCGCCTACGCGGGGTCCCCGACCCATACTACGGCGGACTCGACGGCTTCGAGGAGGTCTGGGCGCTGCTCGCCGCGGGCATGCCGAACCTGCTCGAGGCGATGCGGGCCGGCCTCCCAGACCACCGGGCCGAAGCGCCGCGAGGGACCGCGTGATCGGTCCAGGGCAGCCCGGATCGGGCCGGCCTTCGGCGCTCCCGAGCGCCGTCCTGGCCGAGATCGAAGAGCACCTCGGCGTCTCCGTGAAGGCCGTCCACCGCGTCTCCGGCGGGAGCATCAGCGAGAGCGCGCGCCTCGAATCGGACGCCGGGCCACTGTTCGTGAAGTACCACCGGCATCCGCCCCGCACGCCGGCTGGCGTCGGCTTCTTCGAGGCCGAGGCCGACGGGCTCAACCGACTGTCTCCGTTCGTGCCGTGCCCACGCGTCCTGGCCGTCCTGCACGAGGCCCTCGTCCTGAGCTACCACGCCCCCGTCGAGCGCACGCGCCGCTCCGAGGCGGAGGCCGGCGAGCTCCTCGCGCGCTTGCACCGCGTCAAGGGCGAGGCCTACGGGCTCGACGCCGAGAACTTCATGGGCGGGATCGCTCAGGACAACCGCGGTCCAGAGCAGGGCACCTCGTTTGCGGCGTGGTTCTACGAGCGCCGCCTCCTGCCGCTGGCGGAGGCCCTCCCGCCCAAGGCGCGCCGGGCCTTCGACGCCCTGCCGCTGGACGAGCTCTTGCCGGATCCCGCGGCGCCCACGCTGGTTCACGGCGATCTCTGGGCTGGAAATCTTCTTCACACGGCGACGGGCGCGATGTTCGTCGATCCGGCGGCGGCCTTCTCGGACCCCCTCCAGGATCTCGCCATGACGCGCCTCTTCGGAGGTTTCTCGGACGCATTCTATGCGGCCTACCGCGCCGTCACCGGGCTGCAGATGGACCGGGAGCTGGACCAGCGTCTCGAGGTCTTGAACCTTTACCCGCTGCTCGTACACCTCCACCTCTTCGGGGCGAGCTACCTGGCCCAGGTCGAGTCGTTGCTCGCTCGCTACACCCGCTGACCCCTCCGGTGCTGCCCTCATGATGAAGTCGCCCCTCGCATTCGCCGTGGTCGCGCAGGTCCTCGGTTCGTTTGGCGCGGCCTGCAAAGACGCCCCCACCGAGCCCGTCGCCGTCGTCGCCGCCCCAGCCCCCGTGCAGATCGCTGCGGCCCGCCCAGAGCTCGCCTTCCGCTACCTCGACCCCGCGACGGGCGAGCCGGCGACCGCGGGCACCGTCGACCAGATCCCCGAGGGCGCGCGCCGCGAGGTGGTCGT
>JAEUKJ010000054.1 GCA_016792665.1 Deltaproteobacteria bacterium | reverse complement strand
GCGTTCGGCCCGGCGAGGAACCCCTGGGATCTCACGCGCGTGCCGGGTGGCAGCTCGGGCGGCTCGGCGGTCGCGGTCGCGGCGCACTTCGCCAGCGCCGCGCTCGGCACCGACACGGGCGGCTCGGTGCGACAGCCCGCGAGCTTCTGCGGGGTCGTCGGCATCAAGCCGACCTATGGCCGCGTCTCCCGCTACGGCGCCATCGCGTATGCCTCGTCGCTCGATCAGATCAGCCCGCTTGCGCGCAATGTGCCCGACCTCGCGCTCATGTTGCAGGTCATCGCGGGCCAGGATCCGCTCGACCAGACGAGCCTCCCCATGCGCCCGCCCGAGCTCACCGCGCTCGCGGGCCATACCGACGTCGCCGGCCTGCGCATCGGCATCCCCGACGAGTACCTCGGCGAGGGGGTCGAGCCCGACGTGCGGGACCGGGTGCGCGCCGCTCTGGCCCACCTCGAAGACGCGGGCGCGACGCTGGTGCCGGTGTCGCTCCCGCACACGAAGTACGCGATCGCGACCTACTACCTCATCGCGACGGCCGAGGCCTCGTCGAACCTCGCACGCTTCGACGGCGTGCGCTACGGGCATCGCACTCCGGACGAGGTCAGCGACATCGCCGACCTGTTCTCGCGCTCGCGCGCCGAGGGCTTCGGGCCCGAGGTGCAGCGGCGCATCATGCTCGGGACCTTCGCGCTCTCGAGCGGGTATTACGACGCGTACTACCTGCGCGCGCAGAAGGTCCGCACCTTGATCCGTCGCGACTTCGAAGCCGCCTTCGCCTCGGTCGACCTCATCGCCGGCCCGGTCTCGCCGGTGACGGCGTTCAAGCTCGGCGAGCGCACGACCGACCCGCTCGCGATGTACCTGGCCGACATCTTCACCGTGCCGACGTCGCTCGCAGGGCTGCCCGCGGTCTCGGTGCCGGTCGGCCTCGATCGCGCCTCTCTTCCGATCGGCCTCCAGCTCATCGGCCCGCCGCTGCAAGAGCTCCGGCTCCTCCAGGTCGCCCATGCCCTCGAGGTCGAGCGCCCGCAGCCGGCCTGCCCCTACGCGCTGACGCCAGTGACCTCGCAGGGGGCCGCATGACCCGCATAAAGGAAGGCTGGGAGGCGGTCATCGGCCTCGAGGTCCACGCGCAGCTGAAGACCCGCAGCAAGCTCTTCTCGTCGTGCCCGGTGGCGGGCGGGTCGACCGCAGATCTGTCGCCCAACACCTTCGTCGACGCCATCACGGCCGCCCTGCCCGGGACCTTGCCGGTGCCGAACGGCGAAGCGATCCGCCTCGCGACACGGCTCGGCCTGGCGCTCGGCTGCACGATCGATCGGCGCTCGCAGTTCGCGCGCAAGCACTACTTCTACCCGGACTCGCCCAAGGGCTATCAGATCAGCCAGTACGACCGCCCTATCTGCGCGGGCGGCGGCCTCGCGATCGCTTCCAAGTTCGTGCGCCTCACGCGCATCCACCTCGAAGAGGACGCGGGCAAGACCATCCACGACGCGCGCCGCCCCGAGTCGCGCGTCGACCTCAACCGCGCCGGCGTGGCTCTCGTCGAGATCGTGTCCGAGCCCGATCTCGCGAGCTCCGACGAGGCCGTGGCCTACCTCAAAGAGCTCCATCGCCTGGTCGTGTGGCTCGGGGTCTCGGACGGCAACATGGAGGAAGGCAACTTCCGCTGCGACGCCAACGTGTCTGTGCGGCGGGTCGGTGACCCAAAGCTCGGCACGCGCACCGAGATCAAGAACGTCAACTCGTTCCGCTTCGTCGGGCTCGCCATCGACGCCGAGATCGTGCGTCAGATCAACGTCCTCGACGGCGGCGGGGCCATCGTCCAGGAGACGCGCGGCTGGGACGAGGCGAGCGGCACGACGCGGTCGCTGCGCAGCAAAGAAGACGCGCACGACTACCGCTACTTCCCCGACCCCGATCTCCTGGTCCTCGACGTCTCCGACGCGGTCTATGACGGCGAGCGGACGACGCTGCCCGAGCTGCCCGCGGCCCGCGAACGGCGCTATCGCGAGGCCCTCGGCCTGACCGCCTACGACGCCGAGGTGCTCACCCAGACGCGCCTCCGCTCGGACTGGTTCGAGGCCTTGTTGTCTCATGTCGATGACCCGAAGACCGCGGCCAACTGGATCGTGAACGATCTCCTCGGGGCCCTCGCCAAGCGCGGCCAGGATCTCAGCGCGCCCGACGACGCCCGTGGGCCGCTCGCGCCCGCGACGCTCGGGGCCTTGTTGGCGGGTCTCAAGGGCGGCGCCCTGTCGTCGCGCATGGTGAAGGACGGGCTCGCCGCGGCACTCGCGCACGGGCCGGGCTTCGATGTGGCAGCCTGGATCGGGCAGCACGGCGGCCAGGTCTCGGACAGCGCGGCGCTCATCGCGGCCATCGATCCGATCCTCGCCGCCAACGCGTCCCAGGTCGCCGAGTACCTGTCCGGCAAGGACAAGGTTTTTGGCTTCTTCGTCGGGCAGGCGATGAAGGCGATGAAGGGCAAGGCGGCTCCCGAAGAGCTGCAGCGCGTCCTGCGCGAGCGCCTGGACGGC
The DNA here is from genome assembly GCA_016792665.1 of Deltaproteobacteria bacterium. Lineage (GTDB taxonomy): Bacteria > Myxococcota_A > UBA9042 > PHBI01 > PHBI01 > WYBB01. The sequence continues at coordinate 8,543 of JAEUKJ010000054.1, read as the reverse complement.
CTGCGAGAGAAAGGATGACGATGTCGACCCCGTTTGAGACCCGGCGCCCGGCCGAGGTGATGCCCATCTACAGAGACCCCCTCGCCCCGCATGGCCCCGGTACGGTCCATGTCCTCGACCAGCGGCGGCTGCCGTTCGAGGAGGTCTGGATCGCGTGCGACACGATGCAGGCCGTGTGGACGACCATCCGCGAGATGGCGATCCGCGGAGCCCCGGCCATCGGCGTCGCGGCCGCGTACGGGTTGGCGCTGGGGGCGCGCGCCATCCCGGCCTCGAACTCGGGGCCCGAGTTCGTGGCGGCCTTCGATCGCCTCTGCGACGAGATGGCCGAGGCCCGGCCGACCGCCGTGAACCTCTTCTGGGCGATCGCCCGCATGCGCCAGGCTGCGCGCGACGCCGCACAGAGTGGGGCCGACGCACGGGTCTCGATCCTGGATGACGAGGCCGAGGCGATCCGCGCCGAGGACCTGGCGATGAACCACGCGATCGGCGCCCACGGGGCAGCGCTCGTGCCGCGCTTCGGCGATCGCCCGACGCGCATCCTCACGCACTGCAACACCGGCAGCCTCGCGACGGCGGGGTGGGGCACGGCGCTCGGCGTGATTCGTTCGGCCCATGCCCAGGCGGCGGTCGAGGTCTTCGCCGACGAGACGCGGCCCTACCTCCAGGGGGCGCGGCTCACCGCGTGGGAGCTCTTGCGCGACGGCATCGACGTGACCCTCATCCCCGACAGCGCGGCGGGCCACCTCATGGCCCAGGGGCTCATCGACATGGCGATCGTCGGGGCCGATCGCATCGCCGAGAACGGCGACACCGCGAACAAGATCGGGACCTACACGGTGGCCGTCCTGTGCGCGCGCCACGGCATCCCGTTCTACGTCGCCGCGCCGTCGTCGACGATCGATCTGGCGACGCGCGACGGCAGCCAGATCCCGATCGAGGAGCGCCCCGCCAAGGAGGTCCTCGAGGTCTTCGGGACGAAGATCGCGCCGCCGGTGAAGGTTCGCAACCCGAGCTTCGATGTCACCCCGGGCGAGCTCGTCACCGCGATCATCACCGAGCGCGGCGTGGCCCGTCCGCCCTATCGCGACAGCCTCGCGGCGATGTTTCCGACCCGCGGCTCGGCGGCGCGTTGAGCCCATCCGCGGCGGTCTCTCGGCGGCGGCAGGCGATACGGCGGGCCGTCTCACCTTTCACCTTGACAGGCACGGCCGCTCACCTCTAGGTTCCCGCTCCCTTACGCGGGCCGCTCGCCTCGTATGTGCATGATTCGACCGAACTGGCGAGCGACCACGACCTTCGTATAAGAGGTCCCACGATGTATGCCGTGATCAAGACCGGCGGAAAGCAGTACCGGGTCGAGCAGGGTGACACCCTGGCGATCGAGCGCCTCGAAGGCGACACCGGAACCCAAGTGAGCTTTGGCGAGGTTCTCCTCGTCGGCTCCGACAACGAGACGAAGATCGGCCGTCCGCTGCTCGCTGGTGCGAGCGTGACCGGCACCATCGTCGAGCAGGGGCGCGCGAAGAAGATCATCGTCTTCAAGTTCCGCCGCCGCAAGAACTACAAGCGCAAGAAGGGGCATCGCCAGTACTTCACGCGCGTCCGCATCGAGTCGATCGCGGCCTGAGCTTCGGGGGTTAGTCATGGCGCATAAGAAAGGACAGGGCAGCTCTCGCAACGGTCGCGACTCGAATGGGCAGCGCCGCGGCGTCAAGATGTACGGGGGCCAGGCCGTCAGGGCTGGCAACATCCTCGTTCGTCAGGTCGGCACGGTCATCCATCCGGGCCCGAACGTCGGCCTCGGCCGCGACTTCACGCTCTTCGCGCTGGTCGATGGCGAGTTGAAGTACGACTTCGATACGCGTGGGCGCAAGCGCGCTCGCGTGATCCCGGTGGCGGTCTGAGACTCGCCGCTGCGGCCCGCGCTTCGGCGCGTGGCTGCGGGCGAGGCTCCCCGACGACCGGGTATTCGTCGATGAGGACTGCTCGTGCAATTCGTCGACGAATGCATCATCGAAGTGACGGCCGGACACGGCGGTAAGGGGTGCATCTCCTTCCGTCGTGAGGCTCACGTTCCCCTCGGCGGCCCCGATGGGGGTGATGGCGGTAAGGGTGGCGATGTGATCGCGGTCGCGACGACCGGGGTCGCGACGCTGCTCGATCACCGCTATCGGCGTTTCTATCGGGCCGATGGTGGGGACGAGGGCGAGGGCGCGCGCCGATCGGGCAGCGATGGCCCCGATGTCCGCATCCCCGTGCCGGTCGGCACCCAGGTGCTCGACGCCGAGACCGACGTGCTGCTCGCGGACCTGGACGAGGTCGGCAAGGAAGCCGTGCTCGCGCGCGGTGGGCGCGGTGGCCGCGGCAACACGCACTACACGACGCCGACCCGCCAGGCCCCGCGCATCGCGCAGCCGGGTGAGGAGGGCGAGCGGCGATCCCTGCGCCTCAACCTGAAGCTCGTGGCGGACGTCGGTGTGATCGGGCTCCCGAACGCCGGCAAGAGCACGCTCTTGCGCGCGCTCACCAACAGCCAGGCCAAGGTCGGCGACTATCCCTTCACGACGCTGGTCCCGAACCTCGGCGTCTATCGCCACTTCGACCGCGACATCATCCTGGCCGACATCCCGGGCCTCATCGAAGGGGCGCACGAGGGGCACGGCCTCGGCGATCGCTTCCTGAAGCACGTCGAGCGGACCAAGGTGCTCGTGCACCTGATCTCGCTCTCGCCCGAGTCGATGGACCCGCTCAAAGCCTACAAGGTCGTCAACGACGAGCTCGCGGCGTGGTCGTCGGTGCTCGCGAAGTACCCGCAGCTCGTCGTGCTGAACAAGCTCGACCTCATCGCCGATCGCGAAGAGCTCGATCTGTGGCGCGAGGAGTTCACCAAGCTCGGCGTCGACCAGGTCTTCTTCGTCTCGGGCCTCACGCGCGAAGGCGTCCACCAGATCATGACGCGCGTCGTCGAGTACCTGGACCCGCTCGAGCCGAAGGCCGAGCCGTCCACGACGGAGTGGTCGCCCGTCTGAGCCGCGCGTTCGCGGCCCCGTCAGCGTGCCGTCCACGACGGAGTGTTCGCCGCGAGGGCCGTCGTCGCTGCGCTGTCAGCGCCCCCCGCCGAGCGCGCAGTACCCGACCAGCTCGACGTAGGCGCGCCCGCCGATCGAGCCCGTGATGGTCGTGGCACCTTCCCAGTAGTGGGCGGGATCGGCTGTGATCTCCTGGTCTTCGACGACGGCCTCCAGCTCGAGCGCGAGGTCGCCGACCCCGAGGGACCAGCCCATCGGATAGGTGCAGCCCGTGCCCGGGCTGGTCCAGGTGGCCTTCGATCCGAAGCGGACCTCGTCGCCATAGAACGTGCGCGTCGTGCAGTCCCGCTCGGTGAGCTCGGCGTAGCCGATGAGGCCCTCGGCCGTCGGCAGGCGCACGACCATGAGCTCGCGCCCGTCATCGAGCTGGGCCCCGATCCAGTCCCAGCGGCTCGACGCGGCCGAGGCCAGGGTACCCCATTGGTGGTCGAACCACGCGCTGCCGTGCACCGCCTCGGCCACGCCGTCGCGCGCGATCGTGCCGCTCACGTCCATGCGCGGGCGCGCGTAGTACCAGGTCGCGACGCCCCCGCCGTAGTCTTCGTAGCCGTCGCCGTGTCGTGCGAAGGGGCCGCGCCGATCGACGAGGGCCAGGTCGAGACGCGCGTCGCCGACCTCGAAGGTCAACGTGTCGGAGCCATCGAACCCCGCGGCCGTGAGCTGCCCCAGGGACCACGCGAACCCGGTCTCGCGCGGCTCGCCCTCGAAGCCGACGTCGAAGCCGTGACGATACCTGCCTGCCGCGTTCGCGTGCGTCGCTTCCGTCAGCGAGTAGTGCGCGATGACGACCGATGCGTTCTTCGGGCCCGCCACGAGCACGGTCACGTGGAAGCCGAGCCACTGACCGGACGCGGTCTGGAGGTGCCCGGTCCAGTAGTACCACTCGGCCGGCGCGTCGTGCCGCGCATCGTCCGCAGGCAGGGACACCTTCGCGTCCGGGGCGAGCTCGCAGCGCGAGGGCGTGATGGCGTCGACCTCACTCGCGTCACTCACGGTGTCGACGGCATCCGCGAGAACGTCGGGCGCCCCGAGAGGTGGGTCGCTCTCGCACGCGATGAGCGCGAGCGCGAGACACAGGCAGGGACGCATGGGCTTCTCCGAGAGGGGCCCCCACCTACACACCCGTCTGCATCGTGTCCATCACGCGGCACCATCGCGGCGGCGCGTCGCGTGCTCACTTCCAGTCGATGATCGTGATCTCGACGGGCGCCGACACGACCTCGAAGGGTGCGACGTCGACCATCACGCGACGCGGTCCGGGCGCGGGGATGTGGCCCTTGGTCGCGCCGCCGCGGAACGCATAGTGGACCACCACCCGATAGATGCCGGGCTTCATCTGGAAGGCCTGCATGACGTCGGGCATCCAGTCCTTGATCGGGATCGAGGCACCGGGCGCGAGCTCGAGCGCGTCCTTTTCCCAGTTGGGATCGTAGAGGCCGCAGCGCCCGAGCTGCGGGGTTGGCAGCTTCTCCCAGGTGCCGCTCGCAGTGCGGTGCTCGGCCTCGAACCACACCCACGGCTCACGCCAGCCGACCTCGGACCCGTCGCCCGGCTTGACGACCCAGGTCGCCTTCGGGCCGCGGTTCACGAGCCGGATGTCGAGCGCGACCGGCAGCCGTACTTTGGTCGGCGGTGGCGCGGCGACCTCCAGCACGAGGCCGCTCGGGGCGGGCGCGGGCTCGGCGACGATGGGACCCATGAGCGACAGTGTCAGGAGGAGTGCGAGCATGAGGCCCCTACGGCTGAGCGCGGCGAAAGGTCTCCACGGCGCTCGGCCGCACGCATCTCTCAGTCGAGGCGATAATGTGCGAAGCGCTCGCGCAGCTCACGCTTCAAGACCTTGCCCGTCGCGCCGAGCGGCAGGGCGTCGATGACCTCGATCGCGTCGGGCAGCCACCACTTCACGAGCCGCGTCTCGAGGAAGGCCATGAGCTCGGCCTTGTCGAGGGTCTTGCCCGCGGCGGGCACCACGATGAGGAGCGGCCGCTCCTGCCACTTCGTGTGCGCCACCCCGATGGCCGCGGCCTGGGCCACCGCGGGGTGGGCCATGGCGGCGTTCTCGACGTCGATGCTGCTCACCCACTCGCCGCCGGACTTGATGACGTCCTTGCTGCGGTCGGTGATCTGCATGTAGCCGTCGGGGTCCAACGTCGCGATGTCGCCCGTGAAGAACCAGCCGTCGCGGTGGGTCTCGTCGACGTCGCGCTTGAAGTACGCGCTCGCCACCCATGGGCCTCGGACCTGCAGGTGCCCCGAGGTCAGGCCGTCATGCGGCTGGACGACGCCGTCGTCGTCGACCAGGCGGAGATCGATGCCGAAGATGGGCCGCCCCTGCTTGGACTTCACTGCGAGCTGCCCGGCGTGGTCGAGGTCCTGGTGCTTCGGCAAGAGCACGTTGACGGTGCCGAGCGGGCTCGTCTCGGTCATGCCCCACGCGTGCAAGACGCGCGCCCCGTGCTCGCGCTCGAAGGTCTCGATCATCGACGGCGGACAGGCCGAGCCGCCGATGGTCACCTTCTCGACCGTGGTCAGCTTGCGACCGACCGCGTTCAGGTGGTTCAAGAGCGCGAGCCAGACCGTCGGCACGCCGAGGAGACTCGTGACCTTCTCGCTCTCGATGAGCTCCAGGAGGTTCTTCCCGTCGAGGCCCGGCCCCGGCAGGACGAGCTTCGACCCGACCATCGCCGCCGCGTACGGCACGCCCCACGCGTTGACGTGGAACATCGGCACGACCGGCAAGGTGACGTCGTGGGACGAGATCCCGAGCGAGTCGCTCATCGCCGCCGCATACGAATGCAGGACCGTCGACCGGTGCGAGTAGAGGACGCCCTTCGGGTTGCCCGAGGTGCCCGACGTGTAGCAGAGCGAGCTCGCCGAGCGCTCGTCGAGCTCGGGCCACGCGAAGTCGGTCGGCTTGCCGAGCAGCAGCGTCTCGTAGTCGCGCACCCCCGGGACCGGGCCCGCGGCGTCGAGGTGCGCGGCGTCGGTGAGTGCCACGAAGTGCTCGAGCGAGGTGCCCTGCGCGGCCAGGAACTGGGCCAGCTTGGCGAAGGTGAGGTCGAAGAAGAGGGCCTTGTCCTCGGCGTGGTCGGCGACGTAGCGGAGCTGGTCCAGGGGCAGGCGCGGGTTGATCGTGTGCAGGACGGCGCCGATCCCCGAGACCGCGAAGTACAGCTCGAGGTGGCGCTGCGTGTTCCACGCGATGGTCGCGACGCGGTCGCCGGCCTTGATGCCGAGGTCGAGGAGCGCGTGCGCGAGCTGGCGCGAGCGGCGGGCGACCTCGGCCCAGGTCGAGCGTTGGATGGGGCCCTCGACCGTGCGCGTGACGACCTCGACCTGGCCGTGGAAGCGCGCCGCGAACTCGATCTGCCGCGAGATGAGCAGCGACTCGTCCATCATGAGGCCGGTCATGGGGCCGGGTTTCGACTCTGTATTCGTCATCGCGGGGAGCTCCTGAGTGGGTCCAAGGCACCCGACGATAGGGGCTCGCCCGCCCGCGCGCAACCGCAGGCCGGAGCCGCTTCAGAGGCGGATCTCAGGGCAGCGTGACGTTGCTCAACAGCGCAAGTCCGAGGCGGCGGAGGCGCACGTCGTGGTACATGTCGGTGTAGATCGAGAGCGGCATCGCGGCGCTCAGCGCGGCCGCGTCTTCGCGATAGACGATGGTCGTGCCGGGCTGCTCGAAGAAACGCGCTTTCCACGCCCCGAGGATGAGGTCGACCTCGGCCGCGTAGAGGCGGTGTCCGCTGGCTTCCTCGACCGGGATGGCCGGTCGCGGCTCATGACGCAATCGTTCGGGCCCCACCTCACGTCGGTCGGCGGTGCGGGCTGGTCGCGATCGGTGAGCAGCACCTTCATGCGTTGCACGGTCGCGGCGGCGGGGGCCTTGGCGAGATGGTCTTCGAGGAGGAAGCCGGCATAGGCCCCGGGCGGGATCATCGGGGCCTCGAAGACGAAGACCCGGGTGCCCTCGCGGTGGATCATCATGACGTCGTGGACCGGAAAAGACCCTTTGTTGTCGATGATATAGTGGCGTCGCCCGGGGCCGAAGGTGTCGCCGCGGCGCAGCACGAGGGGCGCCTTCTCGGAGGTCTTGGCCTCGTAGTAGACGAAGCGCTCGGTCTCGCGCGGGGCGGTCACCCAGAGGGCGCGGTCGAGGTTGCGAGCCGCCTGGACCCAGCCGACGTCGGTGTCCCGCGGTGAGGTCGGCGGGGCCGCGACGAGGTCGAGCCGATCCCACACGAGCTGTCGGGTCGGGTCCGAGGGCAGCGTCGGGCCGGCCTGGAAGCGGTTCTGGCGGGCCAGGCGATCGGCGACGAGCTTCGCGCGGGCGGCCTGCGCGACCGGGCCATTGGCGAGCTGCGCGTCGCGGAGCAGGTCGACGGCAGGGAACCACGAGAGCGCCGGGCCGTCCCTGAAGCCGACCTCGATCCCGACGGGGATGGTCGGGCCGTAGTGCGTCTCGCCGTAGAAGTGGAGGACGGGCAGGGCGCGGATCCCCGAGTCCGCCGGGAGCTGCCGCACCGGTACCGGGCCCTCGGGCGGCTTCGGATCCCAGGGCGAGTGGAACCACCCCGGCACCGCGAGTGCGGCGGTCGGGCCACCGTTGCCGCTCACGACGTGCACGCCCCACTCGTGGACGTAGAGGGGATCGGCGCACCACAGCTCGGCGCGCGCCGGCCCCGCCGACGACAAGGTCAGCGTCGCGAGGGCCGCGGCCAGAGCCGCGCGCATGGAGCACAGCGAGAACGGGGGACGACGCATGAGAGCCTCCGCGGGACTGGGCCCGCTCAGGGCAGGGGGACCTTTTCCCAGAGGGCGAGGCCGAGCCGGGAGAGTGAGGGGACATGCCGCATGTCGGTGTAGATCGAGAGCGGCATCATCGCATCGAGAGTCGCCGGGTCCTCGCGGTAAACGATCGTGGTGCCGGGCTGCTCGAAGAAGCGGCTCTGCCAGACGCCGAGCAGGAGGTCGACCTCGGCCGCGAAGAGGCGATAGCCCGAGGCGACCTCGAGCGGGATGGCCGGGTCGCGACCGCCGCCGCACTCGCTCTCGCCGGCTTTCGTCGCCGCCCATGCGGGGCGATCCGGGTCGATGAGACCGGCGCGGAAGCGCGCGAGGGTGGCGGCCATCGGCGTCGCCGTGCCGCCGGGACGAGCGACCGGGGTCTTGGCCAGCGACGTCTCGAGCGTGAAGGCCTGGCTGCGACCGGCCGCGAGGGTCGCGATCTCCACGACGTAGACGCGCTCGCCGCCGTCAGTCCCCTCGCGATGGACGAGCACCACGTCATGCACGGGAAAGGACCCGCGGTTGGTGAGGACATAGGCGCGCCGCGCCGGGGTCCAGGCCCGGTCGCGCGTGAGGCTGAGCGGGACCTTCTCGCGCGTCTCTGCCTCGTAGAAGACGAAGCGCTCGGACTCGCGCCCCTGCGTCACCCAGAGCGTGTCGAGC
>JAEUKJ010000029.1 GCA_016792665.1 Deltaproteobacteria bacterium | reverse complement strand
AGGCCAATCGTCTCCCCGACATCAGCACGGTCGCGACCTGGGTCGCCGAGGCGCGGCGGCTTCGGCCGATGCTCGTTCTCGATCGCTGAGGCTAGACCGGGCTCGACACGACCCGCGCCACGCCGCCCCCCAGGTGGTCGGCGAAGCGGCGCGCGACGGCCAGGACCTCGTCCGGGGTCGCGACCTTCTTCGAGGCGTAGAGGAACGCGGCGATGCGTCGGGTCCCGGGCGCGACCTTGGCGGTCATCGCGTCCTTCACGGGGTTGCCCAGCGCCGGGCCGTCGACGGCCGCGATGAGGAGCAACTTCGAGAGGTCGATGGCGTGGCCCGACGGGTTGAACACGTACGACTCGCCGTCGCGCCCCAGTCGGACCTCGAGCGCGCCCGCCGGGGATGCGGCGAGGCAGAGGTCGAGGTCGAGGACCGACATCGGCCAGCCGGTCTCGAGCGAGAGCGCGTTGTTGACGTCGACCACGTCCAGGATACGCGGGAAGGTGCCGGCGCGCCGGGCCTCGGCCAGGTACTCGGAGGCGGGCTTGTTGCGGCCGGTCGCCTTGAAGCCGTGGCGCTTCAAGAGCTGGCGGGTGGCCTGCCGCGTTGCCTCGGGAGGGTCGGCGACGGTGGCTACCTGGGCGTCGAACCAGGCCGCGAGGTCGCCGTCCGAGGGCCGCACGTCGAGGCCATCGACGAGGACCAGGCCGACCAGCAGGTCGGGGTCGTCGAGCGACCAGCGCAGGTCGAGGTCGAGGCGACCCGGTGTCGTACCACCCGCGCTCACGGGGCTCAGCCTTCCTCGCGGAGGTTGAACTCCTTCATCTTGTTCTGCAGCGATTTGCGAGAAATCATCAGCAGTTGCGCGGCGCGCGTGACGTTGCCGTGGGTCTGCTCGAGGGCCTGGATGATGAGCTCTTTTTCGAGCTGCGCGGTCGTCTCGCGCACGAGCTCTTTCATCGAGACGCGCCCGGTGAGGTCACGGTCGAGGCGCGGGGCCGCGTTGAGGCCGACGGTCGAGCCGCCCGACTTGAGCTCCTCGGGGAGGAGGTCGGCGCCGATCTCCTCGCCCTCACAGAAGAGCACGAGGCGCTCGAGGACGTTCTCCATCTCGCGCACGTTGCCGGGCCACGAGTAGGCCCGGAAGGCGGCCTCCGCCTCGGCCGCCAGCGTCTTCACGTTCTTCTTCAGGCGACCGTTGAAGCGCTCGAGCATGTGCTCGACGAGCAACGGGATGTCGCCAGGGCGGTCGCGCAGCGGCGGCAGGTGGATCGGCACCACGTTCAGGCGATAGAAGAGGTCCTCGCGGAAGCGCCCCTCTTCGACCTCGACCTGCAGGTTGCGGTTGGTCGCCGCGACGAGCCGCACGTCGACCTTCATGGTCTTCAGTCCGCCCACGCGCTCGAAGGCCGATTCCTGGATGGCGCGGAGCAGCTTCACCTGCATCTCGGGCGGGATCTCGGCGATCTCGTCCAAGAAGAGCGTGCCCTTGTCGGCCAGCTCGAAGCGGCCCGGCTTGCTGGCGATGGCACCGGTGAAGGCACCCTTCTCGTGCCCGAAGAGCTCGCTCTCGATGAGGGTCTCGGGGATGGCCGCGCAGTTGACGCGGATGAAGGGGCGACCGCGGCGGCTCGAGCTCTCGTGCAGGGCCTGGGCGACGAGCTCTTTGCCGGTGCCCGACTCGCCGGTGATGAGCACCGTGGTCGGCATGTCCGCGACTTTGTTCAGGACTTGGTAGACGTCCTGCATCGACTTCGAGCGGCCGATCATCCCGTAGCGACCGATCGGCTGGTTCGGATCGACCGGGCGGGTCGCCTCGCCTGCGTCGCTCGTGGCGGGGGGCGCGGCGTCTGGACCTTCAGGCGCCTGCGCGGCATCCTGACGGCCGCTGCCCTCGACGATGTCGAGGTCGGCCATCGCCGTATTGACGGCCTTCTTCATGACCGCGCGCAGCTCGTCCGCGTTGAACGGCTTCGTCACGAAGTCGAAAGCCCCGACCTTCATGGCCTCGACCGCGGTGTCGACCGTGCCGTGCGCCGTGAGCATCACGACCGGGCGACCCGGGTAGCGCTTCACGATCTCGGCGAGGAGCTGCATGCCGTCGATGCCGGGCATGCGGAGATCGGTGAGCACCGCGTGGACCGCGCCGCCCGTGCGATGCAGGGCGTCCAGCGCAGCCTGACCGTCGGCGGCGGTCTCGACCAGATAGCCTTCGCGGGCGAGCAGTCCCTGGAGGACCGTGCGCATGTTCGGTTCGTCGTCGACCACCAGGAGGCGCGGCGTAGGGGGCATGGTTCCTCTTCGCTTGCTGACGCGCCGCTCTCGGCGCCATCGGGCAGGTCGCCCAATCGGCGATCTCTTCGCACGACTGCCCGGCGCGGTCCATACCTGACCC
>JAEUKJ010000012.1 GCA_016792665.1 Deltaproteobacteria bacterium | reverse complement strand
CGCCCGCGCACCGTCGGCAGCGACGGCCCGATCTGCGTCGGCGGCCAGTGCTTCGGCCCAGGCGGCGTGCTCGTCGGTACCTACCCGGTCGCGCGCCAGCTCGGCGGCTCGAGCTCGGTCGTCTCCGCCGACGCCTCGTTCGTCATGCTGCGCACGGCCGCCGGCCTCGAGCGCTTCTACTTCGCCGACGCCCGCGAAGAGCTCGCCGTCCCCGCCGCCGACCTCGCCACGCACGTCCCCACCTGGAGCCCCAACGACAGCTCGCTCCACGTCTTGCCCCTCGACCCGACGCGCACGCTCCTCGTCAGCGACGGCCTCGTCGACCCCGACCGCTTTCCCGCCGTCGTCGTCCTGGCCGAGGGCACCACCTTCACCGTGCTCTACGACCATGCCAAGGCCCAGCGCGACTCGGGCCTCGGCGTCGCAACCGGCGACCTCTTCGCGCCGCTCGACCTCGGCGTCATGGCGTCCATCGAGGTCATCGGCTGGAACGCCGACACCGAGCGCCTCCACCTCGGCGTGCGCGGCAACTGGGACTCGTGGCTCATCACGGTCGGCCTCGATGGCTCGGCCAGGTTGCTCGGCCGCGGCCGCGCCCTGAAGGGCCTGAACGCGCTCGCCTTCGGCCGCTTCGCCCCGGGGCTCGACCTCTACCCGCCCGCCCTTCCATCGTTCCTCCTGCCGACCGGGCACGGCGACTACCTGGCCGGCGGCGGCGTCATGGAGCCCTTCGGCGGCTACCTCCCGGCCCAGACCACCTTCATCTCGAACATGGTGGACCTCCCGCCGCTCGCGTTCTGGGGCGACGTGCTCATGGACACCGTCTGCTGCGGCCTGAACGAGGACGGCCTCTACGAGCTCGTCCGCTACGACCGCAGCGTGTCGCCCGGCGACGTCCTCTTCCTCCGCCCGCTGCCCCAGTCGGGCGACTCCAACGCCGGCGCCATGCTCTACAAGAGCGGCCCCCGCGGCGGCCTCGCCGAGCTCTGGCCCGCGACGCTCTCCGGCGTCCTCGACATCGGCGGCATCGACCTGGCACCCGACGGCTCGATGCGCCTCTGCATCGCCGATCGCGGCCAGGACGTCGTCTGGGAACTCGAGCCGGCGGGCCCCGACGGCGTCCCGGAGATCGTGCGCTACACCGCTGACGTTCGCGGGATCCGCGACTGCGGCTACGACGCCGACGGCACCTTGCGCGTCCTCGCGACCGGCCCCTCGCGCGTCCTCAACCGGGCTGGCGACTTCGACGACCTCACCGTCACCGAGACGCTTCCCACGACGCCCGCGCCGATCGAGCTCCTGCGACGACCCGACGGCACGAACGAGGTCCGCGTCACCGACGGCCTCCGCGGCAAGCTCACCCTCGCCGACGGCCGCGTCGTGACGATGCGCGAGTCCGACATGGTCGTGCGCGTGGACGACGTCCCGCTCCCTGGCGGCGACTTCGGCGAGCGCCTCGTCTATCAGAGCCAGACCATCGACTACGGCCCGACCCACCCCGCCAAGGTCACCTTCGCCGTCCGCGCCGACGGCGCCATCGTCGTCGCGCCTCACGACGGCGAACAGCGCCCGCCCTACGCCCTCATCGGCCGCCTCACCCTCGTCGGCGCGACCGCCGACGCCTACACGGGCCCGCTCGCCATCGGCGACTACTTCGCGCACGAGGGCATCGGCCTCACCGTCGTGCCCGGCGGCTCCGACGCCGACCCCTGGACCGGGCGCACGCGCAGCCACGCCCCCGAGCCCACCCCGAAGCACACCGACCCGCTCTCCACCGACCCGACCGACGGCCAGGCCGACGTGCCCCCACCACCCGAGGACGACGGCTGCGGCGCCAGCCCCACCGCGAACCTCTCGGGCCTCCTCGGCGTCCTCGCGCTGCTCGGCCTCGGCCGCGGCGTCGATCTCCTCCGCCGCGTGCGTCCTTCGCCGCGCTCGTCCCGCACCCGCCGCGCGCGTCCTTCGCTGGGCTCGTCCCGCACCCGCCACGCAGGTCCTTCGCAGCGCTCGCTCCGCACCATGCCTCGGGCGCGGACACCGCTCGTAGGCATCCTCATCGCGTGTGCCGCGACCCTGTCATGTGGCGGTGACAGCGGGACGACCTGCGCGCAGGAGGTGCCGCTCGGGGCGTGGGGACGCATGACCCCGAGCGCGATGACCGCCGAGGGGTACCTGGTCACGGTCGAGAACACGACCATCTTCACGGCCCTCGGCCCGTTGGTCGGCACCAACATCAAGGCCTTCACGTCCGGCGGCATCACCGCCATGAACACGTCCTTGCCCAACAGCCACGCGACCGAGCCGGTGCTCGACGCCGACGGGCACGTCTACGTCCTCCAGGGTGGGCTCCTGCACAGCCTCCTCCCCACCGGCGTCGAGCGCTTTTCGACCCCGGCCGGCAACTTCATCGCGGTGTCGCAGGACGGCACGCTCGTCACGGGCGGCGGCCCGAGGCAGCCCGAAGAGCTCCAGCGCCTCGGCCCCGACGGCGTCGTCGTCCTCCACGCGCCGGTTGCCGACCTCGGCTACCTCATCGCGCGGGTCGCGATCGGCGGCGACGGCACCCTCTTCGCGCTCGAGCTCGCGCGCTTCGACAGCGGCGCCCCGGCCCGCGCCCGCGTCCTCGCGCTGACCCCGGGGTTCGATCTCAAGTGGGCCGTCACGCTCGCCGCCAGTGCGAACCCCGGCCTCGCCGCAGACGCCGACGGCGGGGTCATCGCGGTCGTGGGCGAGCACGTCGTGGCCCTCGACGCGCTGGGACGAGAGCGCTGGCAGACCACCCTCGAAGGTGCCAGCGGATCTCCCAGCCTCGGCCCCGACGGCACGGTCTACTTCGCGTCGGGCGCCATCGGCCCCGACGGACAGGTGCGCTGGCGGTCCGCCCCAGGGCTGGTGATCTCCCCCTTCACCGTCGCCGCCGACGGCACCCTCTACGCCATGGTTGCGGCGCCCGATCCCAAGCGGGCCGGCCGCCTCGACGACGCCTACGACCGCGGGGTCGGCGTCTTCGACCCGGCGACCGGGGCGCTGACCGACCGCGTCTTCGGGACCCCCACCAAGGGCTGGGGCACCCCGGTCTTCGTCGCGGGCTCATGCGGCGCGAACGCCGGCGAGAACACCCTCGATGGCATCTTGTTCGAGTCCTCGTTCCTCTGGTTCACCAAGGCCTCGACGGCGCCCATCGCTGCACCGTGGGGGCGACCCAGCGCGGACGCGGCCAACACCAGCGCGGCCCCGCTCATCGCGACCCTGCCGCGCACCGCGGCCGACCTCCGCGGCTTCTGGGTGCGCGACGCCGACCCCGAGCGCTTCACCCTCGAGCTCGCGGACACGAGCGGCCTCGACCCCGCCCTCGACGGACTCCGCGACGTCTACATCCTGTGGCGCACCGGCGCGACCGAAGCCGGCACCATCGCCCAGGTCGGGCACTACCGCCTGGACAACGGCACCCTCGTCCTCGAGCGCAAGGCCGGCGCCGCAGGCGGCTCGACGACCGCGCTCGCGGCCTCTCCCTGGACCGAGCTCGCCGTCGTCGACCCGATCGCGGGCGGCGCTTCCGTCCCCTGGCGCCGCGCCTACGGGGTCGCCCGTCCGGCCGGTGTCGACGCGCACCTCCAGAACTGGGTCGTCGCCGGCAAGGGACTCGGCGGCCGCGCGGCCTTCGACCCGCGCGATGGGATCGGGTGGGTCGTCCACCGCTTCAGCGACGACGTCCGCCTGAACACGCCGCTGACCGCCAACGGGCCGAGCGACCTCCTCGTCTATCGCGTCGACACCGCGAAAGAGACCCTCGTCGAAGCAGCCTTCGGCGGCCCCGGCGAAGAGACCCTCCCGCGCGACCTGGTCGTCGACGCGGCCGGCGACCTCCACCTCGTCGGCGCGATGCCGAGCTGGCGCGACGGCACCACGCGCGTGAACCACCTCCGCGTGCGCCGCGACCTCTCGACCTTCGACGAGCTCACCCTGCCCGAGGCGCCCGGCAGCGGCCCGGTCGAGCTCATGGCCATCGATCGCCTGCCCGCGGGCGGCGCGATCGCAGTCGGCTGGCAGGGGGCCTCGCCCAACGACGCCAATGCCGACCTGGTCCTCGTGCGCTTCGACGCGAGCGGCGCCGTCGCCGAGGACCGTCGCATCGCGGCGCCGGGTGCCCAGGGTGCCACCGCCGTCGCCGTCGACAGCGCCGGGCACGTCACGGTCGCGGGCTTCCTCACGGCGCGAGTCGACCTCGGCGCTGGCATCGTGCTCGAGCCCCTGCGCGACCCCGGGTCCGACCCCGGCGACCCGTCGGCCGTGCGCGAGAGCCTCTTCGTCGCGCGCTTCGACGCCGACGGTCGCGCGGTGTGGGGCAGGACCTTCGCCGAGCTGGCCGGGCGCGCAGCGCAGCGCTTGGATCTGGTCGCCTGGGACGACGGCACCTTCGCCCTCGGCGGGCCGCTCTTGGCGGGCCAGTTCGGCGCCACGCTGAGCTTCGGACTCGGCGCTCTGGACAACACCTTCGCCGACCCGGCCCGCCCCTTCTTCGAGCCCGACGACGCCTTCCTCGTGCGCTTCGCCAGCGACGGCACACCGCTCAGCCAGGCGCACCTCACGATGCGGACGCTCGCGGGCATCGCCGCGGCCCCGGGCGGCTGGCTCGTCGCGACCGGGCGCTCCAGCGAC
>JAEUKJ010000771.1 GCA_016792665.1 Deltaproteobacteria bacterium | reverse complement strand
AGCGGCGTCGGCTGGGGCATGCTCACCGCTGGCGGCAGCCTCGCGGGCATCGGCTTTACGATGGCGCTCTTCGTCGCCTCGCTCTCGTCCGAGGGCGCGACCCTCGAAGCGGCCAAGGCCGGCATCCTCATGGGCTCGCTGGCCAGCATGATCGTCGGCTCGGGCCTCCTCTATCTCGCGACCCGCACCCGCGCCGCGCCGCCGGCCTGACCTCACGCACTGACGATCTCGACCTTGCCCGTGGCGATGTCGAACTCGCCCCCGACGATCTTCAGCTGCCCGCGCATGACGCGCGCCTGCAAGAGCACCGAGCCCTCGCGCAGCTGCTCGACGCAGGCCCGCACGTTGGCGCGCACGGCGAGGTCGTTCAGGTGCTCGTGCGCCTCGTGCCGGTTCTGGAGGACGAGGCCCTCCAGCGCCGGGCGGATGCGGTTCACGATGGAGAGCACGTGGTGCGAGTGCCCGGGATCGGGCTCCAGGATCTCGTCGATGGTCGCGTCCACCGCGCCGCAGCGCGTGTGCCCGAGCACCATGACGAGCGGCACCCCGAGCTTCTCGCACGCGAACTCGACGCTGCCGATCTGCGAGGTCCCGACCACGGGTCCGGCGACCCGAATCACAAACAGATCGCCCAGCCCCTGGTCGAAGAGGATCTCGGCCGGCGCCCGCGAGTCCGAACAGCCGAAGATGACCGCGAAGGGCTTTTGCCCTTTGACGAGCTCGGCGCGTCGCAGGTGAGAGACCAGCGAGTCGATGCTGCGCACGTTCGAGGCGAAGCGACCATTGCCCGCCATGAGCCGCTCGAATGCCCCTTCGGGGGTCGGTTGCTCGCTTGCCCCGTCGGAGGAGACCCCAATCCCCATCACTGCCTCGACTCTTCGAAGCGGCTGCCGTCGTGGCTCCAGAGGACGCTCTTGCCGTCCGACGTCGTGCGGAGATGGACCGGCCGACTCCAGAGCGACGCGAGGTTCGACAGGGTCTCCTTCGCGTAGTCGAGCTTGAGATCCTGCCCGTCGTGCTTGTGCCAGAGGCAGAGCTCGCCGCGGTTCTTGAAGTTCGCATCCTCGACGTAGATCATCGGCTGCCCGAAGTTGGTGAGCTGCTTCAAGAGCATCGCCTTCACGTCGAGGAACTCGCGCGTCTTCACCTCCCACCGCTCGTTCTTGCGGTTGTAGGCGTAGCTGAAGAGCTTCAATCGCTCGGCGAACTCGGGCGTGAGGAACTCGTCGACGAACATCAAATCGTTATAGATCTTGCGCACCTGGAAGATCTTCTCGCGCCCCAGACCGAGCTGCATGTCCCAGTGGAGCTTCTGCTCCATGTCGTCGCAGCGCTCCCACTCGAGCCCAAAGCGCCCCTTGTTCCAGCGGTCCTCGATGTCGCGATAGAGCTCGAGCCCGATCTTGTACGGGTTGATGCTGGTCGGCGACATCTGCATCGTGCCCGCGTGCACCGTGCAGAAGTCGGTGATGTCGCCGTCGTTGCACACACCGCAGGTCGTGAGAATCTTCGAGTGCCAGTAGCTCGCCCACCCCTCGTTCATGATCTTGGTCATGCGCTGGGGCACGAAGTAGTAGGCCTCTTCGCGAATCATCGCGAGGATCTGCCGCTGCCACTTCTCGAGCGGCGCGTGCTCGAGGATGAACGCCAGCACGTCGCGCTCGGGCTCGGACGGGAAGCGCTTCTTTGCCTCCTCGTGCTTCTTCTTCATCTCCTCGCGTTTCCGCGCGAGGTCCTCTTCCGGGTTGATGTACCGGTCCATGTACGAGCGCGCCGGCAGCTTCGCCGGCTCGGGCGGCAGCGCGTCCTCTTCGAGGACCTCGCGCTTTCGCACGATGAACGGCGCGTAGGGATCGATGAGGTTGTCGATGGTGAGGCAGGTGTCGATGAAGTTCTCGACCTTCTCCTCGCCGTAGCGCTCCGCGAGGCGCGCGATCTTGGCCGCGTGGTTGGCCATCTGGTCCAACATCTTGCGGTCGGTGCGCGCGAACCACGCGTTGTTCTTGAAGAAGTCGCAGTGCGCGAACACGTGCGCCATCACCAGCTTGTGCTCGAGCAGCGAGTTCGGCTCCAGCAGATAGGCGTAGCAAGGGTCGGTGTTGATGACGAGCTCGTAGATCTTCGAGAGCCCGTAGGCATACGACTTCGAGATCGACTCGTACTCCGCGCCCCACTTCCAGTGCTTGTAGCGGATGGGGAACCCATCGTACGCCGCGAGCATGTTCATCTGCTCGTAGGTGACCATCTCGAAGATGGTCGGGAAGAAGTCGAGCCCCTGCTCGCGCGCGATCTTCTCGATCTTCACGGCCCAAGCGCGGACATCGTCCGGCAACGTCAACGTCGTCGTCATCGCCTCACTTGCCCTTGCCGAGGAAGTCTTTGATCGACCGGACGATGGCGTCCTTGTTCTTGATCTCACTCGTGATGACGTGGTCGTCGCCCTTGAAGTGCACGCGCAGGTCCTTGATGAACTGCCCGCTGCCGTAGGGGCTCTCGACCTGCCCGTAGCAGAACACGTTCGAGCTCGGGATGATCTCGTCACGCACCAGCTTCACGCACTGCATCGTGTCGTCGGCCGACCAGTTGTCGCCGTCGGAGAAGTGGAACGGGTAGATGTTCCACTCGCCGCTCGGGTAGTCCTTCTTGATGATCTCGATGCACTTCCGATACGCCGACGAGATCATCGTCCCGCCCGACTCCTTCGTGCGGAAGAAGGTATCGCGGTCGACCTCGCGCGCGCTCGCGTCGTGGATGATGTAGCGGCTCTCGATGCCCTTGTACTGGCTTCTCAGCCACGTATCGATCCAGAAGCTCTCGATGCGCACGATCTCCTTCTGCTCGTCCCCCATCGAGCCCGACACGTCCATCATGTAGATGATGACCGCGTTGTGGTGGGGCTTGACCTCTTCCTTGAAGGACCGGAAGCGCATGTCGGCGCGGATCGGGATGATGATGGGCCGCTTCGCGTCGTAGGTCCCGGACGTGATTTGACGTCGGAGCGCCTGGCGATAGGTCTGCTTGAAGTGGCGCAGCGAGTTCGGCCCCACCGGACGGATGCCGCTGTACTTCCGCTCGGTCGACTCGAACTTGCGCTTGCCCTTGGGCTGGATGTTGGGGAGCTCGAGCTCCTCGCCGAGGATCTTGGCGAGGTCTTCCAGCGTGACCTCGACCTCGAGCCCGTGCTCGCCCGGCGAGTCACCGGCCGGCCCCTTGCCCGAGCCCTGCCCCTCGCCCTCGCCGCCCACCGGATCGCCGGGCTCGCCATTGCCCTGGCCGAGCCCGCCGTTGTCCCGCCGCCCGAACTTGAAGCGCGGGAGATCCACCTGCGGCACGGGCACCGACACGATGTCGTTGCCCTGCTTGCCGATGAGCTCGCCCTGCGAAATGTACTTCTTCAGGTTCTTGCGGATGCGCCCCCGGACGATCTCCTTGAAGCGCGTCCGGTCCGAATCGATTCGTTCCAAGCTGAACCTCTCGGATGACTAACGCTTTTCCTTGGTCTCGCCGCGCGCGAAAATAGACGCGACGTAGTTCAAGACGTCGGTCGCCGACTCATCGTTGTAGCCGTAGTTCTGGATGAGCCGCTGCTTGACGATGTCGATCTTCTCCTGGGTCTCGCGGTCGACGACGTTGCTCACCAGCGTGGACAGCTTGATGGTGTCCTTCTGGTCGTCGAAGAGCTTGGCCTCCAGCGCCTTGTGCAGACGCGGGTTGGTCCGGTAGTCGAACTGCTTGCCCTCGATGGCGAGCGCCCCGATGTAGTTCATGATCTCGCGGCGGAAGTCGTCCTTCCGGCTCTCGGTGATGTCGATCTTCTCTTCGATCGACCGCATCAAGCGCTCGTCCGGCTCCTCGTCCTGACCCGTGAAGCGGTTCTTGACGCGCTCCTTCTGGGTGTAGGCCTTGACGTTGTCGATGTAGTTCGCGCAGAGGCGCGCGATGGCGTCCTCGTCGGCCGAGATGGCGCGCTGGACCTCGTTCTTCACGATGTCCTCGTACTCGCGCTTGACCTCGTTCAAGAGCGACTGGAAGCGCCCCTTCTGCTCGTCGTTGGTGATGAGGCCGTGGTGCTTCAGCCCGCTCTCGAGCTCGTTCATCACGATGAACGGGTTGACGTAGCGGCCGCCTTTCTCGGACGCCAGCGCGTTCGAGATCTTGTCCTGCACGTAGCGCGGCGAGATGCCCTCGTGGCCCTCGGCCTCCGACTCCTTGCGCAGCTCTTTCACGTTGTCCGGCGTGTACCCGGGCAAGGACTTCCCATCGTAGAGCTTCATCTTCTGGAGCACGCTGAGGTCGTGCTTCTTCGGCGGCGTGAGCCGCGTCATGACCGCCCACATCGCCGCCACCTCGAGCGTGTGCGGCGCGACGTGGATGCCGCGCACGCGCTCGGACGTGGGCCCGAAGTCCTTCGCGTAGATCTTGGTCTCCTCGGTCACCTTGGTGATGTAGGGGACGTCGATCTTCACGGTGCGGTCGCGCAGCGCTTCCATGAACTCGTTCGAGAGGAGCCGCTGGTATTCGGCCTCGTTGGTGTGCCCGAGGATGACCTCGTCGATGTCGGTCTGCGGGAACTTCTTCGGCTTGACCTTGTGCTCCTGCGTGGCGCCGAGGAGGTCATAGAGGAAGGCGACGTCGAGCTTCAGCATCTCGACGAACTCGATGACGCCGCGGTTGGCGACGCAGAACTCGCCGTCGAAGTTGAAGGCGCGCGGGTCCGAGTCCGAGCCGTACTCCGCGATGCCGCGGTAGTTGATGTCGCCCGTGAGCTCGGTCGAGTCCTGGTTCTTCTCGTCCTTGGGCTGGAAGGTCCCGATGCCGACGCGGTCCTGCTCGGAGAAGACGAAGCGGCGCACGCGCACGTGCTCCATCACCTTCGACCAGTCGCCGTTGTAGCGCTTCAAGAGCTGGTTGTAGCGGAAGCGGCAGGCCGGGTTGAGCTCGCCCTTGACCGGCACGGGGTAGTTCCGGCAGCGCTCGCCGAGCCCGAGCTCCTTGATGGCCCGACCGCGCCACTCGAGCGGGATGAGGTGGAGCGGGTCCTCGTTCATCGGGCACGGCACCCACTCGGCCGCCTCGCCCGGCTCGCCCATGTTCCAGTCGAAGGTGTAGATCGCGCCCGCGTTGGTGCGCGTGTACTCTTCCAGACCCTTCTTGATGAGGCGCGCGATGGTCGACTTCGACGAGCCGACCGGCCCGTGGAGGAGGATGACGCGCTTCTCGGTGCCGTAGCCGTAGGCCGCGGACTTGACGACGTTGACGAGCTTCATGAGCGTCACGTCGAGCCCGAAGATGGCGTCGCGGCCGGCCGTGAAGGGGTCGTCGAAGAAGGTGTAGTGGGTCACCTTCTTCTTGGTGTCGGTGTACTCGCTGACCCCGTGGCTGACGATCATGTCGTAGAGGCGCTGCCACGCGGTGCGCGTGACCTCGGGCGTCTGGCGGACGAGCTCGAGGTATTCGTCGAAGGTGCCGGTCCAGTTGAGCTCGGCGTAGAGCCGCTTGTCCTGGAGATCTGCGATGCGCGAGACGAGGGAACCCATGAGACCTCTGGCGTTTCCGATGTCGTTGGGAGCCATCCGAGATGGGTGGAGCTCAGGTCGATGCCATCCGAGATGGTTGGAACTCAGGCGAAGTCCCAGCGCGGGGGGCCGCACCGAGGCAGGGCCGAAGGTAGGCCCAAACCAGGGCCCGGTCAAAGACCGCCGCCGCCTGCATCACCCGCATCGCGACGTCGGGCGATCGACCGGGTCGAGAAGTGGGCGCGACGCCGCGACGGTGGTACTCGACACGGGACGCCCGGCCCGCCCAGCAGTTGCTCGCGCGCGGTCGGCCCGACGGAGGACGCATGATCACGGACTACTGGGAAGGTGGACTCGGCGACAACGGCGCAGGCCCGACCCTCGCACTGGACCTCCGCTGGATGTCCCTGCCCGCCGACCTCGACGAGCGCCTCGCCCCCGAGCTCGCCCGCGCCTATGCCGACCTCCAGGCCACCGAGCGCGGCGAGGTCGTCAACCACGACGAGCGACGCCGCGTCGGCCACTACTGGCTGCGCGCCCCCGAGCTCGCCCCCGACGGGACCAACGGCGGCTTCGGTGCCGAGATCCGCGCCTCGTGGCAGGCCATCGATGCCCTCGTCGGCTCGCTCGCAGAACGCTTCCCCCGCGTCCTCGTGGTCGGCATCGGCGGCTCGGCGCTCGGCCCTCAACTGGTCGCCGACGCGCTCTCGCACCCTGGCGATCTCCGCAAGGTCGCCTTCCTCGACAACACCGATCCCGACGGCATGGAGCGCGTCCTCGGATCGCTGGCGCCGCTCTCGGACGTCCTCGTCCTGGTGATCTCGAAGTCGGGCGGGACCCCCGAGACGCGCAACGGCTACCTCGTCGTGAAGGCCGCCTTCGAGCAGGCCGGCCTCGACTTCGCCGAGCACGCCGTCGCCGTCACCCAGGTCGGGTCGGCGCTGGATCGCGAGGCCTCGGGCACGCGGCCATGGCGCGCGCGGCTGCCGATGTGGGACTGGGTCGGGGGGCGCACCTCGGTCACCTCGGTGGTCGGCCTCCTGCCCGCCGCCCTCCAGGGCATCGACATGCACGCGTTCCTCGACGGTGCCGCGGCGATGGACCGCTTCACGCGCGTGGCCAACGCCGCCGAGAACCCGGCGGTGCTGATGGCCCTGGCCTGGCACTCGGCCGGTCACGGGACGGGCGAACGCGCGATGGTCGTGCTCCCTTACAAGGACCGACTCGTGCTGCTGTCGCGCTACCTCCAGCAGCTCATCATGGAGTCGCTCGGCAAGGAGCGCGACCGCGCCGGGCGCCTCGTGCATCAAGGGCTCACCGTGCTCGGCAACAAGGGCTCGACCGACCAGCACGCCTACGTCCAGCAGCTCCGCGATGGCCGCAACGACTTCTTCGCGACCTTCATCGAGGTCCTGGAGGACGGGCACCCCGACCACCTGCCGACGCGGCTCGAGGTCGAGCCCGGCGTCACCTCCGGCGACTACCTCTCGGGCTTCCTCGCGGGGACGCGCTCCGCGCTCGCCGAGGCGGGTCGGCCGTCCATGACCCTCACGGTCCCCTGGGTCGATGCCTCCATCCTCGGTGCGCTCGTCGCGCTCTTCGAGCGGACCGTGTCGATCTACGCGTCGCTCATCGACGTGAACGCGTACCACCAGCCGGGGGTCGAGGCCGGCAAGCGCGCCGCCTCGCGCCTCCTCGGACTGCAGAGCGAGCTCGTCGCGCGCCTCGAGAGCGGTGGCACGGGAGACGCAGCGGCACTCGCGCGCGAGCTCGGCGCCGACCCGCGCGAGGTGTTTCACTTGCTGCGCCACCTCGCTGCGAACGGAAGAGTCGCAGCCGAGGGGCGCGGTCTCGCGCGGACTTTCGCGCGGCGAGAGTGACATCCGATATTGCGAAAAGCTGCTCGCGAAATTGCGGACATTGGGTCGCCAATTTGCATAATTGACTGACGAACCTCATTCGCAAATCCCCGCGCGGTCGCCGCTCCCACACGCGCCGTCAGATTCGCCTCAGATGCGATTGACACCTCGACGACTCCGGGACAATTGTCCCACTCGGTAGAGTGATCGTGCCTCC
This sequence comes from Deltaproteobacteria bacterium, assembly GCA_016792665.1. Taxonomy (GTDB): domain Bacteria; phylum Myxococcota_A; class UBA9042; order PHBI01; family PHBI01; genus WYBB01. The sequence goes on along the minus strand of JAEUKJ010000771.1, from coordinate 693 downwards.
GTCGCGCGGCATGGGTCTCTCACCGACGCCAGATCCGTTGCGGAGGTGCGCCATGTCCTTGGTTTGTCGTTCACGGCTATCCGCCGTATTCGCGGTCGTCGCGTTCGCGTCGACGATCGGCGCCTGCGGGGGCGACTCGGGCGAAGGCACGACCGATACGCTCGATCCGGATACCAGCTCCGACACGAACGTCGTCACCGACACCCTCACCGGTGACGGCAGCGACACGGCCGACACCGCGGGCGACACCACGACGGAGGACACGTCCAACGACGCGACCGACACGTTGGGGGATGCCACCGACACGACGGGCGACGCCACGGACACGACCGGCGACACCGCTGGCGACGCCACGGACACGACGGGCGACAGCGCGGGCGACACGCAGACGGGCGATACCGCCGCCGACACCGCGGGCGATACGCAGTCGGGCGACACCGCGAGCGGCGACACGACCGGCGACACCTCGGGCGACACGAGCGACCCCTGCTCGGCCACGCCGAGCCCGGCCGGGTGTGCCTGCGGTGCCGACGCAGACTGCGACTCCGGCTTCTGTGCCATCGGCGCCGAAGGGTCCTACTGCGTCCAGACCTGCTCGGGTGACAACGACTGCGGGGGCGTCGGCAAGTGCGTCGTCGGGACCGAGGGCGGCGACGGTGTCTGCCTCCTGCCGAGCGACTTTCTGTGCGCGCC
>JAEUKJ010000731.1 GCA_016792665.1 Deltaproteobacteria bacterium | reverse complement strand
GCCGTCGACCACGGCGAACTCGCCGCGGGCGTTGGTGCAGTTGGCGTCGTCGAAGAGGGTCACGATGGCGCCGCGCTCGCCCTCGCCGAGGACCTGCACGGCGACGCCGTTGGCCGGCGACTCGGGGGAGGTCGCGCGCAGGACCGGCATGGCGGGCGGGTCGCAGGCGTCGCCGAGGTCGTCGCCGTCGCCGTCGCCCTGGTCGGGATCGGCGATGAGCGGGCACACGTCGGTCGCGTCGTCGATGCCGTCGCCGTCGTCGTCCGGGTCGACGCAGTCGGCCTTCTGATCGCGATCGGTGTCGACGAAGCCCTCGTCGGTCTGGCCCGAGCAGTCGTTGTCGAGGCCGTCGCAGATCTCGAGGCCGGGTTCGCTGGCGCTGCAGGTGGTGAGGCCCGCGACCTCGCACACGCGGCGTCCCGAGCACGCCCCGCGCTGGCAGGCAGTGTCCGCGGCGAGCTCGACGGCGCGCCCCGAGCAGGCGCACTCACCGCTCTCCGGCACGCACTGGAAGGTGCGCTCGTCGGAACCCAGGCTCTTCACTTCGCGGCAGGCGAAGGTGTCGGGGCAGTCCTCGTCGGCGCTGCACGCGTTGCCGCAGAAGGCCCCGGACAGCGCGTCGACCTCGACGCAGCGGTCGCCCGGCTCGGAGAAGCCGGGGTAGAGGCAGTCGCTCTGCTGGCGGCAGGGGCGGCACAGCTCGAGCGTGCGCTCGACGCAGATGAAGGTCGGGTCGGTGCCCGAGAGCGCGATGGGCTTGCACTCCCAGCCGCTCGGGCAGACCTCGTCGCAGGTGCGGCTGCACACGTTGCCGCCGGCCGAGGTCGGGACGCACACGCCGGAGTTGCACGAGGCGTTGTCGGTGCAGGGGCAGAAGGTGCCGCCCGGCTCGGTGCAGCTGGTGCCGTCGGTCTCGACGGCGTCGGTGGCGTCGCTGACATCGGGCTCGGTCGTGTCGACGAGGTCGGCGTCCTCGGCCGTGTCGGCGTCGGCGTCGGCGCTGTCGGACGAGCCAGAGACCTTGTCGTCATCGTGGCACGCGACGAGCGGCCCCGAGAGGCAGACCAACGCCAATACCACGCCCGGCAGCACCGGGGTCCGGACCACTTCGTTCTTCATGTCGAGCCGCCCTGCATGCGGTTGTCGTCGGCGACGGGGCCGACGCCGCATCGTCGCCGCATCCGTGCCGCAGCGCAAGGCAAGAGGTCTCACACGAATCGCACGCGCCGGCAGCCTCGCTCCGCGAGGCCTTGTGCGAACTAATCCATCGGGCAGCCGGGCTCCGCCGAGGGTTGCCAGGTCCGAGGCTCAGCGCGGCCGCTTGCTCTTCGCGGCCGGCGGCGTCTCGGGGCACTTTCCGAGCGGCGAGTGATCGCCCAGGACCAGGGCGAAGGGGCGCTCGCCGGCGCGGGTCTTCAGCTCCTCGGCGCGCTCGACCAAGGCGTCCACGAAGAGGCGGACGAGCGGGGTCACCGGGCCGGGGCGCGAGTAGACGACGTTGGCCGAGGTCGCCGGCAGGTGCCAGTCGGGCAACACCACGACGAGCTTGCCGTCGACGAAGGCCTCGACCCCGTAGAAGTCCGGGATGACGCCGAAGCCCTGGCCCGCGAGCACGGCGTCGAGGATGGCCTCGCCGTTGTTCAGGTGGAGGCGGCCGTGGACGGTGAGGGTCGCGCGCTCGCCCTCGCGCTCCAGCACGAGCTGCTCGGGGCGCGGCAAGAGCGTATAGAGGACGAAGGGATGGGCCGCGAGCTCTTCCGGGGTCTCGGGCGTGCCGTGCTGTGCGAGGTAGTCGACCGAGGCCACGATGAAGGTGCGCACCGGGGCCAGCTTGCGCGCGACCAGGGACTGGTCCGCCAGCCGCCCGACGCGCACGGCGACGTCGGTGCGGGTCGTCACGAGATCCACGATGTCGTCTTGAAGGGTGAGATCGACCTCGATCTCCGGGTAGCGCCCGAGCAGCGAGGTCACCACCGGCAAGACGAAGTGCCGGCCGAGGGCGGTCGGCGCGTTGACCCGCAGGCGACCACGCGGACGGCCATCCAAGCGGCCGACGTCGGCCTCGGCCTCGGCCGCCTCGGCCAGGATCTTGGACGCGTGGGCATGCAGGGCCTCCCCCGCATCGGGCCGCCTGAGGCGACGCGTCGTGGGGTGGAGGAGGCGCACGCCGAGGTGGACCTCGAGGTCCGAGACCGACTTCGAGACGGCCGACTACGAGAGTCCGAGGCGCTCGGCGGCGGCCGAGAAACCCTGCGCCTCGACGACGTGAGCGAAGAGGGCCATGGCGTTCACGGGGGGCAGCGGCATCGAGCATCATCCTTGGGCGAGCGGCTGATTGTTCGCCAGGGAGAACATCTTGTTTCCAGATCAGGTGATTGTCCACGGCAAATGCGTCGCCAGGTTCCAGGCCTGCGACGCGCTGGCGCGCCGCCCCTCACCTCTGGAGTTGATATGCGCCTCTTCCGTTCGACCCTCACCGCCCTCGCCCTTGCGCTCCCGCTCGCCGCCCCGACCCTCGGGCTGGCGACCTCGGCCCACGCCGCGCCCTACACCATCGACAACTCGCACACCTCGGTCCTCTTCAAGACGACCCACCTCGGGGTGTCGCCGTTCTGGGGTCGCTTCAACAACGTGACCGGGAGCTTCCAGTACGACGCCGCCAAGGTGGACGCCTCGAAGGTCCAGTTCGAGATCGACGTGAACAGCGTGTTCACGGCCGACAAGAAGCGCGACGACCACCTGAAGTCCCCGGACTTCTTCTCGGCCAAGCAGTTCCCGAAGATCACCTTCGAGTCCACCAGCGTGAAGGCCGGCAAGGCGGCGGGGTCGCTGTCGGTGACCGGGACCCTCACGGTGCGCGGCACGAAGAAGACCATCACGGTCGAGCTCGCCAAGACGGGCGAGGGCAAGGACCCGTGGGGCGGCGAGCGCATCGGGTTCGAGGGGAGCTTCGTCATCAACCGCCTCGACTACGGCGTGAGCTACATGCCCGAGGGGCTGGGGAAGGACGTCACCATCGTCGTCGCAGTCGAAGGCATCAAAGGCTAGGCACGCGCGGCTGCGCCGAGCGCCGGGGGCGTCGCTCGTTCGCTTGCTCGTGCGGCGACCTTGGGGTCGCCTCCTCGCGCGCTTCGCGAGCCTCCTTGCAGCCGTCCCGTCTCGCTCGCGCTCGTGTTGATGGACACGCGCGGCTGCGGCTCATCCACCTAAGAGGACTCCATGGACCCGATCCTTGCTCTCGCGTTTGGTGTGGTCGTGCCGGCGCTCGTCGCGCTGGCCTTCGTCGTGGTGCTGCGTCGCCCCTTCGCGCGCACGGCGCGTGGCGGTGAGACCGACCTGCCGGCTCCCTGGGCGGCGGGCTTCGGCCTCGCGGCCGCCTACGGGATCGGGGTCGGGCTCTTGTTGGGGTGGCCGGACCTGCCGCCGGTGGATGTGACGTTGGTCGCTCCGTGGGCGGCCGGGGTCGCGGCCTTCCTCGGCCTCATCAGAGACGGACGCGTGCGCGGTGCGGCCAGCGGTGTCCTCGGCCTGGGGCTCGGCGTCTTCATGACGGGCCCCATCGAAGACATGACACTGCGCGTCGGCCTCATCGCGGGCGTGACGGCGTCGATGGTCGCCCTCGAGCGCGGGCTCGCCCGCCTCTCGGAGCGCCTCGACCCCCGCGGCGCGGCCCTCTCGCAGATCGTCCTCGTCTCGGGCGCGGCCCTCGCGGTCCTCTTCTCCGACACGGCGTCGCTCGCCCAGGCCACGGGCGGCCTGGCGGCGGGGCTCGGCGCCCTCTTCACGCTGGGCCTCCTCTGGCCGCGCGCCGCGGTGCTCACCCGAGCGGCGCCCGCCGTGGCCGCCATCCTGGTGACCAACCTCTGGGGCACGACCCTCTTCGCCAACGGGCACCCCGCGGTCCTCGCGGCGCTGACCCTGGCTCCGCTGCTCGTGTCGTTCATCCCGCCGCTGGCCGCCTCGCGCCGCGCCATCCTGCGCATCGCCGTTCCCGCGGCGCTCATCGGCATCCCGATCGCCGCGGCGGGCGCCTTCGCAGGCCTCCGCTACTTCGCCACCGAGGACGCCTCCGCGTCCGAGCACGCGACCGGGCCCACCGACCCGACCTCGCCGTCGGCCGCGACGCCCGCGACCCCCTCGGGCACACCGACCACGTCGGGCACACCGACCACCCCAGGCACCTCGGGCTACGACCCGGGCTACGGCTACTGATCCCGCCAGCGCAGGCCCGGGTCTCGACCTGACGGGTTGAGCTCTCGGCGCGTCGGTGGGACAACCTCCGCGATGCCGCGCTCGACCCCACCGTCCCCGTCCCTGTCCCCCTCGCCGTCCGCCCCCTCGCGCTGGGACCGACGCCTCGCGGGGGTCGGGCTCGTCCTCGCCATGGCCGCGCTCGCCATGCAGTCGGTCGGACTCGAACATCCCTCCGGCGTCGCCTGCGTCTTCCAGAAGGCCGTGCTCTGCGCCGAGTTCCCGAGCTCCGGCGCCGGCCTCGCGACGACGCTCATCGGACCCCCGAACACGCCGCCCATGTGGTCGCTCACCACCTGGCTCGACATGCTCCTCCTCCTGGCCTACGGCGCGACGCTGGTGCTCGGGGCGCGGCGTCTCGCCGGCCAGACCTTCACGCGCCTCGCCCAGGCGACCGCGCTCACCGCCGTCCTCGGGGCCCTCCTCGACGTCGTCGAGAACGCGCTCACGCTCAGCGCGCTCGCGTCGGCCCCCGCGATCACCGATCAACATGCGACAATTCTGTCGCTCATCGCGGGCCTGAAGTTCACGGTCCTCGGCCTCAGCACCGTCGGCCTCGTCGCCCTCACCTGGCCCGCGTGGCGGGCCCATCCGATCCGCAACGGCCTCCTGACCCTGGGCGCCCTCGCCGCGCTCGGCGGCGCAGGCGTCGGGTGGTTTGCCGCACGGGCCTTCGAGCTCTCGGGCACCGGCATCGCGCTCACCCTGCTCGCGCTCTGGACCATGGGCATCGCCGGCCTGTGGCGCGCGCGCGCCGCTCGGAGGCTCGCCCCGTGAGGCCCATGCGCCCGCTCGACCGCGCCGTCATCGCGGCCATCGTCCTCCTCGGCGCCTGCGGCCGCGGCTCCGACACCGCCGACGTGAGCCCGGCCCCCGACACGGGCCCCG
>JAEUKJ010000727.1 GCA_016792665.1 Deltaproteobacteria bacterium | reverse complement strand
GTCCCCGTGCTCGTCCAGGGCGAGACCGGCAGCGGCAAGGAGGTCCTGGCCCGCTACCTCCACCGCCAGAGCCGCCGCCAGGGCCGCCCCTTCGTCGCCTTCAACTGCGCCGCCATCCCCGAAAACCTCATCGAGTCCGAGCTCTTCGGACACACCCGCGGGGCGTTCACCGGCGCGACCCAGGACCGCCAGGGCCTCTTCGAGGAGGCGCATGGCGGTACCCTCTTCCTCGACGAGATCGGCGAGATGCCACCGCTCATGCAGGCCAAGCTGCTCCGCGTCCTCCAGGACGGCGAGGTCCGCCGCGTCGGGGCCAGCCGCTCGGTCACGGTCGACGTCCGCGTCGTCTCGGCGACCCACCGCGACCTCCCCAAGATGGTGGAACAGCAGCGCTTCCGCGCCGATCTCATGTACCGCCTGAACGCCGTCACGCTGCGCCTGCCGCCGCTCCGCGAGCGCCCCGAGGACATCCCGCTGCTCGCCCACCTCTTCCTGCGCCAGGCCGAGAGACAATGCCGGAAGAGCTTCCCCGGCTTCGCGCCCGACGCGCTCTGGGCTCTGTCCCTCCACCCGTTCCCGGGCAACGTCCGCGAGCTCGCCAACGAGGTCCTGCGCGCCGCCGCCCTCACCCCCGAGGGCCAGCCCATCCCGGCCCAGGCCTTCTCCGACGCCCTCCGCGGCGCCGCGCCCGCCCCGCTCAGCGCCGCCACCGGCCAGCCCCTGCCGCTGCGCGAGGTCGTCCAACGCGCCGAGCGCGCCGCCATCGAGCAGGCCCTGGCCACCGCCCGCGGCAACGTCTCCGAGGCCGCCCGCCTCCTCGAGGTCACGCGCCCCGGCCTCTACAAGGCCATGGAGCGCCTGAACCTCCGCTGAGGCCTCCGCGCGCCCCAGCCCCGAAAAACGCAAACGCCCGATCCCCTTTCTTGGGGACCGGGCGCGCGCATCAACTCATCGCCCTCGTCACTCGGCCGCGGGCTCCTCGGCCGCGACGCAGGTCTGCGGCGGCGGCACCTCGCACGAGCACGCGTCACTCATCCCGTTGTCGCCGTCGGTCCCGCACTCGCACGACGCGGTCGGCGGCTCCGCGTACCCGAGGTCGGCCGCGCAGTCCCCGGCCGCACCCTCGCAGCGCACCCGCCAGAAGCCCTGGGCCGACCCTTCGCCCGGCTCGTCGCCGACGTGGTAGACGCCGCCCATCACCCCGCGCACCATGTTGGCCGGCCCCTTCCAGACGCCCTTGAAGGTGCCGCCCTCCTCGCCGCTCGCCACCGGGAACGGGTGCCAGTTGCCGCGGAAGGTGCCGCGGAACTCGCGATTGGGCCCGAGCACCGCACCCTTCACGCGTCGCTTGCCGTCGACCTTGCCCCAGAGGCCGATCACGTAGCCCGCGACCGTCCCGTCGTCCGCGTAGATCTTGCCGCCCACGACGCCGCCCGCCGCGTTGCGCCGGTCCCAGCGCAGCCGCACGAGTCCGTTCGGGCAGCGGTGCGGCAGGTGTGACGCGATCATCACCTCGTTGCCGAGGTCGTCCGCATCGAAGACCAGGTGACGCCCGGCGACGATCGCCGCGAGCGGCACGGACTTCGTGAAGTGTTCGGTCTCGAAGGTGAAGTTGCCGCTGATGGCGCTCGCGTCGCGCGGCAGCACGAGCCGCACCAGCACGCCGTCGTGATGCGTCGTGGTGACCGTCTCGAACGAGACCGACTTCGGATCCTGGTCACGCACCAGGTGGTCGAGCTGCGGCGCTCCACGCTCGAAGCGCACCCCACGCAGCACCTTCATCGCCCCGACGTCCGTCGTGACGCGCCCCTTCCACGTCGTCGGCGTGCCCTCCATCGCCGCCTCGAGCGTCGGCTGCCCCCACACGATGAGCACCGTGCGCGCGATCTTGTCCGCGCCCTCGGGCAGCGCCTCGGTGTCGACCTCGGTCGCCGGCGGCACCTCGCCGTCCTCGGCTGTCGCCTCGGCCCCGGCCTCGGCCAGCAGCGGATCCAGCGACGCGCCCTCGCTGAACCCATCGTCGGACTCGTCATCGCCCGTCAGCGCGAAGCCCGCGACCTCGACCGCGCCCGCATCGTCGTCCTTGGCGGAGTCACACGCGCCGAGGCTCGGAGCGCACAGGGCCAGCGCCGCGCCGAGCGCCATCGCTTTGAGGTTCGAGGCCGCGCCGCGGCGCGGAAAAGCATGGAGCAACTTCATGGTGGTCTTCTCCCGTAGCTGTCCCCCGGCGACGGCCGAGGGTGGATACCCAGAGCCTTCGCGAGAACCATGCCACCGGGACCTCCACCCCGCAGAGCCGCCATCGGCGCGCCTCTCGCCGCAGCTGCCCGCGGCTCCACCCGCGCCGAGCGTCACCGCTCGGAGTCGTTCCCACGCGCAACCGTCTCCCCGCGGAGACAGCGCGTCCTGCGCGCGTCAACGCCGCTCAGTGCATGCGCGGCACCACCGAGATCATCATCGCGCCGGCCGAGTTCGGGTCCTTCATGATGGCGATCGCCATCCACGCCGTGTCCTCGGCCGTGGCCGCAGCGATGGTGCAGCTCGGGTAGCTGCTCTCGAGGTCGCGCATCACCATGACGCCCTTGATGCTCCCGTACTTGCTCTCGTACCAGTCGCAGAGTTCCTTGTGCGCCTTTCGCGACCGCATGACGATCGCCTGCTCCGAGCGCACGATCATCGACGCGTCGTCCGGGAACTCCACCCCGAAGGCCGGCGGCGGCGGTCCCGACGGCTTCTGCGGCTTCTCGGCCAGCGCGTTCCGCGACAGCACCAGATAGATGACGTCACCGTTGGGCTGCACCGTGATGTAGCTGAAGGGGCTGTCCTGGCTCTCCACCATGAGGCCGTTCGGCACGTCCTTGACCGTGTACTTCCCGTGCAGCTTCGCCTTGTAGAAGCCGATCACCTCACGCGCCCCGAGCGCCGTCTCGAACATCTCCATCTGCGCCGCCGAGGTCGTCGCGCGCGCCCCCTTGGGCAGCGGGAAGCCATCGATCGGCTCGCCCTCTTCGACCGTCGTCGTCGGCACCGCGCCATCGGTCGGGCTCCCGCCCTCGTGCCCCGCATCGAGCACACCGCCGTCGCCGAGCTGCTTCAGCATCGCGGCCACCTGCGGGTCATCGGCGGCGAGCTTCTGCAACAGCGCCGCGACCTGCCCATCATCGCCCTCGAACTGCTTCAGGGCCTCCTCGAGCTTGCCCTCGCCAACCCCGGCCTTCTTCAGCATCTCCGCGAGCTTGGCCTCTTCCGGGTCCATCCCGCTGTCGTGCCCCTCCTCGGGGTCCTTCGCCTCGCTCGGGTCCTTGCCCTCGCCCGTGGTCCCCTTCGGCGTCTCGCCCTCGGGCACCTTCACCGCCAGCTCGCCGCCCGCCAGGCTGTTCGGGCCCGGCGGCTTCAGCGCCAGCACCAACCCGACGATGCCACCGACCAGCACCACCGCCACGATGGCCCACACCCAGGCCGGAATGCCCTTCTTCGACGGCGTCCCGGGCGGCACATACGTGCTCGTCCCCCGCACCGGCGGCTGCGTCCCAGGCGCCGCCTTGGGCACTCCCGCGGCCGCCTTCTTGCCCGCGGCGATCGCCGGCAGCGGCACCTGGCTACTCGGAAAGCCACGGATCGCTTCCGAAAAATCTCGCAGGCCGACGCGCACCTCGCGCTGCAGCTCGGCCACCGACTGGAAGCGATCGGCCGGGTCCTTCTCGAGGCACTTCAGCAAGATCGCCTCGATGCGCGGCGTGATCTCGAGCCCCTCGGTCGTCGGCACCACCACCGCCTCGCTCACGTGCTTCATGAGGTAGTCGATGGTGCTGGTCGCCTCGAACGGGTGCCGTCCGACCAGCATCTCGTAGAGGATGATCCCCAGCGCATAGATGTCGCTGCGCGCGTCGACCGGCTCGCCTTTGACCTGCTCCGGCGACATGTAGCGCGGCGTCCCGAAGACGCTCCCCGCCTGGGTCAGCGTGGGGTTCCCGCCGCCCGAGTCGTGCAGCTTGGCGATGCCGAAGTCGAGCACCTTCACGTAGTCGGGGTTGCCGTGCCGGTCGGCCAGCATGATGTTCTCGGGCTTCAGATCGCGATGCACGATCCCCGCCCCGTGCGCCTCGATCAGCGCCGCGCACACCTGGTCCAGGATCCGCAGCGCGCGCGGCTGCGCCATCGGCCCAGGCGTGAGCTCACTCGCGAGGTCGCGCCCCTCGATGTACTCCATCGCCAGGTACATCTGGCCGCTCTCGGCCTGCCCGAACACGAAGACCTGCACGATGTTCGGATGGTTCAGCTGCGCGACGGCCTTCGCCTCGCGCCGGAAGCGCTCGATCGCCACGGGGTTCCCGTGGGTCAGCTCGGGGTGGAGGACCTTCACCACCACCTTGCGCTCCATGTCGATCTGCTCGGCCAGGAACACCGCGCCCATGCCGCCCGCGCCGAGCTTCCTCAGCACGCGGAACTGGCTCGCGATCACCTCACCGATGAGCCCATCGGTCCCTTGAGTCCCGTCCGACATGTCTCCCTCCCACTCGCGCGAGGCGGCACCATAGCACGTCGCCCCGCCGAGACCACGCCTCTACGCACGGCCTCGCCCTTCGCGCTGCGCTGCCGTCCCCGCGCGGCTCAGGGCCGGTCGAGCACCGTCTTGACGCCCGCGCCCCACCACGGCTTCCCGGTCTTCTTGGTCGTGACGATGGCCCCGGTCACGAGATCCAGCACCAGGATGTCGCCGCTCGCATCGAAGGCGTAGGCCTGCTCCGACCAGCCGGCCATGCCATAGACCTGCGAGTAGTTGCCGAGCGCCGCGATGACCGAGGTCACCGTGCCCGTCGCCGGGTCGACCTTGACGAACTGGTCGCGGTCGTCGCCGGGCTTCTTGTCGACCGACGCGAAGGTCCCGATCCCCTCGATCGAGAACGCGTCGCCGCTCGACTTCCACGACGACCCGAGCCGCCCGAGCAAGCTCAGCTGCGCCCGCGCCCCGCCCGCGCCCTGCACGAGCTCGATGCGCCACCAGCCCCCGTCGACGTCGATCCCCACCAGCGCGTCCGTGCTCGTCCCGAGCACCCCCCGCGGGACGAGGGTCAGGCCGTTGAACTCCTGCGGCAGCGCCGCGAGGCGCCAGCACTCGGCGGTCTTCGGATCGATGACGAACACGTCCGAGAACCCGATCCCCCAGAGCACCCCGTACCGGTCGATGGCGATGTCGGTCATCTGCGTGCCGCCCGCGTTCGCCGGGAACCGGAACGCCCCGATCTTGAAGATGTCCAGGGTCTTCACGCCGAGGTAGTAGAGCTCGCTCGAGGTGTGCGCATAGACGGTGTTCGACATGACCACGCCCGGCCGCGCCGCGTCGTCCGGGAACGGGTCGGCCACGTTCGGGATGCCGTCCCCATCGACGTCGTCGTCGACCGGGTCGCACAGGTCGCCGATCCCGTCCTTGTCCTTGTCGCTCTGGTCGGGGTTCCAGAGCCCCACGCAGTTGTCGACCTCGTCCGGCGTGTCGTCGAAGTCCGAGTCCCCGCTCAGGTCGACCTCGCCCCCGACGTCGCCCGCGTCTCCGACCTCGGACGTCTCCACGTCGCCAGCCCGCACGTCACCGTCCGACGCTCCCGGCCCTGCGCCCTGCGAGTCTCCGGGCGACGCGCACGCCCCGACAGCCAAAGCCGCCGTCATCGAAAGGGTGACGAAACGCATGATAACCATTTCCAATCGGCTACGGAAGGCTAAAGCAAGCCGATGCTCGGGCCCGCATCCAAGGCCGCTCTCCGGGGTCGCGTTCGCCATGAACCTCGTTTACCCGGCGCGGCAGGCAACCGGATCGAACCGCTCACGTCAAGCCCCTGGCCGCATCGGCGCGCACGGGACAAGTCGGCTGGACAACTTTCGCGCCAGCCCTCACACCGGGCCCATGGCGCCCAACGACCCGAGCACGACCCACGCCGCGCCCGACTACACGCCCTATTTCTGCGAGGAGAACATCTACCGCCTCGCCGCGCGCCGCGACCTCATCGGCGATCAGGCCGAGGTCGTCTTCATCACCAACGCGCGGGCCGCCGTCGCGTGCTGGTTCCAGCGCGCCGCCCCCGAGCCCGGCCAGGCCCTCGTCTGGGACTACCACGTCGTCCTCGTCGACCCTCACGCCACCGGCCCGCGCCTCTGGGATCTCGACTGCATCCTCGGCTGCCCGCTGCCCGCCGCCACCTGGCTCGCCGCGACCTTCCAAGACCCGACCCAGGTCCCCGCGCGCTACCACCCGAGCTTCCGCGTCGTCGCGGCCGAGGCCTTCCTCCGCGACTTCGCGACCGACCGCTCGCACATGCGCACGCGCCACGGCTGGCGCAAGCCGCCACCGCCCTGGACCCCACCGGGCCCGGTCGACGGTGTCGCGATGAACCTCGACCTCTTCCGCGACGCCGACCCGACCCGCGGCCCCGGCACGGTCCTCGATCGCCGCGCCTTCACACGCCACCTCGGACTCTGACCCGTCGCCCGCGCGCCGTCCCCGCGCTCCCGCGCCCGCTCAGGTCTTGTCGAGCTCCTCGTCGCCCACGGGCGCGAAGTCGCAGTTCTCGACACGCCCCAGCGCGCGCCGCCATGCGTCCGGCAGGAGGCTCTTTCGCCCCTCGACGTAGTCGTAGGCCACGATCACCGCCGTGCCCGTCGCCGCGACCCTCTGCAACCACACCGTGCCGACCTTCGACTCCATCTTTAAGTCCGGCTGCCCGACCCCCAGGACCCGCGCCCCGACCTGGATGT
>JAEUKJ010000721.1 GCA_016792665.1 Deltaproteobacteria bacterium | reverse complement strand
CATGTCCCAGTAGTGCGAGACCAGGTGCTCGCCGCCCGACGCCGGGGCCGAGCTGCCGGCAACAGCCATCGAGAAGCCCGAGACGAGGATGGCCTCCATCAGCACCGTGAGGCCGTGGCGGTCACCGCGACCGACGGCCGCGGCCTCGTGCAGGAGCTCGGCGAAGAGCGCTTCCAAGATGTCGTTCGGGCGCGTCGCGTACGGCACGTCGCGCACGATGTTCGAGAGGATCCAGTCGCCCTGCGAGACCGGCTTCGACAGGAGGTCGCCGAAGCCCGCGCGATTCAAGTAGGAGGGCGCGGCCTCGAGGACGGCGGTGTCGGCGAAAATCGCGACCGGCTGGTCGCAAGGCAGGGTGCGCTTCACGCCGCCGACCAGGAGGGCGGCGATGGTCGAGGTGTAGCCGTTCATCGACGCCGCGGTCGGGACCGCGAGGTAGGGGCGGCCGACCTTGAAGGAGGCGTACTTGCCGATGTCGTTGACGCTGCCGGCGCCGACCGCGACGACGTGGGCCGTGGGGCTGGCCGCGATGAGGGTCTGCAGGGCCAGGACGATGCCGTCCTCGGCGACGAGGTGGTCGTCGCCCGGGCGGGGCTCGAGCACCAGGCGGCGGGTCGGGACGCCGGCGGCGATGAGCGAGGCCTCGGTGGCCTCGGCCGCGGCATGCAGCGTGTGCTCGTCGGAGATGACGACCGCCTCGGCCGTGCCGAAGGCGTTCTTGAAGTAGGGGCCGACGGCCTGGACGGCGCCGACGCCGAGCGCGATGTCGCGGGTGGCGCGACGGTCGCTGCGATGATTGTCGGCGAGCAGGGTCGCGAGCTGGGGGGAGCTCGGGGCGAGCGGGCCGTGAGCGAAGGAGTTCGTCATGTTCGGGCCTGTCCTTGCCAACGCACGGGGGCTTGCAACCCAGACCGGGGGACGGCGGTTTGCTCCGCCGGCCCGGCGCGCTTACCATCCCTGTCCCTATGGTTGCAATCCCCGCTTCATCCCGGTTTCCGACGCTCGAAGGCTCCGAACGCATCGCGACCACGCGCGAGCCGACGGCCCTCGAGCTCATCACCAAGGTGCGCGCCTATCACCCGGGTGCGGATCTCAACCTCATCCAGCGGGCCTTCGTGTTCGCCGAGCAGCATCACCGGCCGCAGCGCCGGAAGAACGGGGACCCCTACGTCGGGCACCCGGTCTCGGTGGCGCACATCGTGGCCGAGATGAAGCTCGACGAGGGGACCATCTGCGCGGCGCTGCTCCACGACACGGTCGAGGACACGAGTGCGACGCAGGAAGACCTGGTCAACTGCTTCGGGCCGGACATCGCGCACCTCGTCGACGGGGTGACCAAGCTCTCGAAGATCCGCTTCCGCTCGAAGGAGGAGAAGCAGGCCGAGAACTTCCGGAAGATGCTGGTCGCGATGTCGCAGGACATCCGCGTCATCCTGGTGAAGCTCGCCGACCGCACGCACAACATGCGGACCCTCGAGCACTTGCCGCCCGAGAAGCAGGTCGTCATCGCGCAGGAGACGATGGACATCTTCGCGCCGATCGCGAACCGGCTCGGGCTGGGTGCGCTGAAGTGCGAGCTCGAGGACCTGAGCTTCCGATATCTGCACCCCGACAAGTTCATGGAGCTCAAGAACGCCGTGAACTCGCGCCTCGACGAGCGCAAGGACTACGTCGAGCGCGTCATCCGCGAGATCGAGAGCATCGTGAGGGCCGAGGGGATCTCCGGCGACGTCACCGGGCGGCCCAAGCACTTCTGGTCGATCTTCCGGAAGATGCAGCGCCAGGACATCGCGGTCGACAAGGTCTACGACGCGGTCGCGTTCCGCGTGCTGGTCGACAAGCAGAGCGATTGCTACCACGTGCTGGGCCTCATCCATGAGAAATGGCGGCCCATCCCGGGGCGCTTCAAGGACTACGTCGCGCTGCCGAAGCCGAATCGTTACCAGAGCTTGCACACGACGGTGATCGGGCCGGACGGGCAGCCGATCGAGGTCCAGATCCGCACGCACGCGATGCATCGCGTGGCCGAGGGCGGCATCGCGGCGCACTGGAAATACAAAGAGGGCGGGCGCCTCGAGCACAAGGACGAAGAGCGCTTCGACTGGCTGAAGCGCCTCATGGAGTGGCAGAAGGAGTTCGACGACCCGAGCGAGTTCCTGGAGTCGGTGAAGATCGAGCTGTTCGCGGACGAGGTCTACACCTTCACACCCAAGGGCGAGCTGAAGGTGCTGCCGCGCGGGTCGACGCCGGTCGACTTCGCGTACGCCGTGCACAGCGAGGTCGGCGCGAGCTGTAGCGGCGCCATCATCAACGGGCACATCGTGCCGCTGACCTACCAGCTCAAAAACGGCGACGTCGTCGAGGTCATCCGCAGCAAGACCCAGAAGCCCAACAAGGACTGGCTGAAGTTCGTGCGCACGACGCGCGCGAAGGACCGCATCAAGGCCTTCATCAAGAAGGAACAGCGGCAGCGCAGCCTCGAGCTCGGCGAGCAGCTCCTCGACAAGGAGCTGCGCAAGTACTCCCGCTCGCTCATCAAGATGCGCAAGGGCGAGGAGCTGGAGAACGCCGCGAAGGGGCTGAACCTCGACTCGGTGGAAGAGCTCATCGTGCAGATCGGCATGGGCAACGTGACGCCCGAGGCCGCGGCACACGGGGCCCTGGGCGACGACGCCATCCAGAAGTCGAAGGCGCCGGCCGCGATCGCGACGCCGATGAACGCCATCGCGAAGCTCATCGACAAGGTGCGGCGGCGGCCGGGCGGCGTGGTGGTCGACGGGCTCGACGGGGTCAAGCACTCGATCGCCAAGTGCTGTTCGCCGGTGCCGGGCGAGCCGATCGCCGGCTTCGTGACGCCGGGCCATGTCATCAGCGTGCATCGCAAGGGGTGCGTGATGACGGTCGCGATCGAGGACGAGCGGCGCGTGGAAGTGCGCTGGGGTGACAGCGCGGGCACCGGCTATCCGGTGGGGATCCGCGTCATCACCGAGAGCGGCGTGCCGGGGTTGCTGACGAAGATGACCAAGGTCTTCTCGGACCTGAAGATCAACATCGACGCGGCGGTGTGTGCCGAGGCGCCGGACGGGCGGGCGGAGAACGTGTTCCGCTTCCACGCGAAGCACCTCGACGAGCTCGTCGACGTGACGCGCAAGATGGAGTCCCTGCGCGGCGTGCACGGGGTGTCGCGCGTGCGCGAGTAGGACGATGCGGTCCATCCTGATGGTGGCGGCGGTCGTGCTCGCGGCGGCGGCGTGTCGAGGCGAGGGCGCGACCTGGGCGATGACCTGGAGCGAGCGGCGCGAGGACAAGGGCAAGGACAGCGCGACGCGCACCGAGACCTTCGTGCTCGAGGGGCGCGAGCTGCGGGCCGAGGTCACGACCCGCGGGGCGCACGCGGCGGCCCCGGAGAAGCGCGCGCGCACCCTGGCCGAGGGCGAGGTGGCGGCGCTGCGGCGGTCGATCGAGGCGCGCGGGCTGGGGCGCACGGCGGCGGTGAGCCTGGCCCCGGCCGAGACACCGGGCACCGACGTCGAGCTCGCGCTCACCGTGACCATCGATGGGGCGGCGACGCGCCTCAGCGTGCGGGGCGCAGCTGGTGAGGACGCGGCTCACGGCGGGCACGACCACGACGACACGCCCGAGAGTGGCCCAGCGACGATGGCGAACGACCCGCTGGCGCGTCAGCTGCGCGGACTCGGGATCGAGCTGCGCGCGATGTTGCGCTGACGAGGAGGTCTGGGCGGCTCCGCCTGACCGAAACGAAAAAGGCCCCGGGCGCGCTGCCCGAGGCCTTCATTCATTCGTGCGCCGACTCGGATGGAGCCGGGCGATGGGCTCAGTTCGGGGCGACGACCATGTCTTCCGCCGAGCGCGGCGAGACGCGGAAGGCGTCGAACGAGTAGACGACCACGCCCTTCAGCGACGAGAGCTTGGTGCCCGAGGCCGGCTTCGAGAAGCCCGCGCCCATGAGCGTCTTGTCGATGAGGACGCCGGCGTCGGTGGTCGCCGCGCCGTGCCCGTCGTCGCCGGTCACGTTGACGTCGGTCAGCTCGACCAGCATGCCCTCGAACTTCTCGAGGTCGGGGCTGTTCTTGGCGAGGGTGGCCGGGGTCGGGATGGGGGCCGGGCCGCCGACCTTCTCGATGGTGGAGGAGCGGAACTGCGTGAGGCAGTAGAACTCCTGGTGGTCACCGGTCGCGCGCACCTCGTCGCCGGGGACGAAGTTCGTCGCCGAGGCGGCCGGCACGGTCACGATGATGCTGGAGTAGGGAGCCTGGGTGCCGTCGGCGACGATGTAGCCGTGGAGCGAGGCCGTGACGTCGTAGCGACCGGCGACGACGATGCCCTGGATGTCGACGCCGCGGACGCCGTTCTGGAACTGCGGCGCGGGCGAGGGGCAGGTGGTGCTGATGGCGGCGCCCTGGAGGTCGGTGATCGGGGTGGTGGTGCCGCCGCTGATGCGGACGATGTCGGTCTTGTAGCGCGGCACGACCTGCCACTTCGAGAACGCGTAGCGCACGACACCGGTGATGTCGTAGACGGCGCCGTCGTTGAAGCTGATGTAGTCGGCGAACGAGAAGCCGATCTCGCCGTCACCCGGCGAGAACTTCCAGCCACCGGCCTCCGAGGCCTTGGTGACGGTGACGCCGCTGAGCTTGACGAGCATGCCCTCGTAGGCTTCCTGCGCGAAGTCGGCGCCCGCGACGGCGGCCGGCGCGATCGGGGTCACCGGGGTCTTGATGGTGATCGTCGCGACGTCGAGCTGGGTCATGCAGAAGGCCTCCTTCAGCTGACCCGTGAGGTCGACGACGTCGCCGGGGACGAGGTCGGTCGCGGGGCGCATGGCGGCCGGGATGCGGACGACGATGCCGGAGTAGGCGCCACCGTCGAGGTCGGCGACGTAGTAGCCGTCGAAGGTCTTCTCCTGGCCGGACGGCGAGGCGTCGAACTTCGGGGTGGTCACGACGACGCCGGTCAGCGTGCCCTGCGGGTTGACGTCGACGATGCTCGCCGGGTTGCAGGTGACCTGCTCGGCCTCGACCTGGGCGGCCTTCACGCTACCCGTCTGCTGGACGGTATCGGGCGGGACGACCGTGTCGATCGGGGTGCTCGTGTCGGTCGCGTCGACCGTGTCCGTCGTGTCACCACCGAGGGTGTCGGTCGTGTCCGGGCGGACGGTCGTGTCCTTGTCCTCGTTGTTGCCATCGCACGCGACGACGCCCGCGGCACAGAAGAAGAGAGCAGGGATGAGCTTGGCTTTCATGGTGTCACTCGAAGGTGGCGATGAGCTTGGGGTCGCCCAGGCGATACTGCAGGACGAGGGCACGCCTTGCGGCCGTGTCTAGTTGCACTTGCTGCCGACGAAAGTCGAGCAACGGAACGCGCGTGATGAGCACGGAATCGGAAACCGTCAGGGCACTGCCCTGTTGCGGCCCCGTCACCACGAACGAGAAGCTCGTGTCCTGCTGGCTCGCGACGGGCGTGATGACGCCCTGGGTGTCGACCGAACATGCGGGGAAGATATCGAGCTCGAAGCTCGGATTCACGAAGCGACCCGCCGCGGGGGCGAGGCTCGTCACGCGGTCCTCGGCGAGCTGGGCGGCCGGCGGGGGGCAGGTTTCGTATTTCGAGACCGCGCCGGCGACCTCGGTCGCGCGACCCGTCAGGCGCGGGTCCAGCGTCTCGTCGACCTCGCAGGCCGAGGTCGCGCGGTTCCACTTCTGGCGGTGGAGGAAGCCCGAGCGGGTGCCGACGATGACCCAGTCCTTGGCGCGCACCGCGTAGGTCAGCGCCGGGGGCAGCGCGGCCGCGGCGAAGTCCTCGCTGGCGACGAGCTTGTCGGCGAGGCCGAGGGTCTCGTCGAGCGCCTTCACGGCGTCGTTGCACGCGCGCTTGGACAGGCCCGAGGTCTCGAGGGCGACGAGGTCGAGCTCCGGGAGCTGCGGACGGAGGCGCGCGCTGCTCGGGTCGAGGGTCAAGGACGTCATGCCGACGGCGGTGATGGAGACCTCGACGAGCGCGGTCTTCGCCTCGCGCGTCGGGCACTTGCGGCCGTCCTTCAGGGTGACCTCGAGGGTGTGGACGAGGGCCGGGTCGACCGACGCGACCGGGACCTCGAGCTGCACGCGATCGCCGACGGCGACCCCGGACTCGCAGAAGGTCGCGTTGGCATCGACGAACGTGGTGTCGTCGGCGAGGTGGCCGAGGCGACCGTTGGCACCCGGGATGGCGCCTTCGTAGGTCACGGTCCAGGTCTCGGTCGGGGCCTCCTCGAGGTCGGCCGGAGGCCACACGCCGTAGCGTCGCACGCGCTGCGGGGACTCATCGTCGACTCTCTCGACCAGGACCTCTTCGAGGGCGGCGCCGACGAACGGCAGGCCGACCTGCGGCTCGCCGCGGGCGTTGACGAGGGTAGTCCTGCGCGAAAGCCGCGGGGCGCTGACGCCGTGCGTGCGCAGCGAGAGATCGGTGGTGCGCTGGGCGAGGCGATGGACCGGCACGCCGCGGCGGATGGACTCGATGAGCTGGATGCGACCGTCGAGGTTCGGGCCAAAGGCGAACCAGGTCGCGTCGTCGAGGGGCGGCTGCACGCAGCGATCGGTCGGGGTCGGCGCGCACACCGACGGCTTCCACAGCGACGAGGGCTGGTTCAGGGGCACGCTCGCCGACTCGCCTTCCGGCGCGGTGAGGAGGCGCTCCCAGGTCTCGCCGCGGAGGCGTCCGTTGGTGAGCCCGAACGCGTTCGAGTCGGTGATCTGGATGTTCTTCTTGGCCTGGCGATGAAGGGCCGGAGGCCGCACGACCGGCACGGCCAGGCGCTCGGTGACCTCGGACGTGAAGCTGTTGAAGGGCACGGTGTCGATGGCCGGCGGGTCGACGTTCTCGGCGTTGACGTCGACGCGGCTGAGCGCCGTGCCCGACCATGCGAAGACCGCGATCTCGCCGAGCCGCTCGTCGAGGACGTAGGCGAAGCGACCGTAGCTGCCGCCGTCGATGAAGGTCGGATGGAAGGGGCCCTCGCTGGGGAGGCGCTGCTCCACGAGCTGGGTGGCCGAGTAGCAGGACGGGTCGGCGAGGTCGCTCTGGCCGTCGCCGTCGTTGTCGATGCCGTCGTCGCACTGGGGCTGGAGCTCGCCGTCGTCGTCCGCGTCCGCGCAGGCCGCGTCGTCGGGGTAGTCGGTCATGCCGTCGCCGTCATCGTCGACGCCGTTGGCGCAGGGCGCGGCGCCATCGAAGGCAGGGGCCGCGGGGGCCACCGCGACGCGCTCGGCGCCAGATGTCGTGCCCTCGTCGTCGTCGTCGCGATCCTTGCAGTCGGGGTCCTCGCGGTCGGCCTTGCCGTCGCCGTCGTTGTCGAGGCCGTCGCGGCACTGCGCGACGAGGCCTTCTTCTTGGAGGACGGTGCCGTCGGGGTCGATGACGGCGACCGTCGGGCGGTTGCGGAAGGTGATGAGCCAGTGCCCGTCGATCGCGGCCAGGTGGGCGACCTTGTCGGGCATCGGCAGCACCGACATCGGCGGCAGGCTGGTCGACTTCGACAGATCGAAGACCCACACCTCGGCCGCATCGCGCGCGGCGACGACCAGGAAGTCCCCGAGCACCTCGGCGTCGAGCGGCACGCCCGGGAGTGCCAGCGTCGACTGCTCGTAGTCGATGGCCACGTCGGCGAGGCTGACGAGGCTCACGCGGTCGATGCGGCGGTCGCCGGCCGACACGACGTAGAAGGTCGACCAGTCGGGTGCGCGCAGGACGCGGATCGGGTCGCGACCGACCGGGATGCCGTTGACGCCTGGGATGAAGAGGTCGACGTCGACGATGCGGCGCGTGCTCGCGGCCGGATTCATCTGCATCACGAAGAGCTGCGGCGGCTGCCTATCGAGGACGACCCCGAAGAGGTTGCCCTGAGAACCGTCGGCGAGGTCGGCGCACATGCGCGTCTGGTCGAGGGTCGAGGCCGTTTCGTCGTTGGCCGGAGCGACCGTCTTGCCGTCGCCTTCGCAGGCGTAGCTCATGTCGATGGGGAACGAGAACGCGGAGACCGCCGTGTTCGAGGTGCTCGAGCAGGCGGCGAGGGTGATGAGCCCGAAGAGGCCGAGCGAGCGAGCGAAGAGGCCCGCGTCACGACGCCCGAGCGACTGACATGACGTCGGCATGGTCAGCGGATCTCCGCGATCTCGGTGTGGTAATAAGGCGAGGCCGGGTCGAGCTCGACGACCCCGACCGCGTTCGCGTTGAAGAGGGCGACGTAGAGGCGTCGCACCCCCAGATCAGGGCGATCGATGACCGCCATGTCCGACGGCCCGAGGCCGACCTTGACGCTGCCGAGGACGACGCCGCTCTTGGCTTCGATGACCTCGATGCGGTTGCCGCGGAAGCAGCTCACGTACAAGAGCTCGGTCCCGTCGGGGCCCTGGACGACCTCGATGTCGTTGGGGTCGTCGGCCAGCGACACGCGATGGAGAACGCGGTTCCGCGGGTTGCCCTGACCGTCGTCGGCGATGTCGAGGATGACGAGCGAGTCGGGCGCGCGATAGGTCGCGTAGAGGCGCGTGCCGTCGGCCGAGATCGCCAGGGCGCGAGCGCGGTCGCGCGCGTTCAGCTGCTCGGGCAGGGTCACGGTCGAGACCAGGGCGAGCCACGGGTTCACCGGGTCGGCGACGTCGGGGTCGTCGGCCCAGGGGCGGCGCGCGATGTCGAGCACGGCGATCGACGCGGCGAGCTTGCTCGAGGCGAAGAGGCGGCCCGTGGCGGGGTTGCGCGCGAGGCCGACCAGGCCCTTGCCGAGGGCGAAGTTGCCGTCGAGGGTCGGAGTGCCATCGGCGGCCAGCGACAGGGTCGCGAGCTTGCCGTCGGCGAGGCCGCCCACGACCAGGAGGTCCTTGTCGCCGGCGCGACGCTTCGGGGCGATGAGCGAGGCGTAGGGGTCGTCGCCGACGGTGAGCTCGGTGTCGTCGGACGCGGTGACCGTGGTGACGGTGCCGGTGGACGGGCAGTGCAGGATCTGGTCGTCCGCGCCGCGCTTGCCGTCGGTGCACGAGACGGTCGGGCGCGAGGGGTCGTCGCCCCCGAACTTGATCGTGTAGAGCGAGTCTTCCTCACGGCTCGTGAGGTAGCCGGCGACGGCGCGGCCGTCCTTCTCGAGGAAGGAGAGCGCGCCGGGGAAGTTGCCGATCTCGAAGGCGAGCTCGGGCACGAAGCGATTCTCGAGGACGTCGATCGCCAGGATGCCGGCACCGCGCCACGCGAGGTCGAAGTTGCCGCTGACGACCCACACGAGGCGGCCCGACGGGTCGGCCGTGGCCGAGACCGGGAAGTCGAGGCGGTCCGTCGGGTGAGGGCTGCCGGACTCGCCGTCGGCGCAAGCCAAGAGCGCCGTGAACGCGAAGACCGCCGACGCGAAACGCGCCGCTTTGAGACGTCGGATCACGCGCCCTCCAGGGCCGCCTGGGCCGCCGCGAGCCGCGCGATGGGCACGCGGAAGGGGCTGCACGAGACGTAGTCCAGGCCGATGCCGTGGCAGAAACGAATGGTCTTCGACTCGCCGCCGTGCTCGCCGCAGATGCCGAGCTTGAGGTCGGGCTTCACGCTGCGACCCTTCTCGGCGGCGATCTTGACGAGCTCGCCGACGGCCGGGTCGATGGAGACGAAGGGGTCGCCGGGCAGGATGCCCATGTCGATGTAGAGCGGCAGGAAGCGTCCGCAATCGTCGCGGCTGATGCCGAACGTCGTCTGCGTCAGGTCGTTGGTGCCGAAGCTGAAGAAGTCGGCGGCCGTCGCGATTTGATCCGCCGTGAGGCACGCGCGCGGCAGCTCGATCATGGTGCCGATCTGATAGCTGATGCGCGCGCCGTGCTCGCTTTGCACCGCGTCGGCGGTCGAGTGCACCAGCTCGCGCAGGACCTCGAGCTCGCGCACGTGGCCGACCAGCGGGATCATGATCTCGGGGGCGATGACGAGCCCTTCCTTGGCGAGGATGCAGGCGGCCTCGATGATGCCGCGCACCTGCATCTCGTAGATCTCGGGGAAGGTCAGGCCGAGGCGACAGCCGCGATGGCCGAGCATCGGGTTGACCTCGTGCAGCTCGCGATAGCGCTCGCGCACCTTGGCCAGCGGCAGGCCGAGGCGCTCGGCCATCATCTCGACGTCGCCCGGGTTCTCGGTGAGGAACTCGTGGAGCGGCGGGTCGAGGAGCCGGATGGTGACGGGCAGGCCCGCCATGGTGCGGAAGATCTCGACGAAGTCCTCGCGCTGCATCGGCAGGATCTGCGCGAGGGCCGCGCGCCGGCCGGTCTCGTCCTCGGCCAGGATCATCTCGCGCACGGCGTTGATGCGGTCCTTCTCGAAGAACATGTGCTCGGTGCGGCAGAGCCCGACGCCCTCGGCCCCGAACTCGCGCGCGGCCTTGCACTCGCGCGCGGTGTCGGCGTTGGTGCGGATCTTCAGGCGCCGGAACTCGTCGACCCAGCTCATGAGCTGAGCGACCTCGGCGGCCTGCTTCGGCTGGATGGTCGCGACCTCGCCCAGCATGACGGTGCCCTCGGCCCCGTCGATGGTGATGAGGTCGCCTTCCCGCAGCTCGCGACCGCGGGCGCGCACGATGCGCTGGTCGTGGTCGACCTCGATGTCGCGGCAACCGACGATGCACGGCTTCGACATGCCGCGGGCCACGACGGCCGCGTGACTCGTCATGCCGCCGCGCGCGGTGAGCACCCCGCGGGCCTTCAGCATGCCGTGGACGTCCTCGGGCGAGGTCTCGCGCCGGACGAGGATGACGGCCTCACCGCGACCGGCGTGCTCGACCGCGTCCTGGGCGTGGAAGACGATGCGTCCGGTGGCCGCACCCGGCGAGGCGCCGAGGCCCTGGGCGAGCACGATGCGCGGCGCCTGCGGGTCGATGCGCGGGTGCATGAGCCGCTCGAGGGTCTCGGTCTTCACGCGGCGGATGGCGTCTTTCTTGTCGATGAGCCCCTCGGCGACGAGGTCGACCGCGATGCGCACCTCGGCCGCGGGCGAGCGCTTGCCGTTGCGGGTCTGGAGCACCCAGAGCCGGCCCTCCTGGACCGTGAACTCGATGTCCTGCATGTCGCGGTAGTGGCGCTCGAGGAGGTCTTTGACGCGCACGAGCTCGGCGTAGGCCGCGGGCATGGCGTGCTCGAGCGTGTCGGAGGCCAGCGCCCCGGCGGTGGTCGCGCGGTTGATGGGGAGAGGCGTGCGGATGCCGGCGACGACGTCCTCGCCCTGGGCGTTGGGGAGCCACTCGCCGAAGAAGATGTGGAGGCCGGTGTTCGGGTCGCGCGTGAAGGTCACGCCGGTCGCCGAGGAGGCGCCCATGTTGCCAAAGACCATCGCCTGCACGGTCACGGCGGTGCCGGCGTCGTGGGCGATGTGGTTGGCGTTGCGGTAGTGGACCGCGCGCGGGTTGTTCCACGAGCGGAAGACGGCCTCGATGGCGGCCCAGAGCTGCTCGTCGGGGGACTGCGGGAAGTGGCTGCCGGACAGATCGAAGATCTTGTC
Source organism: Deltaproteobacteria bacterium (assembly GCA_016792665.1). Lineage (GTDB taxonomy): Bacteria > Myxococcota_A > UBA9042 > PHBI01 > PHBI01 > WYBB01. The sequence continues at coordinate 6,050 of JAEUKJ010000721.1, read as the reverse complement.
CTGGAAGATGGTGCAGAGCTCCTGGAGGGCCTCGGCCGACAGCGAGCTGTCGCTGTGCACGTCCTCTTTCTCTTTCATGCGCTCGAGGAGCTGCTCGAGGTGGTCCGAGTGCAGGCTCATGACGACGTTCGAGTACATGCCGAGGAGGCGGCGATAGCTGTCCCACGCGAAGCGCGGGTTGCCGGTCTTCTTGGCGAGGCCGAGCACGGTCTGGTTGTTCAGGCCGAGGTTCAGGACGGTGTCCATCATGCCGGGCATCGAGGCCGCGGCACCCGAGCGGACCGACACGAGCAGCGGGGCTTCGGCGTCTCCGAGGCGGAAGCCGATGCGCTTCTCGAGGAGGGCCTTGGCTTCGAGCACCTGCGTGCGGATGGCGTCGGAGAGGCGCTCGCCATCGCGCCAGTAGTCGAGGCAGGCCTGGGTCGTGATGGTGAAGCCGGGCGGGACGGGGAGGCCGAGCCGGGTCATCTCGGCCAGGTTGGCGCCTTTGCCACCGAGCAGCGAGCGCATGCCGGCGTGACCGTCTGCCTGGCCCTCGCCAAAGCTGTAGACGTATCGGGGTGCTCCGGCGGTCGCGTCGCTCATCGTCGTCCTCCCGACCTCTCATAAGGAGAAGGTGCGTGGCCGTTGGGCGGGGTAGCACCCGACGCCGCGAGCGTCAACGGACAACGGCGCCCCTGAGCGGCATCCTGGCCGCGGACGGGGCCGCACCGAGCGGGGTCTGAGCCCACGTTCGAGATCGCGGAGGTGCGCGCCTGGGCCCGCTGCCTCTCACCACCGCCGCGCGGCTACTTCACACACTGGCCCTGAAAAGCCCGACAACGACCGTCACGACGGCAGGCGAGCGAGCCCTGGCAGTGCTCGGGCGCGGTCGCGCGGCAGCTGCGCTCGACGCGCTGGCAGAGGCCTTCGTCCTTGCAGTCCTGGCTGGCCGCGCACGCCATACAGGCCCCTTCCGAGAAGCCGCAGTCGCCGCGCTCACGGCATCCGGCCGAGCCGAGGCAGTCCGCGCGCGAGCCGGCCTGGCACGACACGCCCGCGGCCACACACCGGCCCGCCTCGGCGCAGCGGTCGCTGGCACGGCACGCGGCGGCGTCGGCCACACACACGCCGTCCTTCGCCACGCAGCGCCCCTCGAGTGTGCACACGCGGGCCTGGCGACAGTCCTCGTCGGTCGCGACGCAGGTCCCGGGCGAGCACGTCGCGTTGCGCGACGCGAAGAAGTCGACGTCGCTCGTGGGGCACGTCGCGGTCCGGGGAGATGCGGTCGGCGCGTGGCACTGACCAAAGACGCGGCAGGTCACGCTCGAGGCGGCGCAGCTCGCATCCGACGTCGCGATGCAGGTGCCGCCGCCAAGCGTCGCGCGCCCGTAGAGTGTGGCGCTCGGCCCCGTGGCGCAGCTCGCCTCGGTCGCCCCCGCGCACACCTGGCCCGGCTCGCACACGGTCGAGGTCGCCACGGGATCGCAAGCTCCGGCGAGCAGGACCAGACCCAGGACGTAGCGAAGCGGCACGCACATGGGGCGGTCCTAGCGGTCGCGGCCCACCCCGTCAATGGCACCATCAGGCAGCCTCGCTTCGCGAGGCCTTGTGCGAATCGGCGCCCTCGCCGATGTGCGGAAATGCTTCGCATGAGGCGGGATTTCTGGAAGGCTCTGAACCGCCGCGCCCCGGGAGACCCATGCTCGCCACGCTCGCCGCCCTCGCCGCCCTCGTCGAACTCGCCGCACCGCCGCCCCCGAAGGCGCCGCCCGAGCCCGAGGTGCCGGTCACGACCCTCGTGAAGTCCCTCGCGTCGTGCGTGGAGATGGACTGTGGCCCGCTGCGTGCCCTCGTCTCACGCGGGCCGAAGGTGTGGCCCGAGCTCGAGGTCGGCCTCGACGACCCCGACGAGATGGTCCGCTTCTGGACCCTCGGCGTCTTGAGCGAGGTCCCCGTCGCCGCTGCGCGACCGCGCCTCATCGCGCTCATGAAGGACAAGACCGTGCGCATCCGCGCCGCGGCCGCGTTCGCGCTGGGCGCCCAGCGCCACCCCGAGGTCGTCCCGCCGCTCATCGAGGCGCTCGTCGACAGCGACGTCAATGTGCGCTTCGAGGCCGCCTCGGCACTGGGTCGTGTGCCCGATCCGCGCGCGGTTGAGCCACTCCTGACCTCGGTCCAGGATCCGGACGAAGACGTCCGCGGTGCGGTCTGCGACGCGCTCGGAGCGATCGGCGATGCGCGCGCGATCCCGCCGCTCGTGACCCTGCTGAAGGACGATCGCAAGTCGGGGGTGCGTGGGCGCGCGGCGCTGGCGCTGGGCTCTTTGAAGGCCAAGGACGCCTTCGACACGCTCGTCAAGCGCGCCACCCGCGAGCGCGATCCGGAGGCCCTGGCCGCGATGTGCTGGGCGCTCGGCGAGCTCGGCGACGCGCGCGCGATCGCCACGCTCGAGCCGCTGACCCGGCACGCGAACGAGGTCGTCAGGAAGCACGCCACGGACGCCGTCGCAGCCCTGAGCCCGAAGCCCGAGGCACCCAAGCCCGACGCTCCCAAGCCCTAGGTTCCGGGCCCCGACTGGACCCCGCACCGACTGGCCGAGAGGACGCGAGCTGCGGAGCGACGCGTGCCGAGACGCGATCCGCGAGGCCCGGCACGACACCGGACCCCGCGGGCCTCCACTCACATCCCGAAGAACGCCTTCGTGAAGCGCATCGGGGTCGCCTCGGGCTGGGCTGCGAGCTGCTCCAGGTAGGCCTGGATCTCGTCACGCGCCTCGGGCTCGAGCCCGTCCACCACCGGCACGAGATCCAGCGGCAGGTCGTAGGTCCCGCAGCGCGGGCACTCGTCGATGAGGCTGCCGCCTCCCTCCCACGTCATCTCCGCGTGCCCCTTCAGCGACGATCCGCAGAAGCGACACGTGGCGCCGGCCGTTGACCCCGTCGCGCGGACCTGCCCCTCGGCACTCACCTCCGCGCTCACGGCGTCCCCTTCTTACCCGCGGGCTTCTTGCCCGGCGCCGTCTTCGGCGGCGTCACGGGCGGCACCACCGCCGGCTTGTCCTCGACCTCACCCTTGGCGACCTCGCGCGTGGTCTTGCCCGCGGCCTTGACCGGCCCGACCTCGACCTCGCCCTCGCGCGTGAGCTCGAGGCTCCAGCCCTTGAACTTGCCGTCCTCGTACTCGAGCTTCAGCGAGTAGCCGCACTTCAGCGCCATCGAGTCGAGCATCTTGGCCGCGATGATCTGCGACGGGATCCACTTCATCCCGGCCGCCATCGACGCCCGCAGCTTCGCGTCCACCGGCGCGGACTTGGCGCAGATGGCGAGCAGCGGCACGACCGCGTCCGAGAGCGCCTTCGCGAGGAAGCCCACGCGCTGGCCGCCGAGGACCTCCTTCGGGACGAGGTCCAGCGAGAGCTCGGTCTTCGAGCCCTTGCCAGCGACCGTCGACATCTCGGCCTCGCCGCTCACGTCGAAGGCCGAGGTCTCGAGCCCGAGTGCAATCTTCTTGAAGGTCTCGACCTCGGTCTCGGAGTTCTTCTTGCCGTCCTTGCCCTTGGTGACCTTGGTCGTCGCCTTGACGCCCGCCTCGGCCCCGACCTCGGCCTTGCCCGCCTCGCCGGCCTCGAGCCCTGCCCCGACGTCCAGGCCCAGGGCCGCGCTGTACTCGACCGAGCTCTCCTTGGCCGAGCCCTCCGGCTTCATGGTCTTGATCGTGTCGGCCTCGTAGCTGTCCCCGAAGAGCTTCGACGCCACGTACGAGCCGCCGCGGCAGCTCCGCACCCAGTCGCTCACGCCGAGGCCGAAGAGGCGCATGCAGTGGGCCCCGTTGTCGCCCGTGGCCTTCAGCCCGAGCTCGCCCTTGACGCCCGCGTGCCACTCGGCGCCGTACTTGCCGAACCAATACGTGTCGAGCTCGGCGTTGCCGGCCACACCCGCCGTCACCGACATCGAGCCCTCGACCTCGAGGCGCCCGTCTTCCATGCGCTTCACCGCGCCCGAGAGGCCGAGCTTCATGTAGAAGCCCACGCCCTCCGGCGGCTTGATCTCGACCTCGACGTCGCCCTCGAAGCCCTCACCCGCGGTCGGCGCCATCGCATCGAGCACGCCGCCGATGGCCCCGATGGCCGACGCCATCGAGTCGACCTTGCCGAGCTTCTGCGCGGTCGCCTTCTTGATGGCGAGCTGACGCGGGGCCGCGGGGCCCTTGGGAGCGGGCGTCGTCGGCGCCTTCGCGGTGGTCGGGGACTGGGCCCCCTTTGCCCCGGGGCCGGTCTGCGGCGCAAGCTGCTGCGAGGCCTGGGCGAAGGACATCCCCTTCAAGCCGGCCTTGGCGCCGCCGCCTTTCTGCGGGTCGAGCGCGGGGGTTGGGGTCTTGCCGCCCTTGGGCTTGTTCTGGTGCGTGTGAGGCATGAGTCGTGTCCTGTGGTGAGCGGCGCTGGCGGCCGGCCGATGGAGGTTCCGTGCGCGGCCTGCGAGCCACGCGGCGAGGCTTCAACGACGAGCAACTGGCCGCGACGCACGGCGACAGCTCGTCCAACGACCCCCTCGAGACTCAGAAGGTATCAAGGCCGACGCGCCTCGGTCAACATCGCGCACCGCAGGGCCGCGGTTCGCCGCTCGACCGCGCCACAGGCGGGCTCACTCCCCGATCTGGACGCCCACGAGCTCGCTCTTGCTCTTGCAGACGGTCTTGCCCGCCTCGACCAGGGACGCCTCGCTCGCGAGATAGCCGAGGCCCGGCGAGGCACAGTGCGTGAACGTCGCGGACTTCTGCATGGCGGCGTCACCGCGGGTCACACACGTCGCGGTGATGCTGCGCTTGCCGACCTTGATGACGCGGGTCGCTCGCTCACCGTCGACCCCGACCTCGCCGCCGTCCCCGTCGAGGACGTTGACCGCCCCGTGGCGGGCCGGATCGACGAAGGACGCGTCGTCGGTCGGGCAGCTCGCGAAATACCAGAGGGCCTCGGGCCGGCCGACATAGCACCCGCCCGCGCGCCAGAGCCCCGGCGCCGACTTCGCGTCGGCGATCCCGAGGTACGACTCCGAGAGGCAGGTCCACGGCACCTCGGGCGAGCACGCGACCGAGAACGTCCCATCGCGCCTCGGCCCGGCCGGGGTCACGCGGCAGCTCACGGGCTTACCGTCGACCCGATAGTCGAGGGTCAGAGGCGCGTTGCGGAGCTCGGAGTAGCTCCGCGGGGCGGGTCGCGGCACGCGTTTCTCGACCGCGGTGTCGAAGGCGCGAACGACGCGCGTGACGTAGGCGTCGTCGGCCGGGACGTCGAAGAAGAGGACGCCGACCAGTCGGATCTGCCCCTCGGCCGTGCGCCCGAACCGATAGAGCGTGCCGGTCGGGTGGCGCGTGATCTGGCAGGTGAAGTCCGCCTCGCTGCAGATGAACTCGTCCGTGAACGAGTCGCGGATGAGGTTGCGAGCAGCCTCGACGGCGGCCACCCGCACGACGTCCTTGTCCTCGGCGCGGGCCTTGGCACGCGCGAGCACGTCCTTGCCGTCGAACCACACCTTGTTCGGTGGCTTCGGGTTCGGGACCTCGTCTTCGACGCCCCAGAACATCGACGCCTCGACGTCCACGTAGACGCCCCAGGTCGGATCGATGAGCGCGCCCTCCGGATCACCCACGACCTCGAAGCCGCGGTCGTCATCCACGACCATGAGGTACTTCTTCAGCGCATCGCGGAGCTCGCCCTCGGGCAGCGCGGGACTCGCCACGTCGGCTGCCTTCGCGGCGACCGCATCATCGACCTTCGCGACGACCGCATCATCGACCTTCGCGACGACCGCATCGTCGACCTTCGCGGCGCCCGCATCATCGACCTTCGCGCTGACGACCTCATCGACCTTCGCTTCGACGACCTCATCGACCTTCGCGACGACGACCTCATCGACCTTCGCGGCGGCCGCGTCGACCGGAGGGGTCGGCGCCTTCGAGCAAGCGGCCATGACGACGATCGCGACGACTCCAGACCTGAGCTTCATGCGCACCTCGGAGCGGGAAGGGCCCAGTCTACGCCCGGATTCCGCGCCTCGCCACCGGTCCTCAGC
>JAEUKJ010000707.1 GCA_016792665.1 Deltaproteobacteria bacterium | reverse complement strand
GCGTACCAGAAGGTACGCCTCCGCGTTCCCGTCGGGCCCTCCTTGCAGCCGTCCCGCCTCGCCTCCCGACCCGGTTGGGGCTGCGGCGGGCGTCTGCGGCGTCGCCTCAGGTCGGGCGACGCCTGCGCATGAGGGCGAGGGCGAGGAGGCTCGCGAGCGGTGCGCTTCCGGTGGTGCAGCCGCCGCTCGCGATAGGGGCGGGCTCGGCTTCGGCCACGTCGGGCTCGGCCTCGTGGGTGTCGGTCTCGGTGGGCTCGGTGGTGTCGCTCTCGACGGTGTCGGGGCCTTCGTCGGCGGGCGGGTCGGGTGGGGCGACCGACAGGAGTGCGGCGGTCGGGTCGATGACGCCGAAGCCGTAGAGGGCGTCGTGACCGGTCTCGTCCGGGAGGGCGAAGGGGGCCGGGCGCGCGGTCGCGAGCAGGGCTGCGAGGAGCTCGGATGCGGGCTTGTCGGGGGCGGCGGCGACGAGCAGGGCGGCCACGCCGGCGGCGACCGGGCAGGCCGAGGAGGTGCCGCCAAAGAGCGAGGTGTAGTCGCCCGGGTCGGCGCCGTCGCGTCCGCTGATGTCGGTCGTGAGCGTGCCGGCGGGGGCGACCAGATCCAGGGGGCCGCCGTGGTTCGAGAACGACGCGGCCTCGTCGAAGGCGTTGATGGCGCCGATGGTGAGGACGCCGTCGATGCCGTAGAGCTCGTCGGGGAAGATCTCACGGGCGTCGTTGCCAGCGGCGAAGACGACGATGGCGCCGAGGCCGTCGCGGCTCTCGCTGATGAGGGTCGAGATGGCGCGGCGGAAGGCGCTGGGGACCGGGAAGCGATCGGTGAAGCCCCACGAGTTGGAGCTCACGGCGACGTTCCACGCGAGCTGGCGTTCGAAGGCGGCGATGTCGTCCGAGAGCGAGACGTCGCCACCGCGGCCGCCCGGGAGGAGGCGCACGCAGCGGAGGTGGCACTCGGGGCAGGTGCCCGCGATGCCGATGCCGTTGTCGCCGATAGCCGCGACCAAGCCGGCGCAGGCGGTGCCGTGTTCGTTGCCGTCGGTGTCGGCGAGGTAGGACGGGTCGTCGTCGTGGTCGACGAGGTCGGTGCCGGACTCCATGTGGTCGGCGAGGTCGGGGTGGGCGAGGTCGCAGCCGTCGTCGACGACGCCGATGACGACGCTCGGGTCGCCGGTCTCGAGACGCCAGGCGTCGTGGATGTCGATGCGGTCGAGGTACCACTGACCGCCGTGGCGCGGGTCGTCGGGGGGCACGTCGATGGCGTGCTTCGTGTGTGAGAGCGCGAGGTCGGGGAAGATCTGGAGGCGGTCGGCGAGGCGCGCGGCGAGGGCGAGGCCGTCTTCGTCGGGTCGCGTCGAGCGCACCAGCGTGAGGCCTGCGCGCGGCATGAGTGGCCGAACCACGGCGAGCTCGAGCGGGGGCGACATCGCGGAGGAGGAGGACGTCGTGGAGGACGCGGACGGTGGGGTCGGGGTGTCGGGCGACGCGGGCAGGTCGATGACGATGGCGTAGGGGCCGACCGTGGCGACGGTGGCGCGGCCGTCGGGCCACTGCAGGTGGACGCGGTGGGGCTCGGTGCTGGAGCGCTCGGCGTGGATCAGGTGGTCGCCGTCGCGCAGCGTGAGCAGTGCGCCGAAGGGAGGTGCGGCGAGGCTCGGCAAGGGTCCGGGCTCGGGCGGGGAGGAGCGCGCGAGCGGGGCGAGCGTGGACACGAGGACGAGGGCGGCAGCGAGGCGCATGGCGGCGACGATTGCAGACTCGAATGGTGTTGACCACGCCTTTTCAGCGGACTATTCGGCAGCCATGCTGCGCACTGCGATCGCCATCGTCGTCTCCCTGGTCCCTGGGTTCGTGGCCTGCGACGGCGACGAAGCCGCCTCCGACACCACCGCGGACACGACCGATACGACCGACACGGTCGAGTCGGACACGAGCGCTGACGTCGAGGACACGAACGTCGCGGACGCGATCGAGGACTCCGCGGCCGACACGCTCCAGCCCGATACCGCCGACACGGCCGACACGGCGGGCCCCACGTGCGTGGCGCACGAGCCGCTGTGCCAGGACGAGCAGATCGCCGAGCTCGCGCTGAAGACCAAGGTGTCGACCGGCAAGATCACCGAGGAGGGCGCGACCGAGGGCGAGTTCCTGACGCACATCGACGCGACCGGCGGCGGCATGAACCCGACGATGAGCTACGTGTACGCGCGCTTCACGGCGACCGGGCTCGAGGCGGTCGCCATCTCGGACGAGGAGGCCTTCGAGTCCGACGCGTGGGACATCTCGTTCCGGCGCTACTTCATCCGGCTCAACGGTGGGGTCGCCGGGCCGTCGTGTGTCGAAGGGGCGCGCACCTCGCCGGCCACGACCTTCGAGACGCTGACGGCGGTGCCCGACGGGCTGACCTTCCGCCAGGAGCAGTACTACACCGCCGACGGGTGCGAGCTCGTGCCGGACACGTCGGGCCTGCCGGGTCCGCAGACGGTGCTCTCGAGCTTCTGGAGCTACCCGGGCTGCGTCAAGATGACCTTCAACACCTACGTCATCGCGCTGGCCGATGGGCGCCACGTGAAGTTCCAGGTGAAGTCCTACTACACGCCGTCGGTGCAGGATTCCTGCAACGACAGCGGCACGCTCACGACCCCGAGCGGGGCCGGTAACTTCCGGGTTCGCTGGGCCTTTCTCGACTGAGGCACCATGCACGGGCGCTCCTTTGCGGTGTGGATCCTTTGGAGCTTGGGGGCCGTGACGTCTTCCACGGCGTGTGTCGGCGAGGTGCCGCGCGGTGCCGGGGGCGGCTCGGAACCAGCGCACGGCGGGGGCCAGTCGGCCGAGGTGGCCTTGCTGCTGGCGCCGTACCGACCCGATGACGCGCAGAGCGATGGGCTCTTCCGCTTCACGGCGGGCTACGAGGTCGAGGCCTTCGACGCGACGAACGTGCGGGTTCACTTCACGCGCACCGGGCCCGACAAGGTGAAGGCGACCGACAGCGACGCCGATGGGGTGCCGGACGCGGTGCAGACGGTGGCGCGGACCTACGAGGACGTCATCGCGTTCTACGAGGGCCTGGGCTTTCGCGGGCCGGTGACCGACCTCGGTGCGCCCCAGGGCGACGGCGGGGATGGGCGCCTGGACGTGTACCTCGTGGACTTCGCGGGGGCCTCGGACGGGGCGTGGGTGCGCGAGCGCTGTGAGGTCGCGCATGCCCGCTGCAGTGGCTACGTCGTGCAGGAGAACGACTACACGGGCTACGGCTACCCGACGTTCTCGTACGCGACGCGCATCCTCGCGAGCCATGAGCTGTTCCACGCGGTGCAGGCTGCGTACGACGCCGACCAGGGCTCGAACTGGAGCGAGGCGACGGCGGTCTGGGCGACCGAGCGCTTCGACGACACGCTGAGCGACTTCGAGTCGTTCACGGCGGGGTGGCTGGCGCTGCCGAGCCGGTCCATCGACCAGGACCCGATCGGGCCCGTCGACGCTTACGCGTACGGGCTCTCGATCTTTGCGCAGTTTCTGTGGGAGCGCTTCGGGGACGAGGTGCACCTGGCGATCTGGGAAGGCGTCGAGGACGGCGCTGGTGGGGTGGCCGATCCCAAGTGGCGCGACGTGGTCGAAGGCGTATTGGCGCGCGACTTCGAGACGACCTTCGCGGCCGAGTGGGTGACCTTCGCGCAGTGGGTCTTGCGCTGTGGCCAGGGGGCCAGCGGGGGCGAGACCTTCGCCAGCGCGGCGCGCCTCGATCGGGTGGCGCGCGAGACCGCGAACCTGCCGTTTTCGAAGGAGAAGCTGCGGGTCTATGCGACGTCGTTGCAGGTCTGGTCGGTGGTCCCGGGCGGGCGTCCCGAGGTGGTCGCGGCCCTGGTCGAGGGGGCCGCGGGCGACGCCGACGGGCTGGTCCTGGTCGTGGGCAAGCGCAAGGGCAATGCCGTCGTGACCGAGGTCGTCGAGGGGCTCGAGGCGGTCATCGATACGCGTGGTCAGGACGAGATCATCGTGGCGGTCGTGAGCACCAACCGCGAGGGTGCGAGCAAGCGGCCGGGGTTGTGCCTCGGCACGGTGGACGAGGTCGCGACGTGTCGCGCGGGGATCGAGCCGGTCGCCGAGGTCGGACCCGAGGTCGTCGAGGAGGCCGAGGTCGTGGAGATCCCTGACGTCGCTGACGTCGCCGAGGAGGCCAGCGACATCGGGTCGTCCGACGCCGACGCGAGCGACGCCGGCGTGGTCGAGTCCGGAGCCAAGGACGACGGCGGCTGCGCTGGGGGTGGAGCGAGTGGCCTGGGGGTGGCCGTCGTGCTCGGCGCGCTGTGGGCATGGCGTCGTCGGGTCGGCGGCGGCACGCACGTCTGAGCGGAGCGCGCTCGGGTCGTCGCCTGCGTCTGCGCGGAGCACCTGCGCCGCTGCTTGCAGAGGTCGACGTCCTGACGGCGGGCTAGCGTTGCTCGCGGGGCAGGACGAAGTCGATCGGGACGTCGAGGGTGCGCGGGGTGGTGTCGGGCGGGGCCGCGAGGCGACCGAGGGCGCGCACCTGCAGGAGGGCCTCGCGGTCGAGGAGGGCCTCGCCGGAGGTCTTCGCGACGGTCGCCGCGACGATGGTGCCGGCTGCGTCGAGGGAGATCCGGACCAGCACCGTGCCCTCGAGCTGGTCGGCCTCGGCCGCACGCGGGTAGCGGATCTTCTGGCGCAGCAACGCCACCACGCGCTGGGTCCAGGAGGCCATCGCGGCCTTCGCGTCCGGGAGCGGGTTGCTCGGGCCGTGGGGGCTGTGGGGGCCGCGTGGCGCGGCGGCGCCGGTGTCATCGTCAGAGGGTGGTCCGCCTGGTCCGGTGCCGACAGCGTCGCCTGAGCCGGGGACGGCAGGCTGGGTCGCTGGGCCCGCGGTGGCGCCTGCGA
>JAEUKJ010000711.1 GCA_016792665.1 Deltaproteobacteria bacterium | reverse complement strand
CCCAGCGCCGCGTCGCAGTAGCCGTCGCCGTCGTCGTCGCAGCCGTCGTCGGTGCGGCCGTTGCAGTCGTTGTCGAGGCCATCGCAGACCTCGGTCCCGGTCGCGACGCAGGCATCACACACGTCGGCGATCTGGTCCTGGTCCAGATCGGTGAAGATCGGCGCGTGCGGCAGCGACCCAAAGTTGTTCGACAGCACGCACTCGGGGATCTCGTCGCGCGAGCGCACCTCGATGACCAGCTCGCCCTCGTCGAAGGCCCACGGTCCGATCTCGAAGGTGGCCACGCCGCTGCCACCGCTCGGCACACGCACACCGCTCGCGATGCCGGCCTCGAAGCCCTCGACGCTCCCCATGAGCAGCCTCACCTCGGCGTCGCTCACGTCGAGGCGCCCGCGGTTGCCGATGACGATCGTCAGGATCCCGAAGGGCCCCTCGTCGCAGCCCGCCTCGCAGAACTCCCAGTCCGCCACGAACAGATCGCTGCGCCAGTTGGCGAGGCCCTCGACCGGCGCGCCCGCGCGGAAGTTGTTCCAGCGCGTCCAGTTCTTCACCGGCACCGGCGGGATCGACAGGTCGTCGCCGACGTTCGAGATGTTGTACGCGTGCTGGTTCCACACCGGGCGGGCGGGGCTCCAGCTGTTGGTCGCGCTGCCCAGGACCGTGATGCCGGTCCAGCCGGCGCGCCCGTAGTTGTTGCTCGCCAAGACGATCTCGGCGCGCCCGTCGCGGTCCACGTCGGCCACGATCGGGTACTCGAAGAGGGTCCCCGAGGCGTGCTCGGTGATCTGCGTGCGCACGTCGCCGGTCTTGCCGTCATAGACCCAGAGGTTCTCCTCGTCGGCGTAGACGACCTCGGCCGAGCCATCGCCGTCGAAGTCGAACACCGCCGACCCGGTCACGCGGCTCGACGCGTCGACCACCGGCGCCGACCACAGCAACGTCCCCGCCGTATCGATGACCAAGTACGTGTACATCGCCGCGACCCCGATCTCGACCTGGCCGTCGCCATCGAAGTCCGCCAGCGTCGGCGGCCCACCGCGCGCTCCGGTGCCCGTGAGGTCGATCCCCAGCGTCCAGTCGTCGATGCTGTCGGCGTCGATGGCGCCGTTGGGGTCCCACACCCGGACCTGCGCGTTCTGGTTGTCGACCACGACCAGCTCGGGCTCGCCATCGCCATCCAAATCACCCACCGCCCCGAAGACGTAGCCGGTCGAGCCGACGACCTGGTGCGTGAGGAGCAGCGTGGTGCCGCTCGTCGGCAGGTCGTAGACCGTCCCGCCATCGATGATCTCGAGCTCGGGATCGGCGTCGAGATCGGCCGCGAACGGCATCAGCCGATTCGCATAGGGCGCCGCCGCGACCGCGCGCAGCGTGCCGTCGGCGTTCAAGACGCACGGCCCCGGCACGATGATCTCGGCCGCGCCGACGCCATCGACGTTGGCGATGGCCGGGTGCGTGTAAGGGTTCGCCGCGAGGCCACACGCGTTCGACTTCCACTTGAAGACGAAGGCGGGGGTCTGCCCCGGCACGTTCGCCTCCCACACCGCGACCGTCGCCCCCGAAGCGGCCGTCACGCCCGCCACGATCTCCGGCCGCCCATTGCCGTCGAGGTCACCCAGCGCGACGCCGCCCGCCCCGTATGGATAGGCAGCCTCGGTCGTGCCGAGCGTCCCGAAGAGCTCGCGCCCGTCGTCACCCGAGATCACCCGCAGGACGCCAGCGCTCGCGTAGGCGCTGCTCGTGAACGTCGTGAAGACGATGTCGGGCACGTCGCGCGCATCGATCACACCATCGCCGTTGTCATCGGTGAGGTTGCCGACGACCGGCTGCATCATGACCTGCGCGTAGCCCGGCTGGTAGGTGAACGCGCCGTTGCGCCACTCGACCGTGGGGTCGACCAGCCCGACCTCCGCCTCGACGGCGCAGTTGAGCTCGACCGGGAAGCTCAGGCCCGGGGCCTGGCCGTCGTCGCAGACCCCTGCGGCCGCGCACACCGGATCGCCCTCGCACGGGCCGCAGCTCCGCACGATGGGGTCGCAGCTCGGAGCCTCCGCCGAGCACCCCGAGTCCAAGCCCCCCGCCGAGTCATCGACGCACGGCACGCAAGCCTTCACGCCGGCCACCACCGCGCAGTACGGAGCCTCGGCCTCGCAGCCCTCGGCCGGCACCGACGCGTCCCCGAGATCGCACCCGCCCTCGACGCACGCGACCTCTCCCGAGAGGTTGTTGCCGGCGTCGCACTCGGCGACCGCGGGGCCGTCCCCGGTCTCGTTGACCGCGACCCACAGGGTCGAGACCGAGCCGATCGACAGCGTCGCGCGCAGCCGCGCCGAGGCCCCCTTGGCCAGCGGGACCTGCCCGGAGAGGACCGCCATGTCGGCCAGGACCAGGGTCGCGCTCGGCCCGACCGTCTCCGGCGAGGCCCCATAGAAGCTCACCGGCAGGAACGTCGGGATGCTCGCATCGCCCGCGTTGGTCAGCGTGAAGTCGACGGCGACCTCGGTCGCGGGCCCGAAGCACTGCGACGCGGCGGTCACCGTCACGCCGGAGATGCGCGCATCGATGGCCGCCACGCGATCGCCACCGTGGGGGCGCAGGTCCAGCGGCGAGACCTGGGCCAGGGCCACGTTCAGGGGACGACCGGCGGCGCCCTCGGGAATGAAGGCGTTGGGGGCCTGCGCGACCGGGTAGACGCGGCCCAGGTCGTCGATGGCGCCCGGCCGGAAGAGGGCCTGGTTCCACAGGTGCCGGGCCTCGCGCCACGGGGTCGAGTTCGACGTGAAGACGACCAGCTTGGCAGGCGCGCTGGAGCCGCAGACCACGGTCAGATCGGCCGCGCCGTCGTCGTCCACGTCCGCGATGGTCGGGCCTTCGTTCATGGTCGCGCTGGTGCACGCGAACGAAGCGTAGTTGCGGCTCTGCGTGTCCACGCCCTGCGGGGCGTAGGCGATGGGACCGCCGTACATGACGCGCATCGTGTCCTGGTCGCGGTACGCCAGCTCGAGGATGCCGTCGCCGTTGAAGTCGAAGACCGAGGTCGAGGTCGCGCCCGAGTTGTCGGTGGTCGTGAGCGACCAGAGGGCGTTGGCACTCGCGACGTTGACCGCGTAGAGCCGGTACTGACGCGTGAACACGATGTCGGGCAGGTTGGTCTTCGAGCCGTTGGCGGTGTTGCCGTCATCGGCCAGGTCCTCGTCCCAGACGTCCGCGATGGTGAGCGGCGAGTAGCTATGGAAGCCCGGCTCGGCGAAGTTCCAGATGCGCAGGACCTTCTTGTTCTTGGGGTCGTACGCGAAGAGGTTGCCGCCCGGCGCGGTGGCGTGCACGACCACGTCGAGGTCACCGTCCTGGTCGAGGTCGGCCACCGCGTTGTAGCCGTCGCCGAAGCCGGTGCCGCTGCCGAAGGTGTCGACGTCGCGGCGCAGGTTCATGGTCCGGTTCTTCACGTCGACCGAGAAGACCTGGCCCGCCACGATGAGCTCGGGGCCATCGCACTCGGCCGAGCCGGCGCAGTCCGCGCGCGAGAGCACGTCGGCGGCGACCGAGACCGTGCCCTGCGGGTTGCCCGCGGAGGCCTGCAAGAAGCAGCCGTGCTTGGCCGTGCCGACCACATCGCGATCGGCGTCGAGGATCTTCGTCACGCACCCCGTGCAGCCGGTCGACAGGTCCGCGGGATAGGTCCAGATCTCGTTGCCGTAGTAGATCTCCGCCTTGCCGTCGCCATCGAAGTCCGCGACCGACAGCCCGAGGCCCGAGCCGACATTCCCACCGCAGTAGTACGCGGTCTCGTTCGCGGCCGAGATGTTGACGACCCACTGGCCGTTCTTGAAGTCGGCGACCGTCATGCGGCCGACGGTGTGGACCAGCGTGATGACCTCGAGCTCGGGATCGGCATCGAGGTTGGCCAGCGTGAAGTTGTCGCCGCGGTTGCCATCGACCGGGATCGACGACTTCACGGCCAGGGTCTTGCCATCGAGGACCTCGATGACACCGCGCGTCTTGTTGGCCGCGAGGATCTCGGTCTTGCCGTCGCCGTCGACGTCGCCGGTGACCGGCCAGAAGAGGTCTTCGTAGTCCTGGGTCGTGCTGCGCGACTCGCGGATGGTGAAGGCCCCCGGCGTGACCGGCACGGTGCATGACAGGGCGCCCGGCTGGCAGGCCGCATCATAGGCGTCGACGTAGCCGTCGTGGTCGTTGTCGACGAGATCGCCGCAGACCTCGAAGCAGGTCGTGGGCGCGGTCTCTGCGCTGGTCGCGGCGCAGAAGACCTCCTGGTCGTCGGCGTAGGTCCCTTGATAGGACAGGACGGCGACCACGACCCAGCTGCCCGGCGTGACGTTGGTGATGGCGCCCGCGGCACAGGCCCAGGCGGCCCCCTGCACGGTGGCCTCGCAGGTGCGCGTGGTGCCGTCCGGCGCGGTCGCGGTGACCGTCACGGTGGCGCCATTGGGCGCGTTGGCGCTGCCGCTCGGCGTGAGGGTCGAGGTCGTCACGACCGCGGGCACGTCCAGGTTCACCGACAGCGAGAGCTGGACCGTGATGGTCGGCGACGGGGCCTGCGGCAGCCCGAGCTCGACGGTGCACCCGACCGGCGGCGTGAGCGCGCCGAACTGGAAGCCGCACGCGTTGCTCGACGTCGGGCCGCACGCGGCGTCCGGGTTGGCGACGACGTGGACCTTGTTCGAGGCGTCGCCCGCGATATAGATCTTGCCGTCGGGGGCGAGGCGCCCGTCGCCGTGGGTGTAGCGCGGGCTCTGCCGCGACAGCTCGTAGAAGGCCTCGGCCTCGAGGTCGTATTGATAGAAGGCGCTCTGGGTGCCGTTCTCGGTCAGCGTCGAGAAGTAGAAGCGCTTGCCGCTCGGCGAGAAGACCCCGCCGTAGTACTCGGAGCGACGGAAGCCCGCGTTGATGAGCTTCCGGTTCGAGAGCGTCCCGGTCGAGCGATCGAAGTCCCAGCTCGCCATGTCGCCGGCCGCGTCGGTGCCGGTGCTGCTGTTGCCCGACATGATGATGCGGTCGCCCTGGTGCGAGGCCGCGAACACGTGCCAGCCGTTGTTCCAGACGCTGAGCCCGCTGGCGGTGGTGGTGTGCGCGCCGACGCCGGTCGAGGTGATGGGGATGACATAGATCGATGAGACGCCGGAGACCACGAGCCAGTAGTCGACGCCGTTGGTGTGCGGGAGGACGAACATGCCCTCGCGCCCGGCGCTGCCGCCGAAGGTCACGCTGCCCGAGACGTTGTCGTAGCCGACCCCGTTGGTGAGGTCGTAGCGCTGCCACGAGATGCCGTTCGAGGCGGTGGCGCCGTGGCCGAAGACGTAGACCTTTCCGGGAGATCCCGGCACCGGCACGATGACGCCCGAGTGCAGCGAGCTCGGGTCGCCGGGCAGGTTGGCGCCGACGTTCTTCTGCACGCCGGCCGCATTCCAGACGCGGATCCCGTCGGTATAGATGAGGAGCTCGCCGGACTGCGGGTCCGAGAACGCCGCGCAGCCCTCGAAGGTCGCCATCACCGGATCGGTCCCGAAGGTGAGCGCGCTCGCGTCCGCGTTCCAGGTGATGCGACAGCCACTGCCGAAGGGCCAGACGTCGGCGTGGCGTGAGCGCGGCTCGCCCGCATGCACGAGCGGCGCGACGAGGCTCGAGAGGAACACGACGAGCGAGGCCAGGCGGCCAGATGCGTTGGTCATGGGACCATCCGGGGTGCGAGGAACAGCGTTGACGGCCCTTCACCATGCCCCGATTGACCGGTCGTTGCAATGCGCTGCCAGCCGCCGCAGCCGGGCATTTGCGCACGGTATGAAACGCGTGAGAAGCGTCACCGAACATCGATGTTCAGACGCTCATGGAACGCCGTGCGCCGCGCGTGTGGTCCGACCTACACGACCTTGATGTTGGCGAGGTCGGGTGCGGCCGGGAAGCGGAGGCCGAGGCCCTCGAGGGTGGCGACCAGGACCTCGGTGATGACGAGGTTGCGGTACCACTTCTTGTTGGCCGGCACGATGTACCAGGGGGCGGCCTCGGTCGAGGTCTGGCTCAGCACGTCCTCGTACGCGCGCTGATAGGCGTCCCACTTCTCGCGGACCTTCAGGTCGTTGGGGTCGAACTTCCAGTTCTTGCTGGGGTCGTCGAGGCGCTCCTGGAGGCGCTCCTTCTGCTCGTCCTTGCTGATGTGGAGGAAGAACTTGAGCACGGTCGTGCCCTCGTCGACGAGCATCTTCTCGAAGGCGTTGATGTGCTCGAAGCGCTTCTTCCAGCGGGCCTCGGGGGCGAGGCCGTCGACGCGCACGACCAGCACGTCCTCGTAGTGGGAGCGGTTGAAGATGACGACCTCGCCCGACCCCGGGG
Source organism: Deltaproteobacteria bacterium (assembly GCA_016792665.1). GTDB lineage: Bacteria > Myxococcota_A > UBA9042 > PHBI01 > PHBI01 > WYBB01. The sequence goes on along the minus strand of JAEUKJ010000711.1, from coordinate 7,037 downwards.
TCTGCGCATGGACGCGCCAGAGGTAGTCGTGGGCGAGCTCGGTCGAGGTCGGGCGCTTGAACGAGGCGACCTTGACGCCGATGGGGTTGGTGCCGTCGAAGATGTTGCGGATGGTCCCGTCCTTGCCCGAGGTGTCCATGCCCTGGAGCACGATGAGCACCTTGTGGCGCTGGTCCGCATAGAGCAGCTCTTGCAGGGTCTCGAGACGCTCGTTGAGGCCGGTGAAGACCTTCTCGGCCGCCTTCTTGTCACCATCGAAGCCGCTGGTATCCGCCGGATCCCAAGAGGCGAGCGAGACGTTGGTGCCGGGCTTGACGCGATGACGTTCCATGAGTCCTCCGAGTGGGCCCGCGTTTTCACACGGCGCGACGCGACGCGCAACGCGCGGCGGCCGACCGCACGCGCCCGCGCCGCCTTTCGAGGTTGACCCGACGCGGCGGGCGGGCTACCTCGCACACGTGTGGCGGCGCCCGAGGAAGCTGGTGAGAGGCCAGCACTGCCCCCGCAACTGTGACCGGTGACGAACCCGAATCGCCCCCTCGCCCCCCGAGGTGACGGCGAACGGCCACTGGGACTCCAGCGATGGAGGCCTGGGAAGGCTTTGGGCGAGGATGATCCGGGAGTCAGGATATTTGGGCGTCGACCACCCCAAGAGCGATCTTCGGAGGGAGGACGCGCGGGTCCCGGTCAGCGGCGGAAGGTCCGCGTGCGGCCCGGTTCCTTGCCCCCATGCCTCCGAGCTCGCAAGCGAGGATGGCAATGGAGCAGCACGGTTTCCGGGGTCGAATCGGGCATCGGGGTCACGGATGGCAGGGTCGGGTCGCGCGCTGGGGCGCGACGATGGCGTGCGCGTGGGTCCCGCTGGCAGCCTGCGACGACGAGGGTGACAAGGGCGACGCGACCGACACCGAGGTCACGGACGCGACCGACGCGTTCGACAGCGTCGAGGACATCGACACGCAGGTCGCCGACACGACCGACATCAGTGTCGACGATACCGCCGACACGCAGGTCGCCGACACCGACGCGGCCGACACCGACACGCAAGTCGCCGACACCGACACGAACGACACCGACACGAACGACACCGTCGAGGACACCAGCGACACCGACGTCACGCCCACCCCGTTCGAGCTCGAAGGCGTCTGGAAGAGCGAGTTCGGCGAAGAGATCATCACGACCGATACGTGGACCGGCTTCTGCGTGGACGCCATCCGCGTGCGCGACGAGGTCGCCAACGTCGCCATCCTCGAGACCCTCTCGGGCGACGGCTGCCTCGTCGGGAGCTTCTCGCGCGTGACCTGGAAGGACATCGCCGACGACGCCTTCGACTACTGCACGACCGCCTACGGCAAGACCAGCGCGGACGAGGCGGCCAACGCCCCGACCTCGGGGTTCGACGCCGACGACCTCGCCAAGGGGTGCGGCGGCTTCCCCTGGTCCCACCTCACGCGCGACTGAGGTCCGGGCTCACCCCGACTCAGCCGATGAGGGGCAGCAGATCGCCGATGAGATAGAGGCTGCCGGTCACGAGCAACCCACCCTCGTGGCCGGCCAGCGCGCGCGCGACCTCGAGCGCATCGGCGGCCTGCGCCTCGACCAGCACGGTCAGCTCGCGCCCGCCCTTCTTGGCCCTCGCGCGGCGCACCCACCTCACGAAGCGCGCGAAGTCCGGCACGGCGCGCGCCGACGACTGCGTCAGCACGACCGCGTCGACCTCGGGCACCAGCACCGCGAGCATCGCCTTCACGTCCTTCTCGGGGTTCACCCCATAGAGCATGACGCGCGGCCGCTCGGGCAGGAACGCCTCGACGTGCCGCGCCAGGACGCGCGCCCCCATCGGGTTATGGGCCCCGTCGATCAACGTCGCCGGCCACTCGCCGTCCGCGCGCGCCTCGATGCGCTCCATGCGGCCGCGATGACGCGCGCGATAGAGCCCCTCGGCCAGGTGGTGCGAGCGGATATGGAACCCGAAGTCCTGGAGCGCCTCGGCCGCCGCGCACGCCAGCGCCGCGTTCTGTCCCTGGTGCACGCCGCGGATCCCGAGGCTCACCGCGCCGACCCGATGCATGGCCCCACGATACCGGAACCCGTCCTCCTCGAAGGTACCGACGAAGTCGACCCCGAGCCGTCGTGCCGGCGCACGCAGCTCGAACGCATAGGGGCCGACCACCTCGCGCCAGAGGCTCGGCGTCACCGCGCAGACCAAGGTCGCGCCGGGCTTCAAGACCGCGACTTTCTCGGCCGCGATGAGGGCCTTGGTGCGCCCGAGCAGCTCCTGGTGATCGAGCCCTACCGGGCAGAGCACCGCGACCTTGGCGTCGACCACGTTGGTCGCGTCGAGGCGCCCACCGAGTCCGACCTCGAGGACCGCGACGTCGATCTGGCGCTCCTTGAAATAGACCAGCGCCATCACCGTGAGCACCTCGAACAGCGTCAACGGCACCTCGGGCGCGCGCTCCATCGCGTCTCGCACCACGAACGCGATGCGCGCGAAGTCGCTCGCTAGGATGGTGTGGCCGCCGATGCGGATGCGCTCGGTCGGACTCACGAGGTGCGGGCTCGTGTAGAGCCCGACGCGATAGCCGGCCTCGTGCAGGATCGAGGCGAGGAAGCTCGAGGTCGAGCCCTTGCCGTTGGTGCCCGCGACCGTCACCGCCACGAGCCCCACGTGGGGATCGCCGAGCCGCGCGAGCGCCGCCCTGACGCGCTCCAGGCCGAGCTGGATCCCGCGCCCCGAGAGGCCGGTGAGCCAGGCCCACGCCGTCTCCATGCTGGGCACGGGGGCGTCGTCGACGATCCCCTCGTGGCCCGCCTCGGCCTCTGCGCCCTGACCCGCGATCGCGCGGCTGATAACGACGTGACTCACGACTCAGGCTAGCGCCCGGCCGCACGCCGGGCAAGCGCGAACCCGCATGCCGCCCCGCGACGAGAGCGACCTCAAGACCCGGTCTCGCAGGTCCACGCGAGCTCCACCTTGACCCCGCCCTCGGTCGTCCCGCTCGCCTTGCCGCTCATGAGGCCCTCGTCGAAGACGACCGTCCCCTTGGCCAGGGTCAGCGTCGGCTCGCCCGCGCGCCGGAACGACAGCTCCGCTTCGCGACTCACCCCGGCCTTCGCCATCTGGAACCCGAGGACCGACACCGAGGCGACGAACGCGTCCCCCTTGCGCTTGGTATCGTCGCCGATCGCGAAGTCGACCACACGCACCCCGAGGTTGGGCTCGCACGACCAGGCCGACATCGGCGCGTTGGCCCCCCGCCCTTCGACGATCGCCTTGGACAGCGCGATCTTGGACTGCACGCCGTCGATCGTCACGTCGAACGCGACCGCGACTACCTCCTTCTTGGCGTCATTCTTGTCCGTCCGGGGCTTGGTCGCCGCCGGCTCGGAGGCGCTGGTCGCGGCGGCGGGCGCAGACGCGGGTGATGTCGCGGGTGATGTCGCGGGCGACGACGCGGGCCCCGACGCGGGCTCGGACTTCGCGCCGCAGCCGATGAGGGCCCAGGCCGACACCGCCCCCAGGACACCCGGCCACCGGCCGACCAAGCTCGGGCGCCCGAGGCCTACCGACCCATGCGAGCGCGTGGACACGACGATACTCATGCGATCTCCTCCTGGACCGAGCGGTCCCCCAACGACGAAATTACATTCGCGGGCAGCCTGACTTCGTCAGGCCTTCTGCGAATTCGACCGGCGGCGCGCCCCCGCGCGCGACCGGGTCGGCCTGTTTAGCTGGAACGCCGGGTCCATGCCAACCCCTTCGAGGCTCGCCCGTGCGCATTGCAGCCGCGCCCTGCCTCCGGTATCCCGGCACCCTGCGCTCTGACGACGCGCTCGGAGATCCGACGATGGCTCGACCTTCCACGCCTTCCGCCCAGGTCAACCTGACCCTGTCCCCCTCGGACCAGGAGGTCCCGCCCGAGCCCGCCGACAAGGCGACCGCCGACATGACCGTCGACGAGCTCGCGGCGGCCGTCCGCTATCACAACCACCGCTACTTCACACTCGCCGCCCCGACGATCTCCGACTACGCCTTCGATGCGCTGACGCGCCGCTTGAAGGCGCTCGCTCCGGACCACCCCGCGCTCGCCGAGCTCGTGGCCGCGACCGGCGAAGAGCGCCTCTTCCACGACGTCCCGATGCTCTCTCTGGAGAAGGCCTACACCGCCGACGAGGTCCGGAGCTGGGCGAAGAACATCGTCGGACCGCTGGTGCAGGCACCGAAGATCGACGGCCTCGCGGCCTCCTTGAAATATGACGAGCGCGGCCGCCTCGTCTCGGCCGTGACGCGCGGCGACGGTGTGCGCGGCGAGGCCTTCACGGCCAACGCCCGCTTCATCAGCGCCATCCCGCAGAGCGTCCCGGCGACCGGCGCCCCCTTCGAGGTCCGCGGCGAGGTCTACCTGCCCCTGCCCGTCTTCCGCGCCAAGTTCGCGGGCACCTTCGCCAGCCCGCGCAACACTGCGGCCGGCGCCATCAAGCAGAAAGAACCCGAGAAGACGGCCGACTACGCGCTCTCGTTCTTCGCGTACTCGGTGCTCGGCGCTGGCCACGAGTCCCTGTCCGCGGCCCTCGCCTGGGCGGCCGAGAAGGGCTTTCCCGCGGTGCCCCACGCGCTGGTCACGCCTGACGAGGTGCAGGCCGGCTACGAGGGCTGGCTCGCGCGCCGCGAAGAGATCCCCTTCGAGCTCGACGGCGTCGTCTACACGGCCGACACCGTCTCCGAACATCGCCGCCTCGGCGAGACCGCGCACCACCCGCGCTGGGCCATCGCCTACAAGTTCCAGGGCGAGAGCGGCACCTCGACCATCGTCGACATCGAGTGGTCGGTGTCGCGCTCGGGCGCCATCACCCCCATCGCCGTGATCGAGCCCGTGACCCTCTCGGGCGCCTCGGTCACGCGCTGCTCGCTCCACAACCTGCAGATCCTCCGCACCCTCGGGGCCTCGATCGGCGCGCGCGTCATCGCCACCCGCCGCGGCGGCGTGATCCCCCACATCGAGTCGGTCCTCGAGCCCGGGCCCGAGCCCGTCCGCATCCCCGACACCTGCCCCGTCTCGGGTCACCCGGTCCTGGTCGAGGGCGACTTCCTCGTCTGCTCCGAGCCCCACCACTGCGCGGCCGCGCGGCTCGGCACCCTCGAGTACTGGCTGAAGGCCGTCGAGATCGACGGATTCGGTCCGAAGATCCTGGCCCAGATCGTCGACCGCGGGCTCGTGCGCGAACCGGCCGACTTCTATCGCATCGCGCAGGCCGACCTCGAGGCCATGGACCGCCTCGGCCGCAAGTCGGCCCAGAACCTCTACCAGGCGATCCAGGGACGCCGCCGCATCCCCCTCGACGTCTTCCTGGCGGCACTCGGCGTGGACGACCTCGGCTGGGTTGCGGCCAAGAAGGTCGCCCAGACCTTTGGCAGCCTGAGCAAGGTGCTTGCCGCCAGCGAGGCCGACATCGCGGCCATCTACGGCCTCGGCGAGGTCACGGCCAAGAAGATCCGGCGAGGCCTCGAGGTGCGCCAGGACATCATCGCGGCACTCGTGCGCGAGGTCGTCGTCGAGGAAGCGAGCGCCCCGGCCCCGACCCCGACGGTGGCCCTCGACCCCAATGATCCGGTGCGCGGCCGCTCCTTCGTGTTCACCGGCAAGATGGCCACGATGAAGCGTGAAGAGGCCCAGGCCCTGGTCGTGGCCCGCGGCGGCACGACCCCGGACGACGTCAACAAGAAGCTGGACGTCCTCGTCATCGGGGACGAAGCTTCAGCGCTGACCGGTCAGGGCGAGCGGAGCTCGAAGCACAAGAAGGCCGACAAGCTCGTCGGTGAGGGGCACCCCTTGAAGATCATCTCCGAAGCCGAGTTCCTGAGGCTCATCGCCGACCCTCCCCAGTGACCGACCCGCGCCCCATCGTGGCCGTGGCCGGTGCCGGCGGCTTCATCGGTCGGGCGCTGGCGGAGGCCCTCGGGTCAACAGCCCACCTCCGCGGCCTCTCGCGCAGCGCCCGGGCGAGCGGCAGCGGCGGCTACGACACGTGGGTTGGCTGCGATCTCTTCTCGCTGCTGGACGCCGAGGCGGCGCTGCGCGACGCACGCGCGGCCGTCTACCTCGTCCACTCGATGATGCCCTCGGCGCGACTCACGCAAGGACGCTTCGAAGACCTGGACCTCGTCTGCGCCGACAACTTCGCGCGCGCCGCCGCCAGCGCCGGCCTCGAGCGCATCGTCTACCTGGGCGGGCTCCTGCCGCCCGAAGGAGTCTCGCTGTCGCGCCACCTCCAGAGTCGGCGCGAGGTCGAGACCACACTCGCGAGCCACGGCACGCCGCTCGTCACGCTCCGCGCCGGCCTCGTCATCGGCCCCGGCGGCTCGTCCTGGCAGATCCTCTCGAAGCTCGTGCGGCGCTTGCCGCTCATGGCGTGCCCGCGCTGGACCCGCACCCTGACCCAGCCCATCGGGCTCGACGAGATCGTCGCGCTGCTCGCCGAGTCCGTCACCACCCAGGACCTGGCGCCCGGTACCTATGACGTCGGCGGCCCCGACGTCTTGAGCTACCGCGACATGATGCAGGCGACCGCGCACGCGATGGGCAAGAGGCGCCCGATGTTCAGCGTGCCCCTCCTCACCATCGGGCTCTCGCGCCTCTGGGTGAGCACCATCACGGGCGCCCCCAGAGAGCTCGTCGCGCCCCTCATCGAGAGCCTCGTCCACCCGATGGTCGCCCGCGACCGCGCGCTGCAGGCGCGGCTCGGGATCCCCGGGCGCCCCCTCGCCGAGGTCCTCACCGCGACGCTGGCCGCCGAGGCTGCACCGACCGCCGAGCCCGCACCACCCACCGAACCCGCACCACCCACCGAACCTGCACCAGGCGAGCCTGCACCACCCACCCCCGCACCGCCCCCGCGCAAGACCCGACGGCCGGCGCTCGTGCGCTCGGTTCAACGTCTGGTCCTGCCGCCCGGGCGCGACGCGGCCTGGGTCGCCGAGGAGTACATCCGCTGGCTGCCGACCTGGCTCATCGCGCGCGTCCTGCGGGTCGAGG
>JAEUKJ010000675.1 GCA_016792665.1 Deltaproteobacteria bacterium | reverse complement strand
CACCTCGGACGAGGTGGTCGTCTTCGACGAGCCCGGCACCACCGCGGTCGCGTGCTTCATCGCGCCGGCCTACATGCGCGTGATGCTGCCCGCCTATCAGAGCGTCGAGGACGCGCCCGCGCTGCCGCTCTTCGCGTACTCGGCCGTCGGGATCCGCGACGGGCAGCTCGTCACGGCGACCCTGCGCGTCGACGAGGACATCCGCCAGGACCCGTTCCGCTTCGACGTCGCGGACATCGCGCGCCGGGTCGAGAAGCGCCTCGCGGAGATGCCGGACAACCGCCTCGTCAAGCACCTCGAGCGCTGCGCCCTGACCTATCACTGCCGCGCCGCGCAGAACTATTTCCTGGACCGCTTCGAGGCCCCGATGCCGGCGGCACCGACCTGCAACGCGCTGTGCGTCGGGTGCATCAGCTTTCAGCCGAAGGCGGGCGACGAGATCCCCAGCGCCGCGCACGACCGCATCGGCTTCGCGCCGACCCCGGACGAGCTCGCCGAGCTGGCGCTGGGCCACATCGAGAGGGTCGGGGACAAGGCGGTGGTGTCGTTCGGGCAGGGGTGCGAGGGCGAGCCGCTCATGCAGGCGCTGAACCTCGAGGGGTGTGTGCGCAAGATCCGCGCGAAGACCCAGCGCGGCATCGTCAACCTGAACTCGAACGCGTCCCGCCCCGACGCCGTCCTGCGCCTCATGGAGGCGGGTCTGGACAGCCTGCGCATCTCGACCAACAGCGCGCGGCGCGAGGTCTATCACGCGTACTACCGGCCGACCGGCTACACGTTCGACGACGTGCGTCGCTCGGCGCGCGTGGTGCGCGACCGCGGCGGCTACGTCATGTTGAACTACTTCGTCTTCCCGGGTGTGACCGACACGCCGGCCGAGCTCGAGGCCCTCTCGGCGTGGATCGAGGAGGCGAAGATCGACATGGTCCAGCTGCGCAACCTGAACATCGATCCCGAGATGTACCTCGAGGCGGTCACCGCGGTCGGGCACGTGGTGGAGCCGATGGGGCTCATGCCCTGGCTGGTCGAGCTGCGGCGTCGCTTTCCGGCGTTGCGCTTCGGCTACTTCAACCCGCCTCGCGAGACCATGGCCGAGCCGGCGCCCGAGCTCGTCCAAGCCGCGTCGTCGCTCACGGCGACCGGCGTCTGACAGGAGTCCCCATGCCGATCTACGAGTATCGTTGCGACGCCTGCGGTCAATCCGAGGAGGCGATGCAGAAGATGAGTGACGCGCCGCTGAAGCTCTGTGCGAGCTGCGGGCAAGAGGCCCTCCAGCGGGTCATGAGCCGGACGAGCTTCGTGCTGAAGGGGTCGGGCTGGTACGCGACCGACTACAAGTCGACCTCTTCCAGCACCAAGACCGAGTCCAGCGCCAGCGAGTCCAAGCCCTCGGTCGAGGCGAAGCCGTCGAGCGACACCAAGGCGACCTGACGAGCCCTGCGTCTCTCGCAGCCCAAGGGCCTGGAAACACGGTCGAAGTGGCGCGACGCGCCAGGCGTTGACAATCCGCGGCCCGAGGACGGATGGTGCACGACGCACGTCACCTCGGAGCTCCCATGCGTCTGCCTGCTCTTCGGCTTGCTCGCCGTATCGCCCCTCTCGCCCTCGCGTCTCTGACCTTCGCCTCGGCCTGCGGCAAGAAGGGGCCCGACCCCGTGGCGGCCGACACCGCGACGGCGGCAACTCAGGCCGACGCCGCCGAGGCGCCCAAGGCGGACGTGCGCGCGGCCGATGTCGGAGCGGCTCCGAAGGGGGACGTGGCCGAGGCCCCCAACGGCGACGTGGTGGCGGTCGACACGACCGAGGCGGCCAAGGTCGACGCGGCGGAGGCGGCCAAGGTCGATCCGAACGCGGCCTGGCTCGTGTGGTTGAACGGCCCCGACGGATATGCCACCGCGTGGGTGACCCCGGGCGAGGGTGGCTTCCAGGTCGTCGCGATCCGCGCCGAGGCGGCCGTCGTCGGTGACGGGACGCTCTGGGGCGTGCAGTGGCAGTACACGCCCTTTCAAGAGATGAGCTGCGAGGACTTCGACGCCGAGAGCGAGGGCAAGAAGGTGAAGCCCAAGCTCGGCCCGAAGAAGTACCTGCCGTCCGTGGTGGCGCGCGGCCTCGTGGGGACGCACGCGGGTGAGCAGCGGCCCATCTTCTCGAAGAACGGCGGCTACTCGGGCGACATCCCGACCGACGGCTCGACGTGGGTCACCATCGGCGAGCACTGGGGCCGCACCATCAAGCTCGTCGGTGGGTCGGACGACGCCCTCTGGGCCATCGACTGCGAGGGCGGCTACGGGTGCGGCGCCCACGGCGACAACTCGTGTAGTTTCCAGGTATTCGGCCTTTCTGGGAAAGAGCCCGCCCTGGACCGGACGGCGGCTGCGGCGTCGCGCCCCGAGGACCTCAAGGCGATCAAAAACGACCTCAAGGACGACCCGGAGGTCGCCGACGCCGAGCCCGAGCTCGAGGCCGTGAGTCTCACCGCCAATGGTGGCGACGTGCAGGTCGAGTATCGCTACGTCTGGGGTGTGCCGTACTCGGGCTCGGATGGGTCGTGGGCGAGCTACTCGGCCAGCCGCGCACACACCGGTCCGCCGGCCAAGGCGCTGGCCCTCGGCGAGGTGCCGGCGCCGGTGAAGGCCTTCCTCGCCGACAAGGCCAAGGACCTCTACGTGGGTTGGTCGACGGTCCCGGTCGAGGGGCGGGAGGCGCTGCTGACGGCGTTCAAGGACGCGAGCACGCTCGGAGGACCCAAGCCCGAGGACGAGGTCGCGGCCGACAACGGCGGGGCCGACGCCAAGGTCGCCGAGGGGCGCAAGGCCACGAAAGAGAAGCGCTATGCCGAGGCCATCGCGGCTTTCGATGCGGCCGTCGCACTGCAGGCAGGGCATGCTCGCGCGTGGTCGGGGCGCGGCTATGCGAAGCTCTTGTCGGGCGACGCGGTGGGCGCCAAGGCCGACTTCGAGCACGCCTTGACCCTGGACAGCGACGCGAAGTTCCAAGCGGCGATCTACTTCAACCTGGGCGAGCTGGCCGAGCAGGCCAAGGACAAGTCGGGAGCCATCTCTGCGTATGAGAAGGTCATCGAGCTCGCGCCGTCCGACGCCGCCAAGAAGCGGCTGAAGAAGCTGCGCGAGCCCTGAGCGGGGCGCGTGGCTCGGCCAGGCCGTCGACGTCGAGCGGCCCCAGGCCGTCGGTGTGGATCGTGCCGCGCAAACGCCACGCGCGCGACGACGGCTCGGTGGCGGGCGGGTCGCCGAGGGCGCGGTTACCAGCTGGGTTACGGGTCTGAAGCCATGCTTGATGCCGCAGCGGCTGGGTGACGATAAGTCATGCAGGTGAGCGCGCCCCGCGCTCGATACCCGCACGACGGAGGCCACGTCCCCCTTCGAGCCTTCCCCAGAGGAGTGCTCATGCCACGCCAAGCCCCTTCCCACGACCCTTCCGAGCGCACCGGCGGTCGCGGAGCGTGGTGGGTGTTCGCCGCCTGGCTTGCGTTCTTGGGGGGCGGCTTCGCGCTGCTGGCGAGCTACTCGACCACGGCCGGTGCGCGCGGCACGACCCCGACCGAGTGGCCGCAGGAGAGCGCGCTGCCACACGACCCCGGCGCTCCGGCCATCGTGCTCTTCCTCCACCCGCGCTGTCCTTGCTCGCGGGCCACCCTGACCGAGCTCGAGGAGATCCTCGCCAAGACGCAGGAACGGCGACCCGAGGTGGTCGTGGTCTTCGCGGCGCCCCGCGAGGTCGGCCCCGCATTCGTCGAAGGCGAGCTCTGGAGCCGCGTGCGCGCAATGCCCGGGGTCCGACCCTGGGTCGATGTGGGTGAGGTCGAGGCCCACCGCTTCGGCGCGGAGACCTCTGGGCACCTGGTCGTCTACGGGCCGGACCTCGCCCTCCGGTTCTCGGGCGGCATCACGCCGACCCGAGGTCACGTCGGCCCGAACCCCGGCGAGCGCGCAGTGGTGGCGGCCCTCGACGCGTCCGACGGCGGCGCGGTCGCGGCCAGCGTCTTCGGCTGTCCGCTGGACGGCCCGCCTCGCGAGGTCCCGTGATGTTCGGTCCACGCTTTGCGAACACCGCACCGAAGGGCCCTCTCACGCGGCCCGCGCCTTGTCCCCGGGAAGTCCGCGATGTGGCCGCGCGCCTCGAGGCCGAGAGCCTCGACGCGACCTATCGGCGGACCGATCGCATCTTCTTCTGGCTCCTCCTCGCGCAGTGGGTCTTCGCCATCGGGCTCGCGCTCGTCCAGTCCCCACGCGCCTGGGTCGGGGCCACGAGCTCGGTCCACTCCCACGTGTTGGTCGCCGTGTTCCTCGGCGCCGTCGTCAATGCCTTCCCGCTGTACGCGATCCGCACGCGGCCGGGCGCAGCCGTCACCCGGCACGCTGTGGCGCTCGCGCAGGTGGCCTGGTCGGGTATCCTCATCCACCTCACCGGTGGTCGCATCGAGACCCACTTCCACATCTTCGGCTCCCTCGCCTTCCTCGCCTTCTACCGAGACCGCACGGTCCTCTTCACGGCCACCGGAGTCATGGTCATCGACCACGTCGTCCGCGGTATCGCGTGGCCGCAATCGATCTACGGGAGCACCACGCCCGACGGTTGGCGCTTCCTCGAGCACGCACTGTGGGTGGCCTTCGAGGTCTTCGTGCTGCTCCTGGGCGTCGCGCGTTCGCGCCGCGAGGTGCGCACGGTGGCCGAGCGCGAGGCGGCCCTGGCGGCGGCCCACTCTGCGATAGAACGCACCATCCGAGAGCGCACCGAGGCGCTGGCCGCGAGCACCCGGCGCTACCGCGACCTGGTCGAGACGACCCACGCCGTCACCTGGGAGTACGACTCGGATGTGGGTCGCCTCGTCTACATCGCGCCGCAGGCCGCACGCTTCTTCGGCTGCGAGGAGTCGGAGCTTCTGGGCGGTGGCTTCCTCGAGAGCTTCGTCCATCCGGACGACCGCGCGCTCGTGAAGGAAGGCCTGGCCCGCGCCGGAGACCCGAGCGCCTTTGCCAGCGGGCCGCACCAGGTCGACTTCCGGGTCGTCACGCCCAACCTCGGACTGCGCGCCGTGCGGGCCATCTTCGGAGCGCCGCGCGCGGGTGAGCCGCTGCGCGGCGTGGTGCTCGATGTGACGCAGCAGAAGCGCCTCGAGTCCGACCTCCTCCAGGCCCAGAAGCTCGAGTCCGTCGGGCGCCTCGCGACCGGCATCGCGCACGAGATCAACACGCCCGTGCAGTTCGTCGCCGACAGCGTCC
>JAEUKJ010000639.1 GCA_016792665.1 Deltaproteobacteria bacterium | reverse complement strand
TCGATTGGGGCTACGAGATCCTGCGCCCGGGTGAGACCGAGTCCTGCGCCATCAAGAAGAACGGCGACAAGTACGACAGGGCCTCGCTTCGCAAGGAAATCGTCAAGATGAAGGTCGACCGCCCCAAGCTGTCGATCGCCGCCGTGGCCGCTGACGACAAGCTCGACTTCATCGAGGTCGTGGGCGTCATGGACATCGTCGTCGACTCCGGGCTCGTCAACGTGTCGCTCGGGCAGGTGCCGGGATTCCGCGGCCAGCCCAAGCCCTGCGGCGGAGGCTAGGCCATGTCCGTTCGCTCTCCAGGTGGGCTCGGTGGCGGGCTCTCGGGCATCGCGCTCGGCAAGAATCAGATCGCGTCGCGGACCAAGAAGGCGCTCTCGGCGTCCTTGAACCTCACGGCGATGGTCGACTTCATGAGCGTCATCGTCATCTTCCTGCTCATGAACTTCTCGGCCTCGGGTGACGCGATGTTCACCCAGCCCGACATCCGCCTCCCCGAGGCGGCCGTCGGCGAAGAGATCATGCGCGTGCCGGTCATCACGGTGTCGGTCAACGGCATCACGCTCGAAGGCAACCCGGTCGCCGACTCGCAGCAGGTGCTGATGGGTGAGGGTGACTCGGGCCTCGAGCGACTCGCCGCGGGCCTCTTGCGCGAGAAGGAGACCTTCAAGGAGCTCCGTCCGGGCGAGGCCTTCGACGGCCGCGTCATCATCGCCGCTGACGAGCACGTGCCCTACAAGCTCGTGCGCCGCGTCTTCAACGTCGCGGCCCAGGCGGCTTACGTCCGGGTCAACTACGTGATCCGGCTCGGCGCCAAGACCGACTGATCGGGTCTCGGTGGCCAGCTGGGACTGGCCTCTCCACCATGACCCGCAGCTGACGGATCGACCGATGAGCAGCGCACGACTCGCCGCGGAATCCTTCCTTTCGGACCTCGAGATCCCGCTGCTCATCCGGCTCGGGGCCTCGCTGGTCGCCGGCTTCCTGATCGGCGCTGAGCGCGAGTCGCGCGGCAAGCCGGCTGGGATCTCGACCCACAGCTTCGTCATCGGCGGGGCGGCGGTCTTCGCGATGCTGTCGATGGTCCTCGGCCAGGGCGACCCGGGTCGCATCGCCGCGCAGATCGTCACCGGCGTCGGCTTCCTCGGCGCGGGCATCATCTTGAAGCGCGACGACGGCGGGGTCCAGAACCTCACGACCGCGGCCAGCATCTGGTTCAGCGCGGCGATCGGCATGGCCATCGGCTTCGGACTCTACGCCATCGCCGCCGCGGCCACGATCTTCTCCGTGGTCGTGCCGCGCATCCCGCACATCTCGAAGCGCCACCAGGACCGCTGAGGTCCTCCCCCGCGCGGGGGATTCTGCGCGCGTCCGGGCGGCCGCAAGCTGGCCCCTGAGAGGTGAGTCCTCTCGGGAGCCACCATGCGAACTACGACCCCTCGAATGCGGCGACGGGCCCCCCTCGGACCTGCCGTCGTCCTCGCCCTCGCCTGCGCGGCCTCTCCGGTCCGCGCCGAGCCCGGCCCGACGCCGAGGAGCCTGCCCGCCGAGCCGGTCCGCGGCGCCCCGGCGACCGAGCTCGCCCTGCCAGCGCTGTCCCTGTCGGGCAGTGAGCAGCGCTACACGAGCTTTGTCGGCAGCCCGGCGCTGTCGCTCGAGGCACTCGCCGTCGTCGGCTCGGACGAGGGCTTTGCCTTCCGGCCGATGGTGCAGACGCGGCTCGGGCCGCTCTCGCTCGGGCTCGGCGCGCTCATCGGGAAAGAAGTCCGCTTCAACGCGCACCTCGACGTCTTCTCGTACCAGTCGAACGGATGGGACTTCGGGATCGGCGCCGGCATCAACGAGTACGCCACCCTCCGCTTCGCCATCCCCATCATCGAGGGACTCCGCGCCCGCGTCATGGGTGGCTACGGGGCGGTCGGCGGCTTCGGGGCCCTCGGGCTGGAGACCGCGCCATGGTGAGTCACTCTGCACCGAGGTCGCGGCGCCTGAGCTCAGGGCTCGCTCACGCCAGCGCGCTGTCGCTCATCCTCGCCTCCACCGGCTGCCTCGGCCGCGTCGAGACCATCGATCCGGCCCGCACCCTCTCGTTCCACGCCACCCAGGAGACCCTCGAGGAGCTGCCCACGGCGCCGTATGACCGCGCACCCCCGAAGGCCGTCCAGGCCGCGGTGAGCGTCGCAACCTTCGTCCCCTACTATGCCGAGCCGGTGGGCTTCTTCAAGACCGACCCCGCCTTCAACGAGGTCGCGAGCTGGGCGCCGATCGTCATCCGCCCGACCCCCGAGGAGGCGCTCCGCGAGAGCTTCGCGCGCGGCCTCACGCCCGGGGCCGGCGAGGCGCTGACCGTGCGCGGGGTCGTCACCCACTTCGAGTGGCACATGCTCGGCGTGCGCGGCAACGCCGGCCGCATCGCGACCGAGCTGGTGGTCACCGATGCGAGCGGCGCGGTCCGCTTCCGCGGCGCGAGGACCACTGCGATCCGCGTCCCCTTCGTCGATGTCCTGTTCCGGCAGCACGTGCGCGAGTGGCTCGCCGATCCGGCCCTCGTCGCAGTGCTCGGAGGCACCACGCCATGAAGCTCATCCCCTTCGTCATTGCGCTCGCGGGGCTCGGTGCCTGCGCATCGGCGCCCTCGCCCGTCCCCCTCGAGGTGACGCTGGAGCTGCCCGCTCCGTCCGGCTTCGCGGCCACGGTCACCCAGGTCGTCGACGCGCGCCCCGAGGCGCTGGTCCACACGCGTACGCCCCACCTCGAGTCGCACTACTCGGTGCTCCTGGCCGGCTCCGGCTTCGCGTTCGTCGATGGGGCCCGCATCGATGGTGCCACCCATCACGGCGACGAGACCCTGCGGCTGCGCTCGAAGGGCGCGGCCCGGAGCCCGGTCGAGGCCATCGGCGAGCTGGTCTCCGCGCTCGCCGGAGGAGGCCGCGCTCCCGTGGCGATCGAGGCCGGCGCCGTGCGTCAGGGGCTGGACCGCCTCGTCACGTCGCTGCCGGTCAAAGACGGCTGGGTGCTGGTTCCGTTCCTCGACCAGCTCGATGTAAGCGCACTCCGCTCCGAGAACTCGATGGCGGGCGGCTCGAGCTACGAGTCGGGTCGCTCGGCGACGACGGTGACCACCACGACCACCTCGGGGGCGGCGTCGCTCGCGGCGTCCGTCGGCGCCTTCGCCAACGCGCGTGTCCGCCTCCTCGCCGTCGAGCTCCGCGGCGGTGCCCCCGTGCGCCGCTTCTGGATCCACGGGCGCGGGGTCGGACCCGACCTGTCCGTGGCGCTGCGTGGGCTCGCCGCGACATTGGCCGAAGGCCTCCAGGAGGTGTCCCGATGAAGTCCTTCCTCGTTGCCGCCGTGCTGGTCTCCGCCACGGTGGGCCCCGCGTGCTACGGCCCGCACAGCGTCTACTACGTCGACTCCGCGCGAGAGCCAGGGTCGAAGACCCTCGACCACGACCTCGACCAACCGCGGGTCCAGAGCGAGCGCTGCGCCAAGGCCGGCGTGGCCCGGATCGAGACCTACTCGTCGTGGTTCGACATGTTGGCGAGCTACCTGAGCTACTCCGAGGCCGCGCGCAGCGTGGAGCTCACCTGCGCCAAGGAGCGATGAGATGATGACCCACGACAAGACCCTCGCGTCGGCGGTCTCGCGCGGCCGAGCGGCCACGCTCCTGGCGGGCTGCCTCCTCTCCGTCGCCTCCCTCGGCGCCTGCTTCAAGCCGCCGATCGTCATCCTGGACGGGACGGAGCCGGCCGCCGCAGCGGAAGGCGACCGGGTCGCGGAGGCCGTCGTCGCGGTGCCGGGCCAGATCAGCTTCAGCTACGACATCGGGGCGAGCGGCTTCTCGTCGCAGGCGGCCGTCGACCTCGCCGTGCTGCGCGAGCTCTGCCGCCCCCACCGGCTGATGGTCACCGAGTCGAACATCCCCTTCATGGGCATGCTCACCGCCGAGATGTACACGCCGCGGAGCATCACCGTGACCTGCCTCGACGGATCGCCCGGTCGGCGTTGAGCGCTCCCCCGTCGTGGCGCCTCGTCAGGGGGCGCATTGCGCGGGGAACCACCCGACGTCGTGCCCTGTCAGGGGGCGCAGCGCGCTGGGAACGAGCCGTCGCCGTGCCTCGTCAGGGGGCGCACTGCGCGGGGAACCAACCGACCCCGATCGCGTCGTACGGGTACTCGTCCGTGTCCAGCGGATAGTTCCAGGTCAGGGCGCGCGCGGTCAGGTCGACATGGGCCGCAGGCCAGATGGCGTTGCAGCACCAACAGCCCGACTTGGTGCCGGTGAGGCGGGTCGGGCGCGCGCCGCTGAGCGCCCCGGAGAGGGTCGTGATGACCAGGTCGCCCACCACGTCGGGGCGGCCGTCGCACGCCGCTTCCAACGGGTACTCGAGCCAGGCGACGAGGTCGCCTCGCACCGTGAGAGAGGCCACGAGCCGCGCTTCGCCGGTCGTGAAGGTCCCGAGCGGAACCTTGGCACCAGCGACGAAGGCGACGGGCTGGCCGGTCGCGAAGAGCCAGTCGGACTTGGCCTCAGGCCCGCAGACCGCGGCGGCCACGTTGCCATCGGAGACCAACATCGCGCACGGGCCGGCCTCGACCGTTCGGGCCTCGGACCCATCGAAGGCCTTGCGGAAGACGCGACCCTCGTCGAGCCACCAGGCCGCGTCGTCGCTCAGCGTGTAGCCGCCGAGGTTGGTGACGCTGGTCACCTGCTCGGTCCGATCGCGCTCGGCGTCGTGCACCCAGAGGGTCGTCGGCTGGTCCTGCCGCGACCAGAGCACGCGGCCGCGATGCACGACGGGAGCGCCGACCCAGGTCGGGGACTCGACCAGCGTCCGGAGTGCGCCACCGCCGGCGCCGGCCCGATAGAGGCGGACGCGATGGACGGGGTTCACGGTCTGGACGTGCTCGGCCCAGGCGGCGAGGCCGCGCTCGACGGCGTGAGTCGCGTCATCGAACGCCCAGATTCCGGGCGTGGTCGAGATCGAGCCGCCGCTCCAGTCCATCGCCAAGAGCGTCTTCGGCGTGCTCGGCCCTGCGCCGACCTCGGCGTAGAAGAGCTCGAGCGTCTTCGTGTCGACGCTCTCGGCGAAGCCGAGGAGCGCGCCGTCGCGGGCGTCGGCGAGCCGCATGTTGCCAGGCCCCGAGACCAGGGTCCGCGCGGCACCGGAGGGAAGCTCGACCGCCACGATGGAGGAGCGCGAGACGCCGCGCTCGTCGACCTGGTTGCGCGTGCCGACCAGGGTCAGCGGGTCGACGAAGCGCGCGTTGCCGCGCTCGAGGTCGCTCATCGTGATGGTCTGGGAGCCCTCGAGGCTGCGGGGATCGGTCACCAGGCGACAGGCGTCAGGGCCGGAAGTGTCAAAGGTCGTGTCGGTGAGCGCGGTGTCCGGCCCGACCGCCGTGTCGCGCAGGTCCGCGTCGTCGCGTGCGTCAGCCACGTCGCTCGTGTCGCTCTGCTCGACCCCGACCTGGCCCTGGCGTGTGTCGAGACAGCCACCGAGCGTCGCGGCGAGCCAGGCACCGACAGAAAGCGCTGCGAGGCGGGGACCTCGCGAAGGCGATGTCGTGATTGCGCGTGCCAGCGCGCGAGACGGGGGCGTCGTGACGTCGAGCAGGCGGAGTGAGTGGCGCTTCACGGGGCCTCCAGCAGAGGCCGTCCGGTAGCGGCGAGCGACGATCCCGGGACGGCCGACCGCACGCTGCGGAATCATGTGCCCCGAGTCAAGACGTGGTCGCCACTCGCATGAGCCGCCGGGGCGCGTGCGGGGAGAGGGCGGCGGGAAGCGGATGCATCGGCACCGGGACCGCTGCCTTTCGAGGGGCTCTCAGCTCAGGCGCAGGTAGACCGCCTTCAGGTAGGCGAGCTCGGGGCAGGCGAGCGGGTAGGGGTGGTCGGGGGGTTGCCCGCCGAAGCAGATCACGTCGGCCTTCTTCTTGACCTCGGCGACCCCCTCTTCGATGACGCCGGTCAGCTCGCCCAGCGATACGTGGGCCGAGCAGCTCGCGACCAGCACCAGGGCGTCGGGGGCCGCGACCGCGGCTCCGAAGGCGACCATCTTCTTGTAGGCGGCGAGTGCCTGCGGGGCCTGCTTGCGCGACGGCGCGAAGGCGGGCGGATCGAGGACGATGAGGTCCCAACGCCGGCCTGCGGCGGCGGCAGACTCGAGGAACGCGAAGGCGTCGGCGGCGATGCCTTCGTGACGGTCTTTGGGGAGGCCGTTGTCGCGCCACTGTTGCTTCGCGTGCGCGATGGCGGGGCCGGCCTGGTCGACGGTGGCGACCTCGAGCGCGCCGCCGAGGCCCGCGTGGACCGAGAAGCCGCCGGTGTAGCCAAAGACGTTCAGCACGCGGCGACCGCGAGCCATCGCGCCGATGCGGAGGCGGTGCTCGCGCTGGTCCAGGAAGAAGCCGGTCTTCTGGCCGTGGATGACGTCGGCGCTGAAGCGCGCGGGGCCCTCTTGGAACGAGACGAGGTCGGGCACCTCGCCGAGCAGGGTGCGGCCCTCGGCGCCGCCGCGCGAGCGGGTGCGGAGGTAGATGTTCGCGACGCCGGTGCGCGCGCCGAGCGCTCGGGCGACGGCCTCGAGATCCCAGAATGCTTCGGCGATGGGGCCATCCGGCTTGACCACCAGGACGTCACCGTACCGGTCGACGACCAGCCCCGGGAGCCCGTCGCCCTCGCCGTTGATGACGCGGTAGCCCGTGATGTTGGCGGCCGGGCCACCGAACAGGGACTGGCGGAGCGCCAGGGCGCGATCCAATCGCGCCGCGAGCAGGTCGGAGAGGGCGCGTGCGCCGCCGGCGGCCGACTCGGTGGTGAGGATGCGCACGGCGAGGGGGCCACCCGGGTCGGCGTAGCCCTTGCCGATGGGGCGGCCGTCCTTGCCGCGGACCGTGACGACCTCGCCCGCGGTGAGGCCCTCGGGGAGCCGCACGGCGTCGGCGAAGACCCAGGGGTGGCCGCGGCGGAGGTCGCGGCGGAGGTCGCGGGTCAGGGTCGCGACGGCGCCGCGATCGGGTGCGGCGAAGAGGAGGCTCGCGGCGTCGCCGCGCGGCGCGGTGGCGGTCATGGGCGTCGGTCCCGTGGGTCGAGGATGGGCCGAGAGATGGGTGAAATCCGCGGGAGCTGGAAGAGGCGGTGGTCCGCGTAGGTACAGCGATCCTGGATGACGTCGAAGCCGGCCGCCGCGAGCGTCGCGGCGACCTCGCCATGCACGATGCCGAGCTGGAACCACACGGTCGGGAGCTTCCGTGTGCGTTGCGCGTCGGGGGCCGTGGCGTCCGTCTCGCCTCGCGCGTCTTCCCGAACGGCGTGGCGACGCTGGCCCGCGCCGGAGGCCTCCTGGAGCGAGGCTGCCCGAGCGCCGAGCGCGAGCAGCTCGGGGAGGTGGCCGGGCAGCGCGGAGGCGGGGCGGAAGATGTCGACCAGGTCGATGTCGACGTCGACCGGGAGGTCGGCGAGCGAGGCGACGACGGTCTCTCCAAAGAGGGTCGTGCCGGCCAGCGTCGGGTTCACCGGCAGGACGCGATAGCCCATGCCGTGGAGGTAGTCCGGGACATAGAAGGCGGGCCTCTGGCGGTCGTGGTGGGCGCCCAGGACGGCGATGGTGGTCGCCTCGGCGAGCGTGCGGCGGACGTCGTCGAGCGAGGTCAGGATGGGCATCAGGCGGCCTCGGGGTCAGGGGCGGGCGCGGGGCTCGGTCGCGAGCCTCCTGCGACGGCCGGGTCGAAGGGGACCTCTGAAGGGGGCTGGTCGTGCGCGGTGACCGACGCGACGGGCGCGACGGGCGCGACGGAGACGACAGGCCTGGGCCGCACGCTGGACGGACCGCCGAAAGGTGGCGGCGTAGCCAGGAGATCGGGCGGGCAGCCGATGGCGAGGAGCGGGACTCGCAGGTCCTCGGGCAGCGGGGCCTGGACGAGCAGTGGCTCACCGGTGATCGGGTGGGCGAAGCCGATGGCGATCGCGTGGAGTGCCAGGCGGGCGAGGCCGTGCTCGGTCGCGAAGAGGCGGTTGTGCTCGGACTTGCCGTAGCTCGTGTCGCCGATGATGGGGCAGGAGAGGTGCTTCAGGTGGCGTCGGATCTGGTGCGTGCGGCCGGTCTCGGGGCGGCAGGCGACGAGCGTGTAGCGCTTCTGGAAGACCCAGAGGCGTCGGAGGTGGGTCACGGCGGCGCGGCGTGTCCCGTCTTCGTCCTTGACGGGGTGATCGAGGCGGAGCTCGGCCGGGGGGACGCCACGCGTCAGAGCGAGGTAGTACTTGTCGACGGCGTGGGCGGAGAAGGTCTGGCCCAGCGTGCTCGCGGTCTCGGGGTTCAGCGCGAAGACGAGGACGCCCGAGGTCGGCTGGTCGAGGCGATGGACCGGGTAGACGCGCTGACCGACGGCGTCTCTGACGAGGTCGAGGGCGTAGTGAGGAGCCACGGCCCAGCCGCGGTGGACCGCGAGGCCGGCGGGCTTCATGACGGCGCAGAGGGCGTCGTCGCGATAGAGGATCTCGGGGGCGGGAGGTCGGTCGGACACGGCCGGGACGGTAGCAGGATCGGGGACGCGGGGCGATCGGGAACGGGAGGTCGGGCGTGCACGGGGAACCGTGGAATTTCCTGTCCGACGTCGGAAGAAAAGTGCTCGACATCGGACATGGGGCCCGCGTCTTTACGCGAAGCGACTGTGCGAGGTACGCTCTTCGAAGCTGTGCGTGACATGGCGCGCGACACGGTTTGGGAAGGGGGACAGCATGGGGAAGAACCACGACGTCGAGCAGGCCACGTTGGTGGTCGCCGAGGGGAAGGCGCGGCAGCGGTCGGAGGTGGCGCGGGTCGAGGCGATGGTCGCCGAGATCGTGGGCCTGCAGGCCAGCATCACGAGCGCGTTCTGGGAGATCGGTCGCATCCTGGCGACGCTGCGCGACGGCGCGCTCTATCGGGTGTTGGGCTACGACCGCTTCGAGGACCTCATCGAGGCGCGGTTCTCGTTCTCGCGCCCGGTGGCGTCGCGGCTCATGACGGTGGCGGGTCAACTGCCCAAGCCGGAGGCGACGAAGCTCGGCCAGGAGCGGGCGTACGCGGTCATCGCCTACGCACGGGCGGCGAGCTCGGCGGAGGAGGTCGATCCGGTGGCGCTGGTGCGGAGCGACGCGCCCATCGTCCCGGGCAAGCCGCTGTCCGCCACGCCGGTGCGCGAGATCATGGCGGCGCGGCGGCCGAGGGCGGCATCGCTGGAGAAGCGCAAGGGCCGCGCCGAGGACGTGGCGCTGGCGCGCGGCGTCAAGAAGCGCGTGAGCCAGGGTGGTCTGCCCAGGCCGGAGGTCGAGGTCCGCAAGGAGAAGGTCGTCGTGACCTGGACCCGGGCCCAGTGGGAGCGCTTCTTGCGCGGCGGCTGAGCGCGTGCGCGGCGGCTGAAAGGTCGTCGTGACCTGGACCCCGGCCGAGTGGGAGCGCCTCTTGCGCGGTGGGTGAGGTGTCAGATCGACCCGGCGTGCGCGGGTCGAGGCGGCGTGGACCCGTCAGCGAGGAACGAGGGTCAGGACGGCCGACGTTGTCGGCCGGGATGTCGCGGGCGCGGGTCGCGAGGAAGACGTCGAGCTGGCCGCCCGCGCGCCCGTCGGGGACAGTCACTGGATGCGATAGGACTTGTTGGCCGTGGCGGCGGTCGACGCGCAAGACCTGGCAGTAGCCGACCGGGTCCAGAGCGAAGTCGGTGTCGGCGGGATCGCCGGCGTCGTCCTGGAGGACGGCCTTGATGTGCTCGGTGTTCGGGCCCGTCGCAGTGCGCGAGAAGGTAGTGCTGAGCGTCGCGGGGAGAGCGTGAGAGGACGCTAAGGGCTGTG
>JAEUKJ010000611.1 GCA_016792665.1 Deltaproteobacteria bacterium | reverse complement strand
GGCTGACCTGGCTGCGGCTGCGGCCGCGGCTTCGGACGACCGATGACCGGCGGCACGCCCTCGCCCGGAACGGGCTCGGGAACGGGCTGGGCGAAGGCCGGGGTCGTGAACCCGACCAGCGAAGACAAGGTCATCGCCATGGCGACCGAACCCGCGATGATGCGTTCGGAGGCCGGCCAACGGCGAGGTGACAGAGACAGGGACACGTCATGCATGCGAGCGGATCCTCGAAGGCGCGAGGCGGAAGCCGGCGTTCGGAAGCTTTGGCGGAGGGGGTCGGTCATTGGATCGTGTAGCCGAGGGTCTTGGGTTGACCGCGGCGCTCGATCTCGACGCTGATGTTGTTCGAGCTCTTGAGCTGCTCGAAGAGCTCGAGGGCCTTGTTGGGGCTGTCGATCTTGTTGCCGTTGACGGCCGTGATGACGTCGCCGCTGCGAATGCCGAGCGCGCGATAGAGCGAGCCGGGACGCACACCGACGAGCTTGAAGCCCTGATACGAGTTGTCCTTGTAGTGCGGCACCACGCGCGCTTCCTGCTGGAGCTTCGAGAGGTCCGACAGCTGCTTGTCGAGCATCTTGCGATCGACCGAGTAGTCGTAGGCGCCGGTCTTGGTGACGCCGGACGCGATGTCTTCGCCGGCCGCAGGCGCCGCCTCTCCCGCGACAGGCTCGCCGGCCGGCGCCGCGATGGGCGGCGGCTTCATGCCGGCCCCGGGCTGACCAGGACCGCCGGGCTGACCAGGAACGCCGGGCTGGGCCGCGGCGTCGTTCTTCTTCCAGATGCTGACGTAGGTGTAGCGGGTGTCCTCTTTGAGGACGATGTGGCCGGCGCCGATCTTGACGACCTTGGCCTTGCCGTCGAGGTACTCGCTGCCGGTCGAGGCGACCTTGGCCTCGCCCTCGATCTGCACCGTCGCGTACGAGTAGTCGGGGATGGTCGAGACGTAGGTGCCGACCAGGTTGATCGGCAGCGTGCTGAGCTCGAGCTCGCCCGAGGCCTTGGGCTCCTCGACGACGACCGGGGCCTCGACCTTGGGCTCCTCGGTAGGCGGGGGGGCGGGTTCCTCGAGCTTGAAGATGCGCCGGTCGGTGAGCTCGCGCGCGGCGTTGACGCCCTCGGCGACACGTCCGAACTCGGTGTTGAGAGCGGGGATCGGGCCCTTGGCGGGCTGGGCGATCTTGGCGCTCGGGAGTTCGAAGAGGCGGCCGACGATGATGTCGTTGACCACGCCAGCGCTCACCAGGGCGAGCAGCGCGACCCCGGCAAGCTTCACGGCCCAGAAGTATTTTTTGAAGAGCGTGTTCATGGAACCCCGTGCACGACGCGGAGGCTTGTGCAATGTTGGTGCCACGGCTTTCGAGGCCGTCGCGGGGCGGCTACCACGGCCCTCTCCCCGCGCCAAGCCGAAGCAAAGGGGCGTGGCAGGCCCTGCTCGGCAGGCGCCAGGCCGCTGACGGTCAGCGCTGAGCCCTCGAAGGCTGGCGCCAATTTGGCAGGGTGGTCATGGGCTCACGCGTCTGGTTTGTCATTTTGTCACTCACGGCCTGCGGTCGGGCCGAGCCCGCGCCTTCGGACGCCGCCCCAGGTAACGCCGACGCCACGGTCGACGCGCGGACCGAGGGCCGACCTTCCGCGACGCCGTCGAGCCAGGCCGACGCCTCCGAACCCAGCACAGACGCCGTGGCCGCGAGTCCGAAGCGCGCGGTCCCGCCGCCGGCTCAGCGCCTCATCGAGCGCCGCGGCGACTCCGAGGGGCCGATCCCGTATCGCGTGGTCGAGCCCTCGGAGGCCGGCCCGAAGACCCCGCTGGTCATCGCCCTCCACGGCCGCGGCGACACCGCCGAGGGCTTCTCACGCTTGGTCACGCGGCTCGCCGTGCACGCGCGCGTCGTGGTCGGCGAGGGCCCGATGGCGTGGGGGATGATGGGCGGCAGACAATGGTACGAGATGGGCTCGGCCGAGGCGGTCGCCCAGATCCGACAGCGCGTGGTCGACCTCGGGGTCCTGGTCGACAAGCTCCAGAAGCTCTACCCCGAGGCTGGCAAGCCCGCCCTCTTCGGCTTCTCGCAAGGGGCCGTCGTGTCGCTCCAAGCCGCCCTCGAGATCGGCGACCGCTTCTCTGCCGTCGCCGCCCTGTCCGGCTACCTCGCGTCCGAGGACGGCGCGACGCGCTCGGCCGTGCCCGTGCTCGTCACCGGCGGCACGAAAGACGGCATCATCCCTCAGGAGCGTTCCTGGGCTGCCGCTCTCGTCCTCGAGCACCACGGCCACACCATCGAGCGCCTGCCGTTCGTGGGACCGCACGGCGTGCCGCCCGTGGTCATCGACACGCTGCGCGGCTTCCTGGTCGCGCACCTGCCCCACCGCGACGAGGCACCGACGCGCGCCGAGCCGACCACCGGAGGCGACACGCGCCCCTGAGGCGAGCCGCGCGCCGGCCCGACGCGTGCTGCGCGGCCGATACGGCTGTCGCGCGAGGGAGCCCGAAACACCAACGCCCGAGCCCCGCGCAGCGTCGCTGCGAGAGACCCGGGCGTCGGGTGGGTGAGCGATCGAGTACTAGCGGTTGCAGGTCCCGTCGATGCAGTTGGCACCGTCGCAGTCGGCCGTGTCGAAGCAGGTCGCGACCTTGTCGCAGAACCCGAGGGTGCAGGCGAAGCCCTCGGCGCAGGTCTGGTTCTGGCAGGCCGCGAGGCACTTGCCATCGACACACGACTTGCCTGCGTCACATGAGCCGGGGCCGCTGCACTGGATGACCGGCAGCGTGCTGGCCACGCACAGCTGGTTCGAGCAACGCGTGTGGGCCGGGCAGTCGAGGGTCTCCGCGCAGCGCTGGAAGCAGGTGCCGTCGAGGCACGCGTGGTTGGTGCCGCACTCGCCATTGAAGGTGCACTGGTTCTCGGGGGCGGTCAGCGGGCGGCACTGGCCGGCTTCGCAGCCCTGGCCCGGCGGGCACTTGCTGTCGGCCGTGCAGGCGAAGTAGCAGCCGCCGTTGACGCAGGTACCGTCGCGGCCGCAGTCGGCGTTGGTGTGGCAGATCTCGTCCGGGTGCTGGGGCAGCGACGTGTCCGGGCCCGTGTCGGCGACGTTGGTATCGGCAACGCTGGTGTCCCCAGGCTCGGTGTCGGCGACGTTGGTGTCGACGGGCTCGGTGTCGGCCGTCGACGAATCGGCCACGTCGCTCGTGTCGTTGCTGACGTCCTTGCCAGGCCCGCCGCCCGGGCTCGTCACGCACTCGCCTTCGAGGGTGCAGATCTCGCCGATCTCGCACTGGCTGTTCGACGTGCACGTGCGCCCGGTGGTCTGGCCGTCGGGCAGGCAGCGATTGTCGATCGAGCAGGTTCGCTGCATCGGGCACTGGTGGGTCGCATCACACCGGTACTCCTCGCAGGAGCCGCTGCGCTCACAATGCCAACAGCCGCCGGAGTCGCAGACCATGTCTTCGAGGCCGCGGTCCGAGTGGAAGTCCCCCGAGCAGCCGGAGACTGCGGCCGTCGCGCCGAGAAAGAGGGAGAGGCCGAGAGTCCAGGTGGACCGCTGAGTCCAGTTTGCTCGCGAGGGGGTCGTGTCGCTCACCATGGTGTTCCTCCGCCGATGATTCTCAATGGGGTCACGGGTCACGCCTGACACCCCACAGGCGGCCCGGGACGGAGCCCCACCAGGAGGCATTCAATCGATTTTCCAGGGCGTCGGGGAAAGCGGGCATTGACAGGATGGCACGGGTGTTGACAGGCTGTCACAGCGCGTCGGGCCCGCTACGGAGGCGGTCCTGAGCGTGCTCGCCCGGCTCCGGAGCCCGCCCTGATGTCCCTGCAACCGCATCCGCTCCTGGTCGTCGACGACGATCGCGCCAATGTCGAGTCCATCCAGCGGACCTTCGAGAAAGAGAAGATCGAGGTGCTCACGGCGGGCGACGGGCGCGAGGCCCTCGACCTCTTGAGGCAGCGGCGCGTCGGGGTCGTGCTGACCGACCTCATGATGCCGGGCATGAGCGGGCTCGAGCTGCTGCGCGCGGTGAAGACTGTCTCGCCCGAGACCGAGGTCATCTTGATGACCGCCTTCGGCACGGTCGAGACCGCCGTGGAAGCGATGAAGGACGGTGCCTGGGACTTCGTGACCAAGCCCTTCAAGCGCATCCAGATCGTCAAGGCCGTGAGACGCGCGCTCGACCAGCAGTCGCTCGTCATGGAGAACCTCGCGCTGAAGGCCGAGCTCCAGGACTCGCGCCGCGACCGATCGATCGTGGGCAACAGCCTCCCGATTCGGCAGCTCCTCGACATGGTCCGACAGGTCGCGCCCTCGCTCGCGACGGTGCTCCTCCAAGGGGAGTCCGGCACCGGCAAGGAGCTCGTCGCGCGCGCCATCCACAGCTATTCGACGCGCGCCCAGAAGCCGTTCATCGCGCTCAACTGCGCGGCACTCCCCGAGTCGCTGCTCGAGGCCGAGCTGTTCGGCCACGAGAAGGGCAGCTTCACCGGCGCGACCGCGCGGCGCCAGGGGCGCTTCGAGCTGGCCGACCATGGGACCCTCTTCCTCGACGAGCTCGGCGAGATGTCGCCGCAGGTGCAGGTCAAGCTCCTCCGCGTCCTGCAAGAGGGCGAGTTCGAGCGGGTCGGCGGCACCCAGACGCTCAAGGTGGACACGCGCATCGTCGCCGCGACCAACAAGGATCTCAAGGCCGAGGTCGAGGCCGGACGCTTCCGCGAGGACCTCTACTACCGGCTCAATGTCATCACCATCCAGCTGCCGCCGCTGCGCGATCGCAAAGACGACATTCCGCTCCTGGCGCAGCACTTCCTGACCCTCTACGCGCAGAAGAACGCCAAGAAGATCAACGGCATATCGCGCGACGCCCTGACCGCGATGCTCGGCTGGCGCTGGCCCGGAAACGTGCGCGAGCTCGAGAACGCGATGGAGCGCGCGG
Source organism: Deltaproteobacteria bacterium (assembly GCA_016792665.1). GTDB lineage: Bacteria > Myxococcota_A > UBA9042 > PHBI01 > PHBI01 > WYBB01. The sequence continues at coordinate 14,523 of JAEUKJ010000611.1, read as the reverse complement.
TCGTCTTGTGCCGCGGCGACATGGTCGTCGTCGAGGACCTGCCGCCGCAACTGAAGGACGGCGAGCCGGACCCGCGGCAGATCGTCATCCCCATCGGCACGCGGCTGGAGGACGTCGAGCGCCTCCTCATCCAGGAGACGCTGACCGCGGTGAAGGGCGACAAGCGGCTCGCGGCCCAGCTGCTGGGCATCGCGACCCGCACCATCTACCGCAAGATCTGAGTCGTCGATGCAGGTCCCCCGGACCCGAGTCGCACACAGCACGGACGAGGCTGTTGTCTAGCCGGTGCGCGTCCATTAGAGTCTGCCCCCTGCGAGGCCCCCATGAACCGCTGGCGCTCCCTCACCCTCTCGTTGTCCATCGTCGTCCTCGGCGTCATCCCGGCGTGCGAAGGGATCTCGGGACCGTCCGAGCGCGAGAAGAAGATCGCGGCGGAACAAGCCCTCATCAAGGGATACTCGACCGAGGTCCCGAAGGTCGACGCGCTGCTCAAGCAGTTCCTGGATGCGTGGAAGGTCGCCAACGAGAAGAAGGACCTGAAGACCTACAAGGACGACCTCGAGACCAATGTGCTCCCGGCGCTCGATCGGTTCGTGACGGCCGCGTCGGCCATGCCGGCCACCAGCGAGGAGCTGAAGGCCATCCACATCCCGTTGGTCGCAGCCTACAAGGCGGCGCAGACGACGCTCGTCAACTTCACCAAGGTCGTGACCGAGGCGACGATGGACGCCGAGTACGCCAAGGTGCTGGGCGCGATGGACGAGGTGAAGAAGGCCGAGGAGACCTACCTCCAGAAGCTCCAGGCCTACTACAAGACCTACCGGGTCGACCTCCAACAGGGCCCGTGACGTCGTGCCGTGCCTCGCTGCCTCGCGCCCCGGGCGTGTCGACACCGCGCGCCAACCGAAAGGCGCGGATGCCGCGGCCTGCTCGCGTGGCCCACGCTGGGACGTGTTGGAGCCCGTGACGTGATCGGCCCCATCGGTCCCATCATCCAGGCCATGCGGCCCCACCAATGGGTCAAGAACCTCTTCGTGGTGGCGCCGCTGGTCTTTGCCGAGCAGGCCCTGGACGCCGCGCACCTCGTCCACGCGGCGGCCGCGTTCCTCGTCTTCTCCGTGCTCTCGGGCTGCGTCTACATCCTGAACGACCTGGTCGACGTCGAGAACGACCGCCTGCACCCGACCAAGCGCTTCCGACCGATCGCCTCGGGGGCCCTGCCGATCATGACGGCGCGCACGGCGCTGGCGGTCGCGCTGGTGGGCTCCATCGTGGCGTCGTTCATCGCGTTCCCGACGGCCTTCGCCGCCATCGGCCTGGCCTACTTCACGCTCAACGTCGCCTACTCGTTCGCGCTCAAGCACGTGCCCTTCGTCGACGTCGCGTGCATCGCCTCGGGCTTCATCCTGCGCCTCATCGGCGGCGCGGTCGCGGTCAGCGTGCCGATCACGCCGTGGATCTTCGGATGCACCTTCTTGTTGGCGCTGACCCTCGCGCTGGGCAAGCGCAAGCACGAGATCTTGCAGGCCGGCGAGAAGAAGGGCGAGCAGCGCCGCGTGCTCGAGCGCTACGACCTGGGACACGTGAAGCTCGCCATGGTCGGGCTCGCGGTGGCCACGGTGCTCTGCTACGTCGCCTACACGATCTTCGGGTCCGCGGCCGGTCGCCTCTTCCACCCGCGCGACCTGGCGTGGACGATCCCATGCGTCATCTTCGGGCTCTTCCGCTTCGTCCAGCTCACCGACCGGGCCGAGGACGGCCGCAGTCCGACCGATCTCATGTTGCGCGACGGGCCGTTTCTCGCGAACCTCGGCGTGTGGTCGGTCGTCGTCCTCATCGTGATCTACGTGCGATGAAGCGCAGCTTCGTGGCGATGAGCGCGCTCATTTTCGTGGGGGCGTGTGCGACCGAGCAGGCGCCGACCCGCGCCAAGAACTACGCCGACGTCGTGGTCGAGCGCGTGCGCCAGGCCCAGGCGGAGACGCGCTTCATGCTGCGCTTGAACCCGAGCGCATGCGAGTGCCCGCCGTTCGAGGTGAAGCTCGGGGAGACCTGGCAGCGCGCCGAGGTCCTGGCCGCCGACGCGGAGGAGCCGGTCGTCGCGGCGCTGGACACACTCATGACGGCGCGCGTGGAGGGGCGAGACCGACGCGTCTTCGCCATCGAGGGCCGCATCGAGGACACCGTCTTTCGCTGTGGCCGCGGTGGGCTCTACGTGTCGCTGGTGCCGACGGCCTTGGTGACCGCGCCGACGGGCTCGACGACGCCTTGAGCCGGTGAGGGCGCCGCCGAGGACCCGGCCGGGCCAGGCTGGCCGATGGGGGACTCGGGGTGAGGGTCGGCGTCGCGGGTGCGCTCGGCCTCGATGATGTCCGCGGTCGGCAGCACGTCGCGGGCGATGGTCGCGACGAAGCAGTAGCCGATGACGAGGCGCATCAACATCATGAGCGGCCCGATGACGGTGCTGTAGGCGACGATGACCGCGCGAGCGTCCCCGTGTCCTGGAGGCACGTGGCTGGCGAAGAGCGCGACCATGACGCCCTGGGCGGCGCCGAGGCCCGAGACGGTGGCGGGAATCACCTGCACGAAGGTGATGAGCGGCGAGTACATGAGCAGCGTCTCGAACGGGATGTGGACCCCGAAGGACGGCAAGAGCAGGAAGTGCATGAGCACGTAGACCAGGACGAAGGTCGCGCGGAACGCGACCATGCGGACGTAGTCGGCGCCGCGGGCCTCCTGGAAGCATTGGAAGATCGACCACTTCCGGAAGAAGCCGAAGAAGAAGAAGTCGAAGCGGAGGTTCCAGTAGACGAGGGCGCCCACGACCACGCTGGCGACGACCGCGATGACGATGGGCACGCGGTCGATGAAGTCGGCGCCCGACATGAGGTGCCGACCAAAGACCCAGCCGAGGGTGAGCATCAGGCCGAGCGCGATGATGTCGACGAAGAAGAACCAGATGAGCGACGAGAGCGCGCGCATGAAGGGGACGCCGCGGCGCTTGTGGACGAGCCAGGCCATGCCGCCGGCGGCGAGCGAATAATTGAGCGCGTTCAGGAAGTAGCTGACGCCCTTGATCGACACGATCTCGCGGAAGCCGATCGGGGCGACGAAGCGGTGAAACAGCGGCACGAGGGTGGCCGAGTCGGCGACGAACGAGATGAGCGTGACCAGCGCCATGAAGGCGATGAGGCGCGTCCAGTCAGCGCTCTCGAGGGCGCGTCCGACGGCTTCGATGTCGGTCGTGAAGAATAGGAAGGCGACGATCCCGAGCGACAGGATCCAGGGCAAGAGAGCTTTGGTGCGAGCGCGCAAGTGCCTCCTTCCGAGGGCGCGAAAAGGCGCGTATGGTCCGCGCGATGCGAGATGGCGTCAAGCAAGATGGCAGGGGTGGCGAGGGTCCCGCGCGCGATGGACAGCCGCGCGATGGACAACCGCGCAATGGACAACCGCGCGACGGACAGCCGCGCGATGGACAGCCGCGAACGGGACCGCAGCGCGGACACGGCCGCACGAATGATGTGCGCGCAATCGCGATGCGCCTCCTCGTGAGGTTGGAGGGCGAGCCCGAGACGCGCGCGTCCGAGCTGCTCGCGGGAGCGTTGCCAGGGGTCGGGGACCCGCGCGACCGGGCCCTCCTCACCGAGCTCGTCTATGGGGTCCTGCGTTGGCAGCGCCGCCTGGACCACGGGCTCGCGCGGTGGATGCCGAAGGGCATCGGCGGGGTCGAGGCGACGGCGCGGGCGTTCTTGCGGCTCGGGGCCTATCAGATCCGCTTCCTCGATCGCATCCCGCCGGAGATCGCCGTGTCGGCGACCCAGGACGCAGCGCGATCGGCCGGTCTCGGCCGCATGACCGGCCTCTTGAACGCCATCTTGAGGCGCGAGGTGGCGACGCCGGAGGCCCTGCCCGAAGGCGAGAGCGATCGCGCCATCGGTATCGTGGCGAGCCTGCCCGACTGGATGGTGGCCGAGCTGCGGCGCGCGTTTCCCAGGGTGGTGCGAGCCGAGGCGCTGGCCTTGCGCGAGCGCGCGAGCGTCACCTTGAGGCCGACCGCGGCGCGGTTCATCGATGCGGTGGACGCCCTCGACGTGGCCCTCATCGAGGTGCTGGCCGACGAGGGGTTCATCGCGAAGCCGCTGGTCGTCTCCATGGGGTCGACGGGGTCGGCGCGGCTGCTCGGGGATGGCAAGCTGGTCGAGGTGGTCGGGACCGTGGGGAGTGCCTCCCCAGGCGGCCAGGGCTCGCCAGGGCGTGACGCCGACGGCAAGAAGAACACCGACATCTTCCAGACGCGGGCCTTTCGCGAGGGGCGCTTCGTGGCGCAGGACGCGGCGAGCCTGGCGGTGGTCGACCAGGTCGAGGCCGCGGTCGGAGGCGTCCTCGAGGGCAAGCGCATCCTGGACCTGTGCGCGGGGCGCGGGGTCAAGGCGACGGCGCTGGCCGACCGCGGCGCGCGCGTGGTCGCGGTCGACATCGCGGGCAAGAAGCTGGACGAGCTCATGCGGGTCGCGCGACGGCTCGGGGTCGAGGGTCGCATCGAGCGGACGTTGGCGCTCGACGCTGCGGATGCGGGCGACGGGCCGGGATCCGGGGCACGCGAGCTGGCCGCGCTCGGCGAGTTCGATGCGGTGTTGGTCGATGCGCCGTGCACCGGGCTCGGCACCCTGAGGAGGCACCCCGAGATCGCGTGGCGGCGGGAGCCCTCCGCGACGGCCGAGCTGGTGGCGCTCCAGGGGCGGCTCGTGAGCGCCGCGGCGGCGCGCGTGAAGCCGGGCGGCGGGCTCGTCTACGCAGTGTGTTCTTTCGTTCGCGCCGAAGGCGAGGCCGCGCTACCCTCTGGCTTCGAGGTCGAAGAGCGCGTGGCCGTAGCGCCTTCGACGGGGCTCGATGCGTTCCAAGGATGGCGCGCGAGGAGGTCGTCATGAGGGGCTTCGACGTCTTTGGGAACGTGCGCAGCGCGGTGGCGAGGCTCGCATGGATGGGCGCGCTCGTGGTCGCCAGCACGGCCTGCGACTCGAACCCCACGCCGCACCCGGCCAACGACGCCTACGGGAGCGAGACGCGCGGCGATGTGGGGACGCCCGGGACCGATGACCAGACCGACGGTGTGAGGAACGACTGCGGTGTGGCCCACGACGAGGCCTGCGAGACGATCACCAACCCGGACACCGACGCGGCGCCGAGCGCCGATGGGCGCGACGGTGAGAGCGATGGCGACGACGGTGACGGGCACGACGGCGAAGACGCCGGACCGAGCGACGACGCGCGATGATCGGCGCCGAAGGCCTGGCGGAGCCAGGCTGCCCATGGATTGATCGCCGCCGAAGGCCTGGCGAAGCCTGGCTGCCCAATGGATTGATCGGCGCCGAAGGCCTGGCGGAGCCAGGCTGCGACGCGGTCGTGGAGGCCGGACGTTGACCGCGGGAGCGGGGCGCGAGACCCTGGGGAGGTTACACAACGTCGGCGCGTCCCCCGGGTGAAGTAACCGGCGATGAATCTCGCACCGGGCCGCCCGTCGAGGGCCTCGCAAGGAGGTCGGCATGAAGGTTCGTGCGCTGGTTTCGAGGGTACTGGTCGGCGTGATGGCGGTGTCGGCGGTGGGCGTTGGGCCGGTCTTGGCCAACGCACCGAGCCCGAAGGAAGCGAAGTCGAGCAGCGAGAGTGAGCGAGCGTATCGCTATGAGCTGAGGGCCCTCGGGGCCTATGCGGGCGAGGCGATCTTCCAGATCGGCGTCGAAGAGGAGGTCGGCAAGCGCACTCTGCGCCCGATTCGAATCGACGCGCACACGGCCGGACTCGCGGCGAACTTCCTGAATGGCAAGACCATGTCGACCACGTGGGTCGACAAGACGTGGATGCCGGTGCGGGCGCGCTGGGACCAGGTCCTCGACAAGGTGAAGCGCGTCGTCAAGGCGAGCTTCGAGGCGAAGAAGGTGAAGGGCACCGATGATCGCGACGGCAAGACCTTCGCGAAGATCGACCTCGACACTGCTGCGCGCGGGCTCGACCTGGTCTCGGTCTTCAGCTGGCTCATGCACACCGACCTGTCGCCGGGGGCGAAGTACCAGATCCCGGTCTTCGACGGCCGGCGGATCTACGACCTGGCGGTGACCGTGGGGATCGCAAAGGAGCTGCAGGTGCCCGTCGGGTTCCGCCAGGCCATCCCGGTCCAGATCAAGGTCACGCGCGGCGAGTACAAGCGCGATGTCGAACTCTGGCTGTCGGCCGAGAAGGACCGGACCCCGCTCAAGCTGGTGTTCAAGTACGGCCTGCTCGGGACGGTCGAGGCGTCGCTGGTCGGCGAGAAGAAGGGCTGAGGCGTCAGAACCGAATCTGCCTCGTCGGGAGACGAGCCGCAAGCAGCGCAGAGGCACGCTCGAGATTCTCGGGGGTGCCTCTCGCGTTTCGGGGTCGTTCGGTCGCGTGGCGAAGATGTGAGAGGAACTCTCACCAATGGTCCGTGAGCGTGGCTGAGCTCTGAGAGTGACTCTCACAAGTGGCCAGGTCGTCCAGAGCGGTGATGGCGCGGCGAGGCTGAGTCAGGGCTCGGACAGGGCCTTGGCGATGAGCTTGCGCGCGATGCCGTCCCAGAAGGAGACGGTGACCTTGGCGCGCTCGCCCGCGCCTTCGACCGTGGTGACGATGCCCTCGCCGAACTGGGGGTGGAAGCAGCGCATGCCGCGGGCCCAGCCCGAGGCGGCGGTGGTCGGAGAGGCGGTGCCGAGGACGCGGTGGTTGCGCTTGTCGGCGGCGTCCTGGCTCTCGTTCTCCCAGTCCGGGACGGGGTCGGCGTAGGGGTCGGCCTTGGGGGTCGCGGTGCGGGGGCTCGACCAGGCGAGGCCGGGACGCGCGGCAGGGAGCTCGGTGCGCGGGCGGCGCGCGGGGCGCGGGTTCTCGTCGAGGAGGTGTTCGCCGGGGAGGCCGTCGAGGAAGCGCGACGGAAGGGCCGGGCGGGTCTGGCCGAAGCGGCGGCGGGACGACGCATGGCTGAGGTGGAGGTGGTGGCGGGCGCGCGTCATCGCGACGTAGACGAGGCGACGTTCTTCCTCGATCGAGGCATGGTCGTCGCGGCTGTTGAAGTGCGGCATGAGGTCTTCCTCCATGCCGGTCACGAAGACGACGTCGAACTCGAGGCCCTTGGCCATGTGGGCCGTGAGGAGGACCACCGCGTCGTCGCCCTGCTTCTCGTCGAGGTTCGAGACGAGCGCGACCTCGTCGAGCCAGGCGGCGAGCGAGTTGTCGGCGCGCTGGTCGGAGAACTCGCCGAGCGCGGCCAGGAGCTCGCGCACGTTCTCGGCGCGGGTCTCGCCCTCGACCGAGCCGTCCTTCTGGAGCCACGCGAGGTAGCCGGTCTTGGCGAGGACGGCGCGCGCGACGCCCAGCGCGGTCTCGTGGGCGAGGAGGGCTTGCAGCTCGATGATGAGGTCGACGAAGGCGCGGAGCTTGGGCGCGGCGGAGCTGGTGGTGTCGACCGCCTCGGCGCAGAGCGCGGCCCAGAGGGTCTCGTTCGAGGCCTGGGAGCGCGCCTCGATACGGGCGACGGTGGTGGCGCCGATGCCGCGGTTGGGGCGGTTCAGGATGCGGTCGAGGGCGATGGGATCGGACGGACTCTGCAGGAGTCGGAGGTAGGCGAGGACGTCTTTGATCTCGGCGCGGTCGTAGAAGCGGAGACCGCCGAAGACCTTGTAGGGGATGGCGTAGGCGCGCAGGCGATCTTCGAAAGAGCGCGACTGGGCGTTGGTCCGATAGATGATCGCGAACTCGCGGAGGGGGTGCTTGCCGCGGAGCGCGGCGATGCGGCGGACGACGTAGTCGGCTTCCTCGGACTCGGACTCGGCGGCGAAGAGGCGGACCTTTTCGCCCCCGTCGCGGGCGGTGAAGAGGGTCTTGCCGTGGCGGCCGCGGTTCTTGGCGATGAGCGCGCCGGAGACGTCGAGGATGGGGCGGGTCGAGCGGTAGTTCTGCTCGAAGCGGATGACGGTGGCGCCGGGGAACTCGCGGTCGAACTCGAGGATGTTCTCGACCTCGGCGCCGCGCCATCGGTAGATGCTCTGGTCGTCGTCGCCGACGGCGCACACGTTGCGCTCGGGCCCGAGGAGGGCTTTCAAGAGCAGGAACTGGGCGCGGTTGGTGTCCTGGAACTCGTCGACGAGGATGTAGCGGAAGCGGAGGCGCAGCTCGTCGCCGACCTGGGGGACCTCGCTGGCGAGGCGGTAGGGCAGCCAGATGAGGTCGCTGAAGTCGACCGCGCCGGCCTGCTTCATCTCGGCTTCGTAGGCGGCGTAGATCTGGGCGTGGCGGCGCTCGACGAGGGTGCCGGTCGGGAGATCGGGAGCGTCGGGGCCGCGGCAGACCTGCTTCTGCTTGTCGATGTAGCTGCGCACCGAGCGTGCGGGGAAGGACTTCTCGTCGATGTTCAGGCGCTTGAGGACGCGCTTCACCATCGTCTCGGAGTCGTCGGCGTCGTGGATGACGAACGAGCGCGGGATGCCGAGGTGGTGGCCGTGCATGCGCAGGAGGCGCACGCCGATCGCGTGGAAGGTGCCGAGCCAGAGGCCGTTCTCGACAGTCTCCTGGCCGAGCATGTGGCCGGCGCGCTCGCGCATCTCGGCAGCGGCCTTGTTGGTGAAGGTGACGGCCAGGATCTGCCAGGGGGCCATGCGCTCGACGCCGATGAGCCAGGCGATCTTGCGGACGAGAGCGCGCGTCTTGCCGCTGCCGGCGCCGGCCAGCACGAGCAGTGGGCCTTCGCTGTGCATGACCGATTCGCGCTGGGGCTCGTTGAGATCGGCGAGCAGGGTCTCGGGATCGACGGGCGGGCGTTGGGTGCGCGCGGGCTTCGGCGCGACAGCGGGCGGGGTCGCGGATGCGGACGCAGAGACGGGTGGGGTCGCGGATGCGGGCGTGGCGACGGCCGGGGTCGCGGATGCGGGCGTGGAGACGACCGGAGTCGCGGCGGATGCGGGAGTCCGCGACGATGCGAGGGGCGCGCGCGGGGCCGCGGCCGGAGGATCGTCGCTGGGCTCGAAGAGCGGGAGCTGCGGGTGGGCCATGGCGACGCGGCCATAGCGCTGATTACGGGCGGATGTCGAGCCTCTCCATGAGGCGGTAGAGGACCCAGCGGTTCTTCAGGCCGAGGGCGCGCGCGGCGACGACGACCTTGCCATGGGAGGCTTCGAGCGCCTGGCGCACGGTGTCGGCGTCGAGGGCCAGGGGGTCGCTGAAGCTCTCGTCGAGGGCCGTGAGCTGGCGCTGCACCTCGGGCGTGGCGTCGATCTCCGCGCGCGTGGCGCTGGTCATCGCGGCCCAGAGGACGGCCAGGAGCTCGCGGGTGTGGGCGGTCCAACGATGCCGGACCAGGCGATCGATCAGGCACGCGGTGAGGTGGGGCTCGCCGAGGGGAGACCGCTCGGTCGGGGTCGAGAAGAAGCGCTGGGCGATCTCGGGTTGCTCGGCGGCGATCTCGAGGAGGAGAGCGCGCGCGAGGAGCGGGATGTCCGCGACGCGCTCGTCGAGGCCGGGGACGTGCAGCGTCATGACGAAGCGCGAGCCGAGGTCGGGGCGGAGCGAGGTGCTGCGGGCGCCGCTCTGCTGGGAGGCCATGGTGGCAACGAGGCGCGGGCGCGGCAGCGGCAGGGACAGCGTGTGCGCGATGTAGCGCGCGAGGAAGGACTGGACCTCGAGCGGGACCTCGGAGACCTCGTCGATGACGACGAAGGGGGCGTCGGTGCGGGCCGTGAGGGCATCGAGCTCGGCGCGCGTGAGCGTCGCGCCGCCGACCATGAGGAAGGGGCGCTCGCGGGCGGCCGAGGCCTTGTGGACGGCGCGCGCGACGAGCTCCTTGCCGACGCCGGGAGGGCCGGTCACGAGCAGCGGCGAGCCCGAGCCGGCGACGAAGCGGAGCTGATCGCGGAGGCGCCAGGTGGCCGCGGTCTCGCCGGTGAGGCCAAAGCGATCGGGGGCGCCGAAGGGGAAGTCGGTCGACTGGGCGAGCGGCGGAACAGGCAGGGCCGACAGGCGGCGCTCGCAGACGAAGAGGAGCTCGTCGGCCATCAGCAGGGTCTGGCCGGCCTCGAGGGTGAAGTGGTCGCGGGGGTCGCCGTCGACGGCGAGGGCACCTTTGCCAAGGCGCTCGATGCGCAGGCGATCGCCTTCGGGGGTGATGAGGGCGTGGCGGCGCGAGAGGTTGGGACCGTGCGGCGAGGGGCACGCGGTGGTGAAGCCGGGACGGACCTGCGAGAGCGCGACGCGCGGGTGCGGGTCGTCGCTGCGTGGCCCTCCCCGACCGATGAGGACCGGGTCTTCTTGCAGGAGCACGCACTCTCCAGCGCGATGGGGCTCGGTGCGGCTCCACGCGAGGACGAGCGCCAGCGCTTCGGCGCGCGGGCGCGGCTCGCCAGTGAGTCCGATCGGCCCTTCGGGTGTAGGGTCGAAGGACGGGTCGTTGCGCTGCCTCGACAAGTGACCTCCGCCCCGCAGTTAGCCTCGGTCGTGGCGCTTTGTAAAGGGTGGGTGTGCGAGCCTGTGCGGACCTTGTGCGCGCCATGTGCATGGCGGGTGTGGGGCGGTGTGCGCGCAATGTTGTGGCGCTCGCGGGTGGGGCTCGCGGATAGATGGCCTATCCGGGCGCGAGGCTGACATCGTCCACTTGTTCGAGGGCCCGACCCGCTTCTCGATGCCGATTCGGCATTCGCCGACGCCCATTTTGTTCGGGCGTTGGTCGGATTGAGGCAGCCCAGCGCGCTCGGTAGGCAGGGTCCCGCGACCTGGGGGGGTAGCGGGACCCTGCACATTCTCTTCTTTCGGGCGTCTGGGCGCGCGTGGGTGTGAGCGTCGAACGCGCGGAGTCCGAGCGTCGAGCCCGAGTGAGCGACTGAGGTCGGAGACCTCCGCGCTATTCGACCGTCACCGACTTCGCGAGGTTGCGGGGCTGGTCCACGTCGGTGCCCTTGAAGTCGGCCATGTGGTAGGCGAGGAGCTGCATCGGCAGCGACGTGACCAGCGGCAGGAGGCGCGACGGGATGCCGGCCGGGATCGGCAGGACGTGGTCCGCGTGGCTGGCGGCGTCGGGATCGTCGGCGGACGCGACCAGGATGACCGGGCCCGAGCGCGCGCGGACCTCGGCGAGGTTCGAGCGGGTCTTCAGGAAGTGCGCGTCGCGGGGGTTCAGGATGACCGTGGGGACGCGCTCGTCGATGAGGGCGATGGGGCCGTGCTTCATCTCGCCGGCGGCCTGGCCCTCGGCGTGGATGTAGCTGATCTCCTTGAGCTTCAGCGCGCCTTCGAGGGCGATCGGGTAGAGGTTGCCGCGCCCGAGGAAGAGCATCGAGTGGGCCTCGTGCCAGCGACGCGCGATCGCGATGTAGGGCTCGTCGTGACCCGGCAGCGTGAGGGCGGCCTCGAGAAGCGAGGGGGCGTGGAGGAGGGCTTCGAGCTCGGTGCGCGCGGTGGCCTCGTCGAGGCGGCCGAGGAGGCGCCCGAAGTGGATGGCGAGGAGGTGGAGGGCGACGAGCTGGGTCGTGAAGGCCTTGGTCGAGGCGACGCCGATCTCCGGGCCGGCGTGCGTGTAGAGCGTGCCGACCGACTCGCGCGGGATGGACGAGCCGATGACGTTGCAGATGGAGAGGACCTTGGCGCCCTTCTTCTTGGCCTCGCGGATGGCCGCGAGCGTGTCGGCCGTCTCGCCCGACTGCGAGATGGCGATGACGATCGTGCGGTCGTCGATGGGCGCGTTGCGGTAGCGGAGCTCGCTCGCGAGCTCGACGTGGACTGCGACACCGGCCAGGTCCTCGAAGTGGTAGCGACCGACGAGGCCTGCGTGCCACGAGGTGCCGCACGCGACGAGATAGATCTGCGAGGCGGTGGCGAGGTCCTCGCGCGTGAGCGGGACCTCGGGCAGGACGACCTCGGCGCGCTCGAGGGAGACGCGGCCGCGCAGCGTGTCGGCGACGGCGCGCGGCTGCTCGTGGATCTCCTTCAGCATGAAGTGCTTGTAGCCGCCCTTCTCGGCCATGGCCGGGGTCCAGGTGACGTGCACGGGGCGGAGCGGGAGGGACTCGAAGGTGGTCGCGTCGCGGAGCTCGACGCCGTCACGCTTGACGATGGCGAGCTGGCCTTCCTCGAGGAAGTGGATGTCGCGGGTGCGCGCGAGGATGGCGGACACGTCCGAGGCGAGGAAGTTCTCGCCCTGGCCGAGGCCGACGACCAGCGGGCTCGCGAGGCGCGCGCCGACCAGCGTGCCGGGTTCAGTGGCGTCGATGACGACGATGGCGTAGGCGCCGTGGAGGCGCGACATCGCGTGGAAGACCGCGTGCGCGAGGTCGTGGCCGGCCGCGCGGAAGTCGGCGACGAGGTGCGCGATGACCTCGGTGTCGGTCTCGGACTGGAAGACGTAGCCCTTCTGTCGGAGCTCGGCTTTCAGCTCGACGTGGTTCTCGATGATGCCGTTGTGGACGACGGCGACCGAGCCCGAGCGATGCGGGTGGGCGTTGTCCTCGGTGGGGCGGCCGTGCGTCGCCCAGCGCGTGTGACCGACGCCGAAGGTGCCGTAGAAGGGCTCGAGGCGGAGCTTCTTCACGAGGTTGTCGAGCTTGCCCTCCGAGCGCGCGGTGCGCAGCGTGCCGCCCTCGTCGACGGCGATGCCGGCCGAGTCGTAGCCGCGATACTCGAGGCGGCGCAGGCCGTCGACGATGATGTCCATGCAGGGCTCATGGCCTGCGAATCCGACGATGCCACACATCAGGTCCCTTCCTTGTCGGCGTTGGTCTCGGGGGTCGCTGCCGCGATGGAGGCGGCGCGCTCGGCCTTCGCGGCCGCGCGCTGTGCACGCTTCTTCTCGAGGCGCGGCAGGCGGTGACGATCGTAGTACCCCAGGATCGTCCGGGCCTCGGAACGGGTGACGACGAGCGAGCCTTCCGGGACGTCGCGCGTGACGGTCGTGCCCGCGCCGATGGTGGCGCGGCGACCGACGCGCACCGGGGCCACGAGCTGCGTGTCGGACCCGATGAAGACCTCGTCCTCGATGATGGTCTTGTGCTTGTCGACGCCGTCGTAATTGCAGGTGATGGTGCCCGCGCCGATGTTGACGTCGCGGCCGATCTCGCAGTCGCCGAGATAAGAGAGGTGCGAGGCCTTCGCGTGGGCGGCGATCTTGGCCATCTTGGTCTCGACGAAGTTGCCGACCTTGGCCTTCTCGCCGAGCTCCGTGCCGGGGCGGAGGTGGGCGAAGGGACCGATCTCGGCGCCAGTCGCGAGCCGGGAGCCGGCGGCGACCGAGTAGGCCTTGATGTGGACGAAGTCGCCGAGCTCGCAGCCGTCGAGCAGGGCGCCGGCATCGATGCGACAGCCGTGGCCGATGCGGGTCTTGCCGAGCAGCTGCACGTTCGGGCCGAGCAGCGTGTCCTCGCCGATGTCGACTTCGGCGTCGATGCGGATACTGCCCGGGTCCTGCATCGAGACGCCGCGGTCCATCCAGGTGAGGCGCATGCGCTGGAGCGCGATCTCTTCGAGGGTCGCGAGCTGCGCGCGGGTGTTGATGCCCGAGGCCTCGACCGGGTCCGCGATGGTGTAGGCAGCGACGTGCTCGCCCGAGGTGGCGAGGAGCTCGACCACGTCGGTGAGGTAGAGCTCGCCCTGCTTGTTGTGGGGCTCGAGGCGGGCGAGCGCGGGCTCGAGGAGGTCGCGACGGATGGCGCAGATGCCGGCGTTGACCTCGTTGATCTGGCGTTCCTCCGGGGTGGCATCGGCGTGCTCGACGATGCGCAGGATCCGGTCGCCAGAGGCGTCGCGCACGATGCGGCCGTAGCCGGTGGGGTCGGCGGCACGGAAGGTCGCGACCGTCATGGCGTGGCCCTCCTTGCGGTGCGCGGTGAGGAGCTGCGCCAAGGTCTGCGAGCGTAGCAGCGGAGTGTCACCATAGATGACGAGGACCGTGCCCGCGTCGCCGAGCTCGGAGAGGGCCGAGGCCACCGCGTGTCCGGTGCCGCGCTGCTCGGTCTGGTGTGCGAAGCCGAGGTTCCAGCCGCGAAAGGCGCCGGCGACCGCGCTCTCGACCTCGGCCGCCTGGTGGCCGACGACCGACACGACACGGTCCACGCCGGCACGGAAGGCGGCGTCGACGAGGTGGAGGACCATCGGTCGTCCGAGGAATGGGTGGAGGACCTTGACGAGGCGCGACCGCATGCGCGTGCCCTTTCCGGCAGCGAGGATGGTCGCGACGATGGTGGCTCTCGAAGGATTGGGGGGCATCGGGGCTCCGTCGGCGAGACCGGGAGGCGGGGCCCGCGACCGGCGGAGCATAGGGGGCTCGCGGCGCGGGCGCCAGTTCCGCGCGTGGGTATGCTGCGAAGTGCGGGGGCGGTCGCCGGACGGGGGCGATGGCCGGACGCTTTGGGGTTTGCGGGGTCGCCGAAGCCGGTTACGTTGCGCGCCATGACGGACGCTACCCCGCCGAAGGCCTCGCAAGGCGAGGCTGCCCAAGCGCAGAACCCGCCGAAGGCCTCGCCGAGCGAGGCTGCCCAA
>JAEUKJ010000607.1 GCA_016792665.1 Deltaproteobacteria bacterium | reverse complement strand
CGATGCCGGGACTCAGGGCGCGGTCCGGCGAGCCGACGTCGGCGCGCGCGGGCTGCGTCGACACGGTGATCGCAGCGAGGGCGAGGAGCGTGGCGGCGCGCGCGGGGCGCGAGGCGGGGAGCGCGAGAAGCGCGAGCGCAGAGGACGCGTGGGCTCGGGTCATGGGGGGCTCCATCGACCTGCGCGACCGGCGGGCCCTGGGTCCGAAGAGAGGGCCGCGTCGGTCGCGCAGGCATGTGGGTCGCGACGGGGGCACAGGCGGGGCGATTCATCGGGCCTTGTCACGGTTTCGTAGGCGGCGGGCCGGGACTCGCCGGGTGGGGTCTGCCCGAGCACCCGCGAGGCGCGACATCGCGCGCGACACCATGGTCGAGCGACTTCAAAACGACGTCCTCGCGGGGGCGGCGATTTTCCGTCGTTAGAATGCAGGGTTGGGATGTGTGTAAAGTGACGCTTGACGCTTGACGAAGGCCCTGGCAGCCTATGGATATCCCTTTCCGGCCCCGTGGAGGTCGTCATGTCCGTCTCGATCGTGACCCGCGCTCGTAGCCTCGCAGAGCGGCCCCTCGCGGCGTGGGTCGCGCGCATAGGGCAGTCGACCGCGGTGGCGAACGTGGTCCGTCGCTTCGCGCAGGCGCGGCGGGATGTCGGGATGCTGGTGGGGCCGCTGGCCGGGCACGTGCCGGCCCCGTTGGTGGCGCGACCGATGGGGCACGAGTGGCCGGCGGCACCCGCGGGGGGCTGGGCAGAGAGGAAGGCGGGGCGTGCGGCGGCGGATGCTGATCGCTTGTTGGCGCCGCGTCCGATGCGCATCGTCGAGGTCGTGCGCGAGACGCCGAGTGCTGTCACCGTGCGGCTCGATCCGGGCGAGGACTTCGCGTGGGTGGCCGGGCAGTTCCTGACCGTCTCGGTGCCGGTGGACGGAGAGCCGCTGCGCCGGGCGTACAGCCTGTCTTCGCGGCCTGGAGAGCTTCCGGCCTTCACCGTGAAGCGGGTCCCGGGCGGGCGCGCGTCGACGTGGCTGGTCGAGCACGCGGCCGTCGGACAGCACCTGTTGGTGCGCGGTCCGTCGGGGCACTTCGCGTGTCCGTCCGGGGCGCGGCAGGTGCTGGCGTTCGCGGCGGGCTCGGGCGTGACGCCGATCCTGCCGAGCCTGGAGGCCCACCTGGCGGAGCACTCCGAGGCGCGGGCGACGCTGGTCTTTGGGAATCGCGAGCTGGCCGAGGTCCTGTTCCGCGCGCGCATCGAGGCCCTGGAGCGGGCTGCGGGTGGGCGCTTCCGGGTGCGCCATGTCCTCGAGACCGAAGACGAATCGGTTCAGGCGGTGCCGGGTCGGATGGACGCCGAGCGCATCGCGGAGGCCCTCGCCGAGTATGGGGCGTGGGCCGGCGAGGGGCCGGATGCGATCCTCAGCTGTGGGCCGGCGCCGGTGATGGACGCGGTGCGCGCGGTCATCGCCAACGTGCCGGTCATCGAAGAGCGCTTCCACACCCTGGGCGAGCGGCGTGCGCAGGCGCCGGCGCGTGCCCCGGTCGCGCTGACCATCGCGGCAGCCGGGCGGCAGGTCGAGACGCGTGTCGAACCTGGGAGGACGGTCCTCGAGGCGGGGCTGGCGGCCGGGGTCGCGATGCCGTTCTCGTGCACGATGGGGGGCTGCGGGGCGTGCCGGGTGCGAGTCGTGTCGGGGGCGGTGGTCCACGACGAGCCCAACGGACTCAGCGCGGCAGAGGTCGCGAGCGGGTACTGCTTTGCGTGCGTGGCGCGGCCGTTGGGGGCGCTGTCGATCGAGGTCGCGCCATGACGATGGTGGTCGATACTGTGACGGGCCACGCCGCTGCGCGGCTGCCTGGGGCGGGCGAGGCGGAGGGCGTGGTCGGTCCCGACGGCGTGCGCTGGAACCTGCGCATGAAGGATCTCTCCGACGCGAGTGGGCTGCAGCGTCAGGCGATCCACTTCTACATCAAAGAGGGGCTCCTTCCGGCCGGGTCGAAGTCGGCGCGCAACATGGCCTGGTATGGGCCGGTGCACCTCGAGCGGCTGATGCTGGTGCGGCGCCTCCAGCACGAGCGCTTCCTGCCGCTCAAGGCGATCAAGGCCATCCTCGACGAGGCCAACGAGTCGTTCTCGGCCGAGCAGCGGAGCTTCATTCGCGACGTCCGGCGACACGCCGCGAGCCTGCGGGGGCCGGACCGCGTGACGCCGATTCCGGTGGAGGCACTGCTCGCGTCGACGGGCGTCAGCGAGAACGATCTCAACGAGCTCGACCGACTCGGCGTGGCCCCGGTGGTCACCTTCGAGGGGCGCGCGGAGCAGGGCCCGGGCGGCTCGGACCGAGTGACCTCGGGAGAGCCTGGCTTCACGGCGGGGGCGAGCTCGGGAGAGACGCGCTTCATCGCGGCCGAGGACGCGTGGGCCGTCGAGCTCATGGGCGAGCTGCGCGCCATCGGCTTCACCGATGGAGCCGGTTTCGGGCCGCGCGATCTCGCCATCTACGAGGAGGCGATCTCGACCCTCTTCGAGCGCGAGAAGGAGCTCCTCGCCGAGCGCCTGACGCGCTTCTCGCCGGCCGATGCCGCGGCGATGGTGGAGCGCGTGCTGCCGCTCGCCCACCGCTTTCTGACCCGCTATCACGAGGCCAAGATCCGCCGCTTCTTCGCGGCCTGGGAGTGAGTGCCATGCTGAACGAGCTCGCCGAACGTCTCCTGCCCACGGTGGTCAAGCAGCGCCTCGACGCGTGGGGCGAGAGCCTGCATGTGATGGCGCAGATCCGCGACCCGCGCGTCATGGCGTCGCTGCTTCCCTCGGCGCTGCGCGGGCTGCTGTTGCGGCGCGGCAAGCAGGGGGTGCCGACGGTCGTGGCGGCGACGCATGCGGCGTGGTTCGACTGGAGCTACCCGCACGATGACCCGCGCCTGGCCGACCTCTATCGGCGCGCGAAGCAGGGGCAGTGGGACGGCGACGAGCTGCCCTGGCACCTCGACGTGGACCCCGAGAATCCAGAGCGCCCGATCTTCCCGAGCGGCTTTGTCGACTGGGAGCTGGGGCGCGAGCTCGGCATCTCGCTCTCGCCCAAGGAGCAGACGAAGCTGGTCAATGACATCGGGGCCTGGACGCTGGCGCAGTTCCTCCACGGAGAGCAGGGGGCGCTCTATGCGGCGGCCCAGGTCACCGAGGCCGTGCAGCTCATGGATGGGAAGTTCTACGGGGCGACGCAGGTCATGGACGAGGCGCGGCATGTCGAGGTGTTCTCGCGCTACCTCGAGTCCAAGGTCGGAAAGCTCTATCAGATCAACGACAACCTCTTCACGATCATCGACGCCCTCATGAGCGATAGCCGCTGGGACATGAAGTTCCTGGGGATGCAGATCATGATCGAGGGGCTGGCGCTCGGGGCCTTCGGCACGCTGCACGCGCTGACGCGTGAGCCCCTCTTGAAGGAGCTCCTGGCCCGCGTGATCCAGGACGAGGCGCGGCACGTGCACTTCGGGGTGGTCGCCCTGCGCGACCAGTTCACCAAACAGATCAGCGAGAAGGAACGCACCGAGCGCGAGGACTGGGCCTTCGAGATCGCCATGCTCATGCGCAACCGCTTCCTCGCCCACGAGGTCTATGACGAGTGGTTCTCGGGCGGGAAGGTCGACCGGAAGAAGTGGCGCACCTTCATCGAGCGCGCGCCGGGCATGGAGTACTTCCGGCTCACGATGTTCTCGCGCATGGTGCCGAACCTGCGCGAGATCGGCCTGCTATCGGACCGCATCCGCCCGCACTACGAGCGGGTCGGCCTGGCGCGCTACTTCGAGGGGCGCGCGGCCGACCGGCTGGTGGCGGAGGACCTGCTCCAGGAGGCGCCGCCGGCGGGCTACGGCGGGCCGATCATCGGGGGCGCCGCGGCCTGAGCTGCGCCGATGGCCTGGAGCGAGGCCGCCCCGGGGCGTCAGAAGTAGAAGCGGAGCTGCGCGGTGAAGTCGACGGCATCGAAGTCGACGCGCGGGACGATGAGCAGCCCGGGGCGGAACTCGAGGACGAGGTCGATGGGCACCGGGATGAAGTTGAACTCGAGGCCGAGGACGAAGGCGGCAGCGAGCGCGAAGTGGTCCGCGCCGTGGCCGTGGCCGTCGTCCTGGTCGTCGATGCCGACGCCGACGCCGGCGCCGATGTTCCAGGCGAGCTCGAAGGCGTTGCCGGCGCGCACGAGGGTCGGCATCTCGTAGAGGTAATCGACGCCGAAGCCGAAGCCGGCGAAGTGCTTCCAGCGGCGGTCGACGCCGCCACCGCCGAACTCGCCGAGGTTGAACTGGAGGGCGTTCGACTGGTTCATGAAGTACTTGGCCGAGAGCCCGTTGGCGATCGTGCCCGAGCCGAGGCCGAGGCCGAAGCGGCCCGTGGTGCGGATGGGCTCGGCGTGGCTCGGGGTGGCGAGCGAGAGGGCGCCGAGGAGGGCGAGGGCGGCGAACGTGCGGGTGAGCGTGTGCATGGAGATCCTTTCGGGGGGCGAAATGGGTCGCGGAGGCTGCCACTGCCCCTTGCCTGGGGCAAGCGTTGTCGGGGCCCGCGCCTTCGTATGGCGAGCGCGGTGGTTGCGCGCAATGGGCGGGCTCTGGCATGCGGTGCGAGTCGGAGGAACCTTGTCGCGGCCGCCGAAGGCGTTCAGAATACGGCGTGGCGCTTCCGCCACAACCCTGAATGAGAAGAAAAGAGCTCGAGGACCATGGTGAGCGAACCTGACTCAGCGGCCCCGTTGTCCTCTGAGAATACAGCGGAACGGCCCGATATCACGGCTTATACCGACTACCGCGCCTACCTGCGGGCGATGGCGGCTTTCCTGCGCGTGGTGCGTCCGGGGTTCAGCTTCAGGAGCTTCGCCAAGCGGGCGGGCTTCGCGTCGCCGAACTACCTGAAGCTGGTCACGGACGGGATGCGGAACCTGGCCCCGGACTCCGTCGACAAGTTCGCGCGCGGCCTGGGGCTGAGCCGGCGCGAGCACGAGGTCTTCCGAATCCTGGTGGCGATGGCGAATGCGCGCACCGATGACGAGCGCAACAGCCTCTTTGCGCGACTGCGCGAGCGCGTGGTCCACGACGAGACGGCGCGGCTGCGCGACGATCAGTTCGCGGTCTACGACATGTGGTGGGCCCTGGTCGTGCGCGAGATGGCCAACCTGCCAGAGTTCGAGCACGACGCGCGCTGGGTGGCGCGGAGGCTCCGGCCGCGGGTGCGCTCGACCCAGGCGCAGCGAGCGCTGGAGTTGCTCGAGCGGCTCGGCATGCTCACGCGCGGCGCGGATGGGAGGACGCGGGCGACGGATCGCACGGTCAGCACCGGGCCCGAGCTGCAGCCGGTGCAGAGCCTGGCCGTCCGGAACTACCACCGCGCGCACCTTGACTTGGCGGCGCGGTCGTTGGACGAGGTGCCGCGTGAGGCGCGCAACATCACCTCCGTGACGCTCGTCCTGAGCGAGGCGGGGTACGCCGAGGCGGTCGAGGAGATCGCCAAGCTGCGGCGAAGGCTCCTCGAGATCTCGGACAATCCGGTGCGAGGGCGAGGCGGGGCGGTGACGCAGGGCGAGCCCGATCAGGCCAGCGCGCGCGAGGTCTACTCGGTCGTGTTGTCGCTCTATCCGGTGACCCAACCCGCGCGGGACCTGCGCGCGTTCGAGGTCGATGAAGACGAACCGCCCAGCGAGGACGCTGGGGACGTTGGCGGGCGCGGTGAGGAGGGATCATGATGAGCGCGGTGACGGAGTCGACGGGGGGCGTGGGCGCGGTCGGGGCGAGAGCCGTGCGGGGCCTCGGGCTGGGCGTGGTCCTCGCGATGGGCGCTGGCTGCGCGGGGTCGGAGACGGGCAACGGCCAGCAGTCGGGCGCGCGGCGGCCGGTCGCGATCGTCGTGCAGCTCACGGGCAATCCGAGCCTCTCGGGGACGGATGCGGACGGGGCCGAGCTCTCGGTCGAGAGTGGCATCGCGCTGGTCGACCGGCTCGAGTTCGCACTGCCGGACGGCGTGGACTGCGACTTCCCGACCGTCACGGCGGCCTACGCGACGCACTGCGACGCGGGGGACGCGCGGCTGGTTGTGGACGGGCCGTGGACGGTCGACCTCGTGTCCGGGGAGACCTGGCCGCCGCTCGATGGGCTCGAGCTGCCCGAAGGCGAGCTCGGCGCGATCGCGCTCAAAATGAAAGGAGACGCGGGCGCGGCGCGGGCTGCGCTGACCCTCGAGGGCACGTTCAAGGCGAGCCGCGAGGCGGCCGGAAGGCCCTTTGCCCTCGAGTTGGGAGGGGCGGTGGTCGCGAAGTTCGATCCTGGCGAGGCGCTCGTCGTGTCGCGCGCGACGACTGGGCTCGGCCTGTGGCTCGACGTGACGGGCTGGTTCGCGACGCTGCGACTCGGGAGCTGCATCGCCGCTGGAGGCGTGCCCGAGGTCGACGGGGTCCTCCTCTTGAACCGGGCCGAGAAGCGCACGTGCGGCAACGTCGAGGCGGCGCTCAGGACGGCCTTGGTGTCGAGCGGGCGGGCGCGATCGTCGGAGTAGGTCGACGCTAAAGGCCTGGTGGAGCCAGGCTGCCCAACGGCTTGAACACCGCGAGCGGGGCCTCGGAAATCGAGGCGTCCAGTGGGTCAGCGGGGGGCCCACTCGAGGGCGCCGGACGCGGTCATGCGGCGCTCGAGGGTGGGTGGCGGCGTGAACCAGGGGACGTCGCTGGGCGCGGCGGCATGCGGGTAGAGGAGCTGGGCCACCTGGCGGAGGAGGGGGGCCGCGCCGCTCTTGCCAGGCTTTCGGGCCATGGGGCGGCCGTCGAAGTTGCCGACCCAGACCGCGAGGGTGTGGCGCGGGGTGACGGCGACCGCCCAGTTGTCGCGGAAGTCGCTGGAGGTGCCGGTCTTGGCGGCGATGCGGTAGGGGAGCTCGAAGGGGCCGGCCAGGCCGAAGCCGATACCGCGAGCCGAGGCGTCGGCGAGCATGTCGAGGAGCACGAAGGCCGTCTCGCGTGAGATGAGGCGCGTGGGCGGGCTCGGAGCCGGGTCGCCGTCGGCCAACCAACGCACGGGCTTGGCGACGCCGAGGCGGCCGAGGGTGGCGTAGGCGCCGGCCAGGTCGAGGAGGCGGACCTCGCCGTTGCCGAGGGCCAGGCCGAGGCCATAGTGATCGGCGCCGGCGTCGAGGGTCTCGAGCCCGAGGCGGCGGAGGAGGGCGAGTGCGGTGGGGACGCCGATCTCGTCCAGGGCCTTGATGGCCGGGATGTTGAGCGAGCTGCCGAGCGCCACGCGGAGGCTGACCTCGCCGTGGAAGGTGCGGTCGAAGTTCTCGGGGCGATAGGGGCCGGTCGGGGTCGCGAACGTCGTCGGGGCGTCGATGAAGGTGCGGGCATAGGGGTTGCGAGGTGCGGAGGTCGGGTCGCGAGACGCGCTTCCATCGAGGAGGGCCGCGTAGATGAAGGGCTTGAGCGCCGAGCCCGGCTGGCGCAGTGCGACCACGCCGTCGTTCTGGCCGAGCGCGTCCGCGTCTTCGAAGCCGCGTGACCCGACCCAGGCGAGGACCTCGGAGGTCTGGGTGTCGAGCACGACGGCGGCGGCCTGGAAGTCGCCGGCCTTGGCGTCGGGTGGGGCCTGAGCCGCGAGCAGCGCGGCGAGGGAGGTCTGGAGGGAGCGGTCGATCGTCGTGCGTAGCGTGGCGGGGCGGGCGTCCGCGGGGCGGGCGAAGAGCTCTTTGGCGAGGCGCGCGGTGAGGTGCGGAGCGGTCGCGACGACCGGGGGCAGGGCCGGGCTGGGGGCGGGCGAAGCGGGGGCGGCCCCCGGCGCTGCGGCGAACGCGACCGTCTCGGTCGGGGTGGAGCGGCGGGGGTGGATGCGGAGCGGCTCGTTGAGTGCGGCCTGGTACGCGACCAGGTCGATGGCGCCGCGCTCGAGGAGGACGCCCAGGATCCAGCGCTGACGCTGGAGGGCGCGGACGCGTGCGCCGTCGGAGCGGTAGGGTGTCAGACGCGAGGGCGAGTTGGGGAGGCCGGCGAGGTAGGCGGCCTCGGCGAGGGAGAGGTGGGCGGCGGGCTTGCCGAAGTACATCCAGCTCGCGGCCTCGGCCCCGATGAGCTGGCTGCCGTAGGGAGCCCGGTTCAGGTACTGCTCGAGGATCTCGTCCTTGCTGAGGCGCATCTCCAGGCGCCAGGCCCAGATGACCTCCATGAGCTTGGTGCCGAGGTCCCGTGGGGCGCCGGCCTGGAGGGTGAGTTTTACGGTTTGTTGCGTCAGCGTCGAGGCACCGGTGCGGGCCTCGCCCGCGCGGAGATCGATCCAGAGCGAGCGCGCGATGGCCAGGAAGTCGCTGCCGGCGTGGTCGCGAAAGCGCCGATCCTCGGCGTGGATGGTGGCCAGGACGAGGTTCGGCGAGATCTCGGCGAGCGGCACCCAGCGCCCGCGCGTGGCCTCGGCCGAGAGCACCTCGCGGAGGAGGCGCCCATCGCGATCGAGGATCATCGTGCTCGTGTGTGGGGTCCTCGTCAGTGCGTCCTCGGGAAAGGGGACGGCGAAGACCCACAGGAAGAACAGGTTGACCGCGATCGCGAGGCCGAGGGTCACGCGGATGCGGATCTTCCGCAGGCGGGCGCGCGAGGTCACAGCGCGGGCTTCACGCTCAGGTCGAGC
>JAEUKJ010000689.1 GCA_016792665.1 Deltaproteobacteria bacterium | reverse complement strand
GCACCACGCGGCCCCGTGGCCTGGGGGCCGTCGGAGCCGTCTCCTCACCGAACCCACCACGAGTCCCCCACCACCAGCTCGGCGCGCACGACCCGCGCGCCCATCGCTGTCCCCAACTCGCGTATCGAATGGGTCGGGCTTGCCATACCCGACCGGCAACTGTCGCGCGCTCCGACTATCAACCCCCTGCCGACCCGACCTGGGGTCGCGGACCCCAACCCATGAAGCTCTACTTCCACCTGATGTCCGGCAACTCGCCCCCCATCGAGCGCGTCCTCGTCGACCTCAGCAGGTGCGAGCAGCTCCTGTCCATCGACGCCATGCACGTCCCCCATGCGATCACCAGTGCGTCCCAAAGTTGCGAAGTGCGAGGCCTGGAGCTAAGGTTGAGCGCGGCTCGGGGAAGAGCCAATCACCAGAGTCAAGGGGAAGCCATGTCGGACGTTCGGCCCGAGCGCGACCAAGCGCGCGGTGAAGTACCTCGTGGAGTGAGCGACCAACCCTCCCGCGAGTCGCGGGCACGTGGCGAAAGCGGTCGCCATGGCGACAGCCGCAGGGGCGTGACCGCGAGCCTGCGCGCGATCGACGGCTACGACGCCCAAGCGGCGGCGTTGAACCCGGACCAATCGCCAGGCGCGTTGCACCAGTCCGTCGACCCGACCATGTCAGAGGCGGGCGTGGCGCCGCGGGCCATCAAGCTCGGCGACGATATCGCGGCCTTCGAGCGCGATATGTCGGACCGCGTCCGGCAGCACGCTGCGTGGCTCAGCAAGAACTGGACGCGCTACCTCACGCAGACCGGGGGAAACGCATCGATTGCGCTATCCGAATCCGAGTTTCGAGGTCTGGCGGCATGCCCCTCCGACAAGCCGAACCTCCAGACGCGCGTCCTCGACAAGGCCGGCGGCGACGCTTTCAGCGCGGGCGTGAAAGCAGGCGGGGCGTGGGCGGCGCAGGCGATCGGGGGCACATCGTTCGCACTTGGCGCAGGCATCATTGGGGGCGCGCTCGGAATGCTGGCCGGGCTCGTGTGGTCGCACTTCGTGAGCGACGCCCTGTCCAAGAAGGCGAGCGACAAGGCAAGTCATAAGATGCTGGGCAGCATCGGCGAGCAGATCAACGAGCAGTCGAACCTGTTCAATGGGCAAGCCACGACCGTGATCGGCGACAAGCGACAGGTGATCGACAACGCCAAGCTCGCGACGAGTGGCGTGCGGACACACGCGGCCCTCGACGCCATCGAACGCTGGATCGCGAGCGAGCGGGTCGCCCTCGGCAGCTCGAAGTCTGACGACGACATCAGCCTCTGCAACCAATTGCTCGCGATGTGGCGACTCCAGCACTCGAAGGCGCCAGGCGAGGCGTCGGATCGGGTCAATGGCACCTCGTACGAGCGGGCGGCCGGCGACGCCGGGAGTCGCGAGCCAGGCGGCATAGCCGAACATCTATCCAGCGAGAATCGCTGGCTCTTCGTCCACCAGCTCCGCCTCGGGATGGTCGAGAATGGCCTCCTCGATCACGCCCAGGCCCGCGCACTCGAGGCTCAGGCGAAGGCCATCTTCCGCGAAGGCGGACGGGCGAGCGACATCGTGGCGCAGATGGACGGGCGCATCCTGGAGTTGCGCCGCGTCGCCGATCCTGGGGCCTTCGCCGAGGCCGCCACCAAGTCGGTGACAGTCTTGCCAGACGCCGGGGGCGCGACTCTCGATTATCGCGGCCCAGCCCGTCGTGGAAACGTCCTGACTTCACTCACCCTCGAGGTTGAGGAGGACAAGGATTGCGCGATCCTTACCGCGTTGCGCATCGACGCGCGGTGCCTTGGGCCCGACCTGAAGGCCCATCGCGAAGGCATCTCGACCCTTCAATCAGGAGGCGGATTCGACCGCGCGGCCTGGACGTGGAAGCCGTGAGGTCGGGGGCAGGGCTTGGGCGACACCTGGCGGCGCTCGGCTGCGCGCTTTGGCTCGCCTCGTGTGCTCGGGATCGGATCCTGGTCATCGCACCGACCCAGACCGTCGACACGATCATCTCGCAGTCGAAGGGCATCGAGCGCGCTGATTTCAGTGAAGACCTTTGGGAGTTCCGGAACGCCGAGGTCGTGCTCTCAGCGTTCGGCTCGCCGCCGATTCACTTCAAGCGGGCCAACGCTCGCGGGGTCATCGTCCTGGGCCACGCGCACGATGTCGTGATCGAGCTCCGAACGCAGGATGCGAGTCCTCATGGGCTCGCCGTCATCTGGGGAGAGATGATTGAGCTCCTGGTCGGGGGCGGATTCGAGGCGAAGCTGCCCCTTCCGTCTTCGCCCACCGACGTTCAGGAGTGCCTCCGCACTTTCGCACGCGACCAGCGTGGCTATCCTCTCTACTTTCGGGGTGATCAACGGCTCGTGGCGCGCCTGGTAGGCGGTGTCTATGACGACGAGTGGGGGCACGAAGCCATGCTCTCGGTGACGATCTTCGGTCCCATGTTTGGGCACGATGGATGGACCGGCGAGGCGCCGCCCCTCCGATGGCCGCCCGACGCTCCTCAATGACCGAGCCCGAGCGCGTCGGACCCCGACGCCGCGCGCGGCCATGCTGGTCCGGTCCGTGAGCGCGGGCGTCAACCTTGCACGTGCCAGGCGTTGACGCCCGAGCCCGACACGCAGCGCAGTGACATCACATTGCGGGCTCACTGGGGGGAAACGGTGAAGGGGCTTGGGGTGAAGCCCAGCCGCGGCGATGGCGCCTGCCCTCGTGCGAGCTCGCGAGGATGTCGCGCATGTTTTTGCTGTCGAAGATGGTCGCCGATCGTGAGCAGAGTGCCCCGACCGGGACGCACTTCATTGGAAGGTCCGGAGTTGGTCCTCGACCGAGGACACCGAGGCCCACGCGTCGGACCACGCGTGCGCCGTTCGGCCGTCGTCCTCGACGAAGACCAGCACATTGCCACCGCCACGGGGCACCACGCAGTCAGCGTCGGGCCAGGCGTTCTCGCCGATCGTGAGGAGGTGTCGCCAGCCGGGCGGCGGCGGGGGATTGCCAAAGAGTTGAGGACACATCCCGTGGACCCCGACCCGAATCCCTCGTGCAAGTCCGAGCGCGAGATAGTCGTCCGGCGGAGGAGGCTCGTCGCTGGCGGGAACGAGATCGCAGCTCTCGCGGGCGTCCTTGAGCCGAGACGCGAGCGCCATGACCTCGGCTCCGTCCGCCCTGTTCCTGAGGGCCTCGAAGAGGAGACGTTGGAGCTCGGAAATCCGCGACACGATCTCCGGCCCAAGACGAAGCGCATTGCGCGCCTCGTTGCGCAAGCGAATCGCTTCCGCTTGCCGGCTGAGCTCGGCCTCCACACGCGCGACGGCTCGCATCGTATCGAGGGACGTCGTCCGGATGTCGGGGAGGACCCACGAGGCGCGAGGCCTCACGCGCAGGTAGGGCGGGCGGAAGTTCTTCTGCCACGAACCGAGGTCCCCCGCAGGAGGCGGCGAAGTCACCTCCCCCAGCGCCGATCGTTTCCGCCATCGCACCGAGACCGTTGGGACGAACTGGTGGTCGTAGCAGTGCCAGAGGACCTGCAAGAGGTCCGTATCCGGCGGATACACCAGCGTGGGCGCGTCTTCCCGTCGGAGCTGCAGGACCGGAAAGAAGGGCTGGGGACAGGGCGTCGGGTAAAAATCTTCCTTGGTCTCTCGCCACTCGACCATCAAGCCCTCGTCGGGCTCCGCCCATGGCCACGCCTCATCGCGTGGCCAGGCGACGTAGCCCAGTTGGGTGGCAAAGGGGTCGGCCTCGACGCCGGGCTCGGCCTCGGCTTCGAGCTCGGTCGTCACCGCCGCGAGACTGCGCAGCTCGGGCAACAGGTCGAACAACGGCGGCATGGGCGGGACATCGGTCGACATGATGATGGCTCCCGGGGGTGGACGCTGAGAAGCGTCGATCACCCTCGGGAGGCGTCGCGCTGTCAAGAGCCGCTGCGCCCGCGGTCACCGGCATCGCGACGCCGCGACGACCGGCCGCGACCGGGTCCACGCGCGGATGAAGTGGCAGGACGGCGCGCGCCGTGACCACGACCTCGTCCTCTGGCCAGGCTCACTCGGCGAGGTCGCGGTCGCCTGGCGCGGGGTCGGTGGCGCTGTCGCAGGCCGAGAGGCAGAGGAACGGCATGAGGTAGCGGAGCATGGGAGACCTCGGTTTCTTAGGGGTGTGCGGCGCTCGGCTCGTCCCGGCGCCTCCATGCCCAAGAGCAACCGTTGTGCCACCCGCCCGTCGCCGGGCCACACGCGCCCCCGCCGCCGGTCCCACCCACGCCCCTGCCCCGCCACGTGCTCGCGTGCCGGGCGCCGGCCCGAGCCATGTCGCGTTTGGCCACACCGCCGAGCCAGCCCCTGCAAAGCAACTGGCCAGGCGCGCGTCGACGGGCAGGCCGGGCCGTTGACGCTGGCCGCCGACGCGTTGCACAGTGTCCTCACATTGCGGGCTCACTGGGGGAACGGTGAAGGGGCTTCGGGTGAAGCCCAGCCGCGGCAATGGCGCCTGCCCTCGTGCGAGCTCGCGAGGATGTCGCGCATGTTGCTGTCGAAGATGGTCGCCGATCGTGAGCAGAGTGCCCGCGCCGTCAGTGCCGCCTTTGGGACCCACGGTCCGGTCGCCGCCCGCCTCTTGTCGGAGCTGCTCAGCGAAGCCCTCCGCCCCGACGAGGCGCCACCGGATATCGGCCTCTTCGTGACGCTGCTGCAGCGCCGCTTGGATCGCGCAACGACCGCGCTGACCGAGGCCGACCAGACGCATTCGCGCGAGCTCGGCGACGACGGCCCGGTCCGCGACGCGCGTGATGCGGCCAAGGCGTCGGTGTTGGCGGTCGTGACCTCCATCCGGCTGGCGCTCACGAGCCGCTTCGGCCAGGACTTCGGCGGGCGGCTCGGCGCCTCGGGGCCCGCGCCGGACGCGCCGAACGACGTCCTCAGTTGGGGGCGGAAGGTCTTCGACGCGCTCACGAACCTCACGCTGCCCGCGGTCGATCCCCACGCCGACGACAACGACGAGGTCGGCACCTTCTCGAAGGAGACGGCGCAGAGAAAGCTCGGCCAGCGCCTCGCCCAGCTCGAGCAGGCCCTCGCAGACGTGGCCCGCGAGGGGCGCGAGGCAGAGACCACGCAGGCCCAGAAGGACAAGGCCATCGCGGCCTACGACCGGACCTTCATGTTGAGCGCAGGTCTCCTCGAGGTCCTCCTCCGCTTCGTCGGCGAGTCGAAGCTCGCCGATAGGGTCCGCCCCTCGGCCCGCCGCCCCGGCACGACCGCGCAGACCGACCCGGGCGCGGCCGATCCGTCCCCTGGCGACCCGGCAGCCCCGGCTGCTGGGCCGACCGCGCCGCTCACGCCCGAGAGCGCGTAATCAGCTCGCCCACGGGTCCTTCGCCCGAGACTCGCAGGGCCAAGCCGCCCCTTGCGCCCTCCGCGGCCCGACTCGCGGCCGCGGAGGAGCGTCTCGCGCCCCTCCGGAGCCCGATTTTCCGGCGGCGAACCGCACCACCCAACCCCCAGGCCGCGCGCCTCGGCCCTGCAAAGCCGCCTCCCCGACCCCCAGGCCGCGCGCCTCGGCCCTGCAAAGCCGCCTCCCCAACCCCCAGGCCGCGCGCCTCGGCCCTGCAAAGCCGCCTCCCCGACCCCTCCGGAGCCCGATTGGCACTTTGCCAATCGCCTTCCGGACCGCATGG
>JAEUKJ010000537.1 GCA_016792665.1 Deltaproteobacteria bacterium | reverse complement strand
GGACGGACCTCCGTGCGGGCCTCGTAGCCGCGCTGCGGGCCAGCCTCACGCACGTCCTCGCGCGGTCGCTGCGGCCGCTGGGGCTTCTCGACCGGCATGTCGTGCACGCGCACCGTCGTCTCCTGACGACGCACCTGGAGCGGCCACGCCTCGTTGCCGAGCCGCGCCGCGAAGGCGCCGGTGACCTCGACCAGGGTGCGGCTCTCGCCGATATCGAGGCGGCCGATCTCCGAGCCGGACAGCCCGAGCTCGTTGGTGAGCGCGCCCACCAGGTCGGCCGGGCGCACGCCGTCACGGCGACCGACCCCGATCGCCACGACCTTCACGCCTCCCTCGGGGCCATCGTCTCGGCTCTGGCGGCTCTTGGCAGGCTTCGGCTCGACCTTGGTCGGGCGCCGGGCCCACGGCGGCAGCGTCGTGTCGAGGCGGCGACCGAGGGAGATCGACTCGCCCTCGGCCAGGCGCCCCAGCGCGGCGACCATGAGCTCTTCGGCGGTGGCGAACGCGCGCCCCTCGCCGACCAGGCTCTCGGCCCAGCGCTGCGCATCCGCGACCACGGCCGCGTCGAGGCCCTTGAACTCCCCGAGCTTCTGGACGACGGCCTCGCGCGCTCGCACGTCGAGGTCGGCCTCGGTGGGGAGGTAGAGCTCCTCGAGAACCACCCCGCGCCGCATCAGCACGTCGGTGAAGCGGCCCACGTCGCGCGGCGCGACCAGCGTCACGGCCGTGCCGGTGCGGCCTGCACGCCCCGTGCGCCCGATGCGATGGGTGTAGACCTCGACGTTCTTCGGCAGGTCGAGGTTGATGATGTGGGTCAGGTGATCGATATCGATGCCGCGCGCCGCGATGTCCGTGGCCACGACGACCTCGACCCGACGCTGGCGCAGGAGCTCGACCACGCGCTCACGCGCGGCCTGGTTCATGTCACCGTGCAGCGGCTCGGCCGGGATGCCGTTGGCGGCGAGGAAGTCCGCGGCCTCGGCGCAGGCCACGCGCGTGCCCGCAAAGACCAGCGTCGCGTCGCGCACCTCGGACCGCAGCAGGCGGAGCAGCGCCTCGGGGCGCCACCGCGGCGGCACGCACACGAAGCGCTGCGAGATGGCGAGCACGTTCTTCGCCTCTTCGCGCGCGCTCACCGGGTTCTTCAGGTAGCGGTCGGCGACCTTGCGGATGGCCGGCGGCATGGTCGCCGAGAAGAGCGCGACCTGCCGCGTCTCGGGCGTCTTGGCGACGATGGACTCGACCGCGTCGATGAAGCCCATCTCGAGCATCTCGTCGGCCTCGTCGAGGACGACCACCTCGACCTCGCCGAGCCGCAGGCTCTCGCGGTCCATGAGGTCGATGACGCGCCCGGGGGTGCCGATGACGATGTCCACCCCTTCCCGCAGCGCGCGCAGCTGCGCCCCGTACGGCGAGCCGCCATACACGGTGGTCAGGCGCAGGCCGAGGCCCTCGGACATCGACCTCAGGGCGTCGGTCACCTGCAGCGCGAGCTCGCGCGTCGGGGTCAGGACCAGGGCGCGTGGGGCCCCCTTGCCACGGGTCTGGAAGAGGCGCGCGATGAGCGGCAACCCGAAGGCGGCGGTCTTGCCGGTGCCGGTGCGGGCCTGGCCCACGACGTCGCGACCTTCGAGGAGCGGCGGGATCGCGACCTCCTGGATGGTGGTCGGGGTCTTGAAGCCGAGCTTCGTCACGATCTGGAGGAGGCGCGGCGGGAGGCCCAGCGCTTCGAAGCCGACCTCGTCCTCGATGACGACGGGCTCGCCCTCTTCGGAGTCGCCCACGAGGAGCTCTTCGTCGGCGAGTCCCTCGACGGTGGGCTCGGTGTGGAGGTCTTGGGCAGGAGACTCGTCTTGACGCTGGTTCTTTTTCACGGGCGTGCAGTGCCCGAGGGATGGGCCCATGTCAAAGGAATATCCCTTGCGGTCGTGACCCGGTCCGGGTCGCTTGGCGGCGTCGTCCGAGGCCGCTCGCGCGGGTCACGCGGCGCCACCGCGGGTTGCCTCGTGCGAATCAAGCGGCCTGAGCGTGTTCTTCCAGCTGCATCGGCCCCAGCACTGGCAGCCGGATGTGGAAGGTGGTCCCGACCCCGGTCTGCGAGTCGAAGGTGATGGACCCGCCGTGGCGCTCGACCACGGTGCGCGAGAGCGCGAGCCCCTGCCCTGTCCCGCGTCCGACCTCCTTGGTCGTGAAGAACGGGTCGAAGATGCGGTTGCGCACCGACTCGGGGATGCCGGTGCCGTCGTCCGCGACCGAGACCACGACGTCACCGCCTTCGATGCGCGTCGACACCGTGATGGTGCCGCGCGCGCCATGCGGCCCATGGCGGTCCGAGATCGCGTGGGCCGCGTTCACGATGATGTTGAGAAAGACCTGGTTCAGCTCGCCCATGTGGGCGCGGACCAGCGGCAACGGCCGGAAGTCGGTGTGGACGTCGGCGACGTACTTGAGCTCGGACGAGGCGATCGTCAGCGTGGCCTCGAGGTTCTGCACGAGGTCGCAGTCGGCGAGCTCGGGCTGGTCCGGATGGGCGAAGGTCTTCATCGATCGCACGATGGTCGTCACGCGCGCGAGCCCTTCGAGGGCCCGCTCGAGGGCGCGCGGCACCTGCTCCCTCAGATAGCCGAGGTCGACCTCGCCCTCGATGCGCAAGGCCTCG
>JAEUKJ010000522.1 GCA_016792665.1 Deltaproteobacteria bacterium | reverse complement strand
GGGGGCGTCTCCGGTCGCGGGGGCGACCTGGTTGCCGTCGAGCGGGCCGCCGCCCGCGCCGATATCGTCGCCCTTCGAGTAGCGAACGGTGACGGTGTAGCCGCGGTCCATGAGGATCATGGCGAATCGATCGACGGCCTCGGGCGTGGGGCGGCGATAGATCGAGCCGGGCCACGGGTTGAACGGGATGAGGTTCACCTTGCAGCGCAGGCCGCGCAGCAGCTTCGCCACGCGGAGCGCATCGTCCTTGGTGTCGTTCACGTCGGCGAGCATGACGTATTCCATCGTGATGCGGCGACGCGGCGGCAGCGGGTAGGCGCGCAGCGTGGTCATCAAGGCCTCGAGGTTCCAGACCTTGTTGATCGGGATGAGGCGGTTCCGCTGCTCGTCGTTCGAGGCGTTGAGTGAGATGGCGAGGTTGATGGGGACGTCGTGGCCGAGCTTCTGGAGCTTCGGGACCACGCCCGAGCTCGACACGGTGATGCGGCGGCTCGAGATGTTCTGGCCGCGGTCGTCCATCAAGATGCGCAGCGAGCGGACGACGTTGTCGTAGTTGTCCATGGGCTCGCCCATGCCCATGTAGACGAGGTTCGAGACGCGCTCGCCCTGGCCTGCGTCGGTGAGCACCTTCTGGGCCCAGAGGACCTGGTCGGCGATCTCCGAGGCGGCGAGGTGGCGACGCAGCGGCATGCGCGCGGTGAAGCAGAAGTCGCAGCCGATCTTGCACCCGACCTGGCTCGAGACGCACTGCGTGATGCGGTCCTCCATCGGGATGAGGACCGACTCGATGCGGTCGCCCTGGCCGGTGCGGAGGAGCAGCTTGCGCGTGCCGTCCTTCGCGACCATGACGTCTTCGAGCTCGAGGCCGCCGACGCGCGCCGAGGTGAGGAGCTTGTCGCGGAGGCCCTTCGAGAGGTCGGTCATCGTCTCGAACGAGCGGGCGCCGCGACCGTGCAGCCAGCGGAAGATCTGGTCGGCGCGGAAGGCAGGCTCGGCCAGGGTCTCGGTGACGAAGGCGCGCAGCTCGGCGTGGGTCATCGACTTGAGGTCGGGCCGGGGGTCGGTCGCCAGGCGGAGGGCGCGGGCCGGGCCCGGGGCGGGGTCCGACGGGGCGGGCCCGATGGGCGCGGCGAGCGTCGGCGCGTGAGGCTCGGAGGGCAGGTCGGGCGAGACCAGGTCGTGGGACGCGATGGCAGCGGCGGGCGCGGAGACGCTCATGGGGCGCGTGCATACAGGGAAGGTCGCCGGGATCCAAGCTCGGGGAACATCCGGCGGCTGACGGGCCGGGCCTCGGCGCGCGAGAACGGGGCGGCGACCGCGCCAGGGCCCGAGATTCCACGGGAACGCAGCGCGGACGGGAATGTAAACGCCGGGAGACAATCGCCTCACGTTTCTTGGCCGGGGCCCCGTGAATCGCCGTGCGCAGGGGGCGTCGGGCCAGGGTCGATGCAGCGCGGGACAGAGCGGACCGGGCTCACGACCCCCACCCCAGGAGAACGGCGATGCGAGCGAACGGCGGAAGCAACAAGTGGAACCCCTACACGCGCGTGATGGTGGCGGGGTCGTTGGCGTCGTGGCTCGTGGCCGGTTGCGGTGGCGGTCTCACCCAGAGCCCGACCGAGGCGAAGCCGCTGCCCGCGATGGAGGGGGCGCCCGTTCCGCTGGAGGGGCCCGGCCCGATGCAGGTCGAGCGCGCCTTCGAGGTCCCTCCCCTGCCCGCGCTGCCCGAGGTCGCTGAAGTCGAGGTGCCGACGTTGGACGAGCCCGAGCTCGAGGCGCCGGCCCCTGTGGTGAAGGCGCCGACCGTGGTGAAGGCGCCGAAGCCGGTCGTTGTCGTGGACACGGACGCGGACGAAGTGGACGAGGTGGACGACGCCAACGACGAGGCCGCGGCCGAAGGCGGGTACGAGGACGAGGGTGACTACGCGGACGAGCCGGACACCGCCTGGGGGCGATGGTCGGACGGGGGTGGCTGGTGGGCGCCGGCGCCGAACGCGCGCCCGCGGCCCATCGTCGAGCCGGTCGTGACCCAGGGCAACGACGGCTGGTGGAGCTGGGAGTCCGAGGGTGGGCGGGCACGCCCCGTGCGCGACGATCGCTACGGCAATCGCCCGGGCTACGGCGACCGCAACGACCGTCCGAGCTACGGCGACCGCAATGACCGTCCGAGCCACGGCGACCGCAACGACCGCACTGACCGTCCGAACAACAGCGACCGTCCGAACAACGGCGACCGCAACGACCGTCCGAACAACGGCGACCGTCCGAACAATGGCGACCGCAACGACCGACCGAGCAACGGCGACCGTCCGGGTAACGGCGACCGTCCGGGTAACGGCGACCGACCGAACAACGGCGACCGTCCGGGTAACGGCGACCGACCGAACAATGCCGACCGTCCGGGTAACGGCGACCGACCGAACAACGGCGACCGTCCGAACAGCGGAGCGGACGGCGTCCGGCCGAACGACGGCAGGACGCGTCCCGACACCGACGCCATCGAGGCCGCACGCCGCGAGGAGAACCGACGCCGCGAGGAGGCCCAGCGCGCCGAGGCCGACCGCATCGCTCGCGAGCAGGCCGACCTCGCACGTCAGGACGCGGCACGCCGTGCCGACGAAGCCCGGGTCGAGGCCGAGCGCCGCCGGGTCGAGGACGCGCGTCGTGCCGCCGAGGAGCTCAACGCCCGCGAGGAGGCGACGCGACGCGCCGAGGCCGCTCGCGAAGCGGAGGCTCGGAGCCAGCGCGAGGCAGCGCTGCGCAGCGAGCAGGAGGCCAAGCGCCAAGCCGAAGCTCGCGAGCGCGCCGAGGCCGAGTCCCGCCGCCAGGCGGACGAGCGACGTGCGGCCGAGGCCGAGGCCAAGCGCCAGGCTGAGCTCGCCCGTCAGAAGGACGAGGCCAACCGCAAGGCCGAGGAGCGTCGCCAGGCCGAAGCCCGCGAGCGCGTCGAGGCCGAAGCCCGCCGCCAGGCGGACGAGCGCCGTGCGGCCGAGGCCGAGACCAAGCGCCAGGCCGAGCTCGCGCGTCAGAAGGACGAGGCCAACCGCAAGGCCGAGGAGCGACGCCAGGCCGAAGCCGCCGAACGCAAAGCAGAAGAGGCGCGTCGCGAGAGCGAGCTCGCGCGTCAGAAGGACGAGGCCAACCGCAAGGCCGAGGAGCGACGCCAGGCCGAGGCCGCCGAGCGCAAGGCCGAGGAGGCGCGCCGCGAGAGTGAGCTCGCCGCCAAGCGCGAGGCCGACGCCGCCAAGCGCCGGGCTGAAGAGGCCGCTCAGCGCGAGGCCGACGCCGCCAAGCGCCGGGCCGACGAGGCGCAGCGCGAGGCCGACGCCACCAAGGAGCGCGACCTCTCGAAGCCCGTGCGCCCTGCCCGCCCCGAGTCGGACGAGGCCCAGGAGCAGGGCAAGCGCACGAGCGACGACCGCTGCGACCCGCGTGACGTGAAGTGCAAGCGTACGCGGTAGTCGTCCAAGGCCCCGAAAAGCAAGAGCCCCGCACGTGTCACCACGTCGGGGCTCTCGTCGTTTCCACGCCAGGCCCTCTCAACGAGAGGACCTCGCGCTCATCGCTCTCAGGCGATGCGCTCGAAGCACGAGAAGAAGTAGCTCGTCTCGAAGGCCGCCGTCTCCGGCGCATCCGAGCCGTGCGTCGCGTTCTCGCCAATGCTCGTCCCGAAGCGCTTGCGCAGGTGATGCGCCTCGGCCGCCGCCGGGTTGGTCGGACCCATGAGGTCGCGCCACGCGAGGATGGCCCCTTCCTTCTCGAGGATCATGACGACGCACGGCCCCGAGCTCATGAAGTCGGTGAGCTCGCCGAAGAAGCCGCGCTCGCGGTGCACGTAGTAGAACCCCTCGGCCTGCGCCTTGGTGAGGTGCACCTTCTTCAGGTTCTTGATGGTGAAGCCGTTCTCTTCGATGGCCGCGATGATGCCACCCGTGTGCCCGCGCTTGACCGCGTCCGGCTTGATGATGGCGAAAGTCTGCTCGATACCCATGCTGCTCTCCTGATGGCGCACCGACGGCCTCACGGACCGCGGTCGCCGTTGATGTCTCTCAGCCCATCCGCTTCATGAGCGTGCTCGCCAGCTCGGCCGGGCTCGGGCAGATCGCCACGCCGGCCTCGGTCAGCGCCGCGATCTTCGCCGCCGCCGTCCCCTTGCCGCCCGAGATGATGGCGCCCGCATGGCCCATGCGCTTGCCCGGAGGCGCCGTCTGCCCCGCGATGAACGCCGCCACCGGCTTCTTCACGTGGTCGCGGATGAACGCCGCCGCGTCTTCCTCGGCCTGCCCGCCGATCTCCCCGATCATGATGATGCCATCGGTGTCGGGGTCGCGGTTGAAGGCGTCCAGGACGTGGATGAAGTTCGTCCCGTTGATCGGATCCCCGCCGATGCCCAC
>JAEUKJ010000477.1 GCA_016792665.1 Deltaproteobacteria bacterium | reverse complement strand
CGACGAAGAGGCGCAGCTCGGGGGCGGGATCGCGCCGCGCGAGGGCGAGGGCGGGCTCGAGCCAGGGGCGCTCGAGGTTGGGCTCGAAGTGCTTGATGAGGGCCTCGAGGGCGGCCTGGCGAACCGCGGGCGCGGGGTCGGTGGCGACGCGGTGATAGAGTCCTTCCGAGGTCGTCGGTGGGGTCGCGCGCTCGACGGCGCTGGCGAGCTCGACCCCCTCGCGCGCGCGGTCGGAGATCGCGGCGATCGCGCTGACCTCGAGGACGAGGCGGCCGACGCGGGCGCCTCTCACCAGCGAGGGGAGCACGTCCTCCTCGAAGCGCCAGCCGGTTGGGATGGCGCGAGCGAGCGCGGCGCGGAGCTCCGGCGTGAGCAGCGCCAGGGCCTCGGCGCGCGGCCCACGCATCGACACGGCGGCGTCGAAGGGCGGGTCGCCGATCGGGTGGTCGCCAGGGCCACGCTCGAAGCGCAGAGGCGCGGGCACATCGGCCTTCGACGTCCGCGACGCGTCGACTCCACCCGTCGCGCGCGCGAGCCCGTTCGTAGGGGCAAGGCTCGCCTCGCCCGCGAGCGCGGCCACCCGGCGGACCTGCACTGGGACCTCGAGCCGGAAGGTCGCGAGGTCGGAGCGCGGGAGGACGGTCACGCGCCGACCCTCGAGGGTCTGTTCCCAGACATTGTTCGGCCCCGGGCGCAGCCCCGCGCGCACGAGCCCCTTCATGCGCCGCGTCGCGCGCCAGCCGCGCACGCGATCGATCGCGTCAGGGAGGGCGGGCAAGAGCGTCCACGCGGCCGCCATGCCAGCGATGAGCGCCACCGAGCCCACGTCGTCCACCGGTCGAGCATTTCATGGAATCCGGTCGCGGGAAACCTCGCATTCATGGGCGCGGCCTCCGACCGCCGCCTCGGAACTGGCGCCTCGACGCGTTCCCCGACGTCGGCTTCGACCTCGCGGACGTGCTGGCAAAGGCCTGAGGTCCCCCTTCGGGGCAGCCCTCGATCCCGTCAGCGGAGCGCGGCGAGCACCGCCTCGGTCTCGTTGGCGACGCGCTGCGAGACCTGCGGGTACGGGCCGAAGTAGCCGAAGGCGCGCAGGTTGTCGGCGTCGGTCTCGGCGAGTGAGAGCGTGCGCGGGCCGCGGCGGGCGACGGGCTCGGACGTGAGGAGCGAGGGGTCGAGCGACTCGAGGTGGCGGCCGACGTGGTTGGCGAGGTGGCAGGAGGCGCAGTCGGTGGTGTCGGGGAGCAGGACCTCGGGGTCTTCCTGCCGGAGCGCCCAGGCGTGGATGTCGGCGCGGGCGGCGGGGTCGAGTGCCGTGAGCGCCGAGGACGAGCTCGCCTGGCCTGCGGCGGGGTCGATGAACTTCGGGTGGACGACGTACTCGAAGCCGTGCGCGATCTCGCGCGTGACGTTCTGCTGGGTGAGGCCGCCGAGGCCGGCGATCTCGATCTTGGCGCTGTTCGGGCCGACGTGGAAGCCGGCGAATTGCCACTGACCCGAGCGCGCGAAGGTGCGCGTCATGAACGTCACGCGCACGAGCGAGCCGGCGCCGGCGTGGCGCAGGACCAACGCCTTCAGGCCGCGGGCATAGTCGCTGTCGAGGCCGCGCGCGGCGAGCGCGGGAGAGACGCCGAGCGGGGCGAGCGCGGTGT
The DNA here is from genome assembly GCA_016792665.1 of Deltaproteobacteria bacterium. Lineage (GTDB taxonomy): Bacteria > Myxococcota_A > UBA9042 > PHBI01 > PHBI01 > WYBB01. The sequence continues at coordinate 1,278 of JAEUKJ010000477.1, read as the reverse complement.
TCTCGGGGGCGAGCGGCGCGAGTCGGCGCAGCTCGGCGACGAGGGCGGGAAGGGCCGCGTCGGGGACGGCGTAGAGCGAGTGCACGGCGCCATCGAGAAAGCCCTTCGGCGGGTCGTTCGGGTCGGGCGCTTGCCAGACGAGACGCACCTGCGGCTGGCAGGGACCAGCGAGCGACGTCTTGAAGCACGGGTCGAAGCGCACGGCCACGACACGCAGGGCGTCATATTCGAGGTCGTCGTCGAGCTCGCGTGTGAGCGAAAAGGTATTTCTGGCAAATTCGGATTTCGGCAGCAGCGGACCGCCGAGCCCTTCGAGCGAGGCCGACCAGAGGAGGGCCGAGGCCGCGGGTGTGGTCGGGCTCGGAAAGAGAATCGAGACGTCGTTACGCGTGAGGGCCTCCGCGGACGCCGCGGCGAGACTGTCGTCGGGCGCGGCGGCGAGGTCGACCGACTCCGGAGTGGGACCCGCGGGGCTGCCGCAAGCGACCAGCGCGCACGCGACGAACGCGAGGGACGCGAGGGATGCGCGGGGTCCGAGAGACGCGAGAGAGGAGGCGCTGAGGGGACTCGCCGACATGGAGGGTCTTTAGCGCCTCGCGGGGGTCGCGTTCAAGGGCGGACGACCCGTGGGTCGAACCGCCCAAGCGTCGCTCGAAGGGACTCAGGCCGGCGTCGGGCCGGCGTCGGGCGTCGGCCCCGCACCCCCAGACCCGGGCCCCGCGCCGCCGTCGCCGCGCTCGTCGCCGTCGTCCACGTCGGGCACGATGAGGTCCTGTATCGCCCGGTCCCCCGGGTAGAGCTTGCGGAGCTCGCCGAGCAGGCTGTCCATCGCGCGCCGGTGCTCGCTCAGCCGCAGGTCTTCCAAGTCCTCCGCCTCGCGCCACGCTTTGCGCGCCGCCTGGTAGTCGGCCTCGGCGCTCACGAGCGCGGTCGCGGCGAGGCGCAGCTTCGGTAGCGTCGCCTCGGCGATGGCCTTCACCTTCGGGTCGCTGGCGTTGCCGAGATCATTGATGAGCTTCTCGAGCTGGCGCACCTGGGCCGGCCCCTTGGGGGCCTTGACGGGCCCGACCCCCTCGGGGAACACGGCGCGCGACGTCGCCCCGCGGGGGCGGTGGTTGTCCGCGCTCTCGCACAGACCGCCGATCTCATCGATGACCCGCTCGGCCCGCCACTCCGCCAGGTCGCGCAAGCGCTTGGCTTTGCGGCGTGGCTTTACCAGGGCTTTGGCCGCCTCGGCGGCGGCTTCGAGCGGCTCGTGCACGCTCTGCACGGTCGGGA
>JAEUKJ010000461.1 GCA_016792665.1 Deltaproteobacteria bacterium | reverse complement strand
CAGCGCGGTGCATGGCTGGGCCGAGCTCTTGAAGGTGCCCGGCGCCAAGCGGTATCTCGCGATCACCCACGTCGTCGGTCGGGATGTTATCGCCGGACAACAAGAGGTCGTGGACCTGCCTCTCGGCGAGCGTCGCGAGGCGGCGACCGGCAAGACCTTCCCGGCGGTCGTCGCGTCCGACGACCCGAGCGCCAAGGTCGCGCGTAGCCGGGTCCGGGTCGTCAGCGTGAGCGGCGCGTTTGCGAAGGTCGAGGTGATCCCCCAGACGGGCCGCACGCACCAGGTGCGGCTGCATCTGGCGGCGATCGGCATGGCGCTGGTCGGCGAGCCGATCCATCGGGACCCGCCTTGCACCCTGCATCCACGGCATGCGCTGCATGCGGCGGGGCTCCGGCTGGGCGAGCTCGTGCTCGCGAGTGCGCTCCCCGAGGACCTCGTTGCGCTCGCTGGGCGTCTGGGTCTCTGAGCGGGGACGACGGGCTCCGCGTCGTGGTCTTGGGTGGCCTCGGTGGATGGGGCCCGAGTCTTGGCGCCCCGAGCTTGCTCGGGACGCCGAGGCTCGCTGCGGATCGGCGCTCCGCCGGGGTACGCGGTCGCGGTGGCCTCGGGACTCCTCCTCCCTGAGTCTGGGCGCCCCGAGCTTGCTCGGGACGCCGAGACTCCGAGCCATCGACGCCTCGAGCTTCGCTCACCGGCGTCGAGGCTCGAGGTCGTCGGAGCCTCCGAGGCGCACCGCTCCCTCGTCGATCGGGGCGCGGTCGGGCGGCGCGGTGCGTGGGTTCGGGAGTCTCTTCCCGAGTCGATGCAGCCCGAGCGTGCTCGGGACGCCGAGGCTCTCGGGGGATCGGCGCTCCGCCTGCGTACGCGGTCGCGGTGGCCTCGGGACTCCTCCTCCCTGAGTCTGGGCGCCCCGAGCTTGCTCGCGACGCCGAGCCTCCGAGGCGCACCGCTCCCTCGTCGATCGGGGCGCGGTCGGTCGGCGCGGTGCGTTGGGTTCGGGCGTCTTCTTCCCGAGTCTTTGCGCCCCGAGCTTGCTCGGGACGCTGAGATCTTCTGGGTGCGCTGGCCCTGGGCGTCTTCTTCCCTGAGTCCTACCGGGTGGCGTGGTGGCAGGGAGGGGTGACCGGGGTGGGCGGCTGGCACTTGTGAGCGCTCGATAGCGAGCGGGTGATCATGCAGCCCCAGAACGGCTTCTTCCACGACGCGGTGGCGCCTGCGAGGAGTTGGGTGAGACTGTCTTCGAGCCAGGGCTCGCGGTCCGGATCGCCCGGGGTGTGCTCGTTGTCGAGCCAGCCGCGGTAGCGGACGGTGCCGGCCCGGTCGAAGACGACGATGGTGGGGGTGCTGATGACGTCGAGGGCGCGGGCGAGCGTGCCGTCCGGGTCGCGGAACAGCGGCAGGGTCGGCGTCGGGTGGGCGAGGCTTGCTTCGTCTTCGTCGGCGTTGCTGGCGATGAGGTAGACGCCGACGTCCTGGGTCGCGAAGCGCTGGGCCAGGTCGGAGACGCGGGCCGCATAGCGCGCGACACACGGACAGCTGCTGGACCACCAGACCAGCACGGTGGCCGCATGACGTGGGGTCAGCGCGGTGAGGGTGACGGTGCCGTCGTCCGCCTCGAGGGGCAGGGTGAGGGCCTCGCGCGGGGGCGTGGCAGGCGTCGAGGCGCAGGCCGGGGTGAAAGCGACGAGCGCGGCGAGGGCGAGCGCGGGGGAGAGCGTGGGCATGTCAGGGGCTCCCATAGCGGAGGCCGAGCGTCGTGGTGACGCGGCCCGGAAGGTTCTGGCCGAGGTCGCTCAGGAAGAGTCCGGAGTCGACGCCGAGCTGGAGGGTCCAGCTCCAGGCGAAGTGCCAGGACAGCGCCGGGCCGAGGCCGAGCTCGAGGCGATCGGAGTGGGGCACGGCGGCGCCGTCCAGGATGTTGTCGGACGACAACATGAGGTGGCTCGCGAGGCTGACGACGACGCGGGGCGAGACCTCGACGCCGCCCGCCAGTCCCAGGTCGAAGCTCGGGCCGAGCCGCTGGGAGACGCCGAGGTCGTCGCGTCGGGCGGGCAGAGGCACGCTCAGGCCGAGGTCGAGGCGGACGAACCAGGGGACGCGCGTGACCTCGAGCGAGAGCCCGGCCGACAGCACCCACGCGCCACGCCCGGTGACGTCGACCCCGAGCGGGGTCTCGGCGTCTTCGGTGGCGCGGCCGGTCGGCGCGAGCACCGCGAGAGTGAGCGCGATGGCCGGCAGCTCGGCGATCTCACCGATCGCCAGGACCTCGTAGCGCGCCCCGAGCGAGACCTCGCCGAGGCCACCGCCGAAGCCCGAGAGGCTGCCCGCCGAGCGGTGGGTGGCCACGACGGGCAGGCGCACGAAAGCCGAGAGGCGGCGGTCGAGGGCGACCAGGGCCCAGAGCTCGCTCCGCCACTCGAGGTCGGCGTAGTCGTCGTAGGATGACCAGTGCCCCTCGGCGTCCCAGGCCCCGAGGGCCGGAGACAGCGAGGTCCGGAGGCCGAGCGCGAAGTCCTCCCAGATGGCGAGGCGCCCCATGCCGAACGCGGTCGCCGACATGCAGCACGGGGCGGCGGCGGCGCGTTGGGACACGAGGGCGAGCAGCCCGCCGACCAGGACCGCGGCGCCGAGCGACCTCATGGTGCGGCCTGCGCGAGGGAGGCGCCTCGTCGGAGCGGTGTCATGGCACGGTCAGCTCGACGTCGAGGTGGGTCGTCAGGTCGCCGAGCGTCGCGTCGATCGCCACCGTCCAGGCGCCGGGCATCTGGAAGGTGACGGGGAAGGCCTCGTACTCGCCCTGGCCCAGATCGGTCACGACCGGCGTCTCGCTCGAACCGTGGCCGTGCATCGGCATGCTCGGCACGACCGCGAAGGTGGCACCAGCGAGGTGGCGTCCGACTTGATCTTCCAGCATCAGGTGGAGGCGGTTCTGGCCGGTCTTGACCGCGTCCGTGAAGGTCGCCGTGACCGTGAGGTGGGTGCTGAGCACGTCCTCCAGGACCTCCTCGGCGATGTCGGTGTCGGTCGGGCCCGTCGTGTCGGCGGTGTCGCTCGTGTCGGCCGTGTCATGCGGGGTGGACTCGTCCGAGTCGCAGGCGAACAGGCCGAGGGCGAGGGCGGTGGTCAGCGAGAGGAAGGTGCGCATCGAGGACTCCTTGTGTGACCGTGTGGGGCGAAGGTCGGGTCAAGAGGTAGCACCGGGAGGCGGGCTTGGGGATGCGGCGAGTTGTCGCGCCTCGGGGGTTCTCGGGTGATGTTTTCAGGTGATAACAAGGTCGATCTGGCGGGTGGTCCAGGTCGGTCTGGAGGGTGGTCCAGGGCCTGACTTCTCAGCCTGGGGCGCCGTCGGCGCGCGGACGGGTGAGGATTGGCCAGTACACGACCACGAAGAGGGCGAATGCGACGGCGAGGGCCGAGCCCGAGACGAGGAGGCTCGCGGTCATGAGCGACGGCGCGGCGAGCGGGAGGATGGCGCGCGCCAGTGCCGCGACGAAGACGAGCGTGAAGGCGACGGTCATCGCGCGCGGGGCGATCAGTGGCCGGCCGGTGTGGCCGAGGCTCACGCGGGCCATCATGCCGAGGATGAGGCCGCACAGCGCGCCGACGGTGAGGGCGTGCATCGGCGCGGTGCCGGCGAGCGCCAGGACCCAGTGGCCGAGGCCGCGCAGGAGCTGCGCGACCCCGATCCAGGCGTAGCCGAGGTGCAACACCCAGAGGAGCGGGGTTCCGAGCGTCGACCACGGCGACCACGCCGCGAGGCGAACGAGGTTGGCGACACCGGCGCCGATGAAGATCACGGGTCCGAGCGGGTTCGGGAGCAGCGGCGCGAGCAGTGTCGTCGCGGTGAGGATCGTCGCGGTCCAGGCGAGGGAGGCCGGCATCCGGACCTTGGCCCCGGGCAGCGCGTTCTTCGTGAAGAAGGGGATGACCCGGCCGCCCATGAGGACGAGGATCACCGCGACGAGATCGATGCTCGCCGTGATGGCCTGGCGGCGCAGCGCGTAGTCGCCGAGGTGGAAGACGAGGTTCAGGCCGGCCAAGACGAGGAGCAGCATCGGGAAGGCGTAGTTCCTGCGGTTCTTGGCGCGGAGCAGCGGGCGCGCGAGGGCCACGGAGAGCGTCGGGAGGAAGGCGACGTCGACGAGGAGGACGAGCGCGGGCGGCAGGACATCGCCGATCAAGAGGACGACGCGGCCCGCGACCCAGAGCCCGAGGAGGCCCAACAGCGGGAGACCGCTGGGGGTCGGGCTCTTGGTCCCATTCGCAGAAGGCCTGGTGGAACCAGGCTGCCCGCGAATCCAGTTTCGTGCGGCGGTGAGGAGGAAGCCTGCGAGCACGGCCGCAGCGAGGCCGAAGACGAGCTCGTGGGCGTGCCAGGCGATGGGGTCGGCGGCGAGCGGCAGCGGCACGCCGTGGAGGTAGATGATGAGCCAGAGCGGGAGCCAGAGGGCTCCCATGAGGGCCGCCGTGAGGAAGAAGGGGCGGAAGCCGAGCGCCAGCCAGGGGGCCGCGGCGAGGCGCCGAGCAAGGGGTTCCGGGCCAGCGGAGGCCGGCGCGGGGGCCGGCGGTTGGAGGTAGCGTTCGATGCGCATCGGTCGTGCCCTCGGGCGAGGAGAGCCTCGCCCCCTGCAGGTTTCGAATGAGGTGGCGTCGCGGTCCGGCCCAGGCGGGCGAGGCGACCTCGCCCCTACTTCGGGAGGAGCACTGCGTCGATGATATGCACGGCGCCGTTCGACGCGCGGACCGAGGCGATGACGTTGGCGTCGTTGACGCGGAGCTTGCCGTCGGCGACGTGGATGGTGACCTTCTGTCCGTTGGCCATGGCGAGGACCTGGCCGTCCTTCAAGTCGGTCGGCATGTAGGTCGACGTCGTCGCGTGGTACTTGATGACGTTCTTCAGGGCGTCGAGGTTCTCGGGCTTGAGCAGGGTCTCGACCGTGCCGGCGGGGAGCTTCTCGAAGGCGGCGTTGGTCGGGGCGAAGACGGTCAGCGGGCCGGGGTTGGCGACGCTGGCGACGTAGTCGGCCGCCTGCATCGCGGCGACCAGCGTCGTGTGGTCCTTCGACGCGACGGCGATGGACACGATGTTGTTGGGGTCGCGCGGGACCTGCAGCGGCTTCGCCTTGGCGGCGGGAGCGGTGGCCGCGTTGGGCTCGGCGCCGGCCGGGGCGGCGGGCTGCTTGTCGCAGGCGAGGGCGAAGACGGCGGCGAGCAGCGTGAGGGAGGACGTGAGTCGGGGCGAGCGGGACATGGAGGACTCCTGGGATTGGGCCTGTGGAGAGGAGGTCGGATCAGGCCGTGGGCGGAAGAGGTGATTGCGTGACAACATCTGGCGTGGCAGCGGCGCGGGCGGCGCGGACCGTGTCGATGCGGCCCTTTATGAGGTGCCAGGCGGTCACGGCGAAGATGGCCGTGATGAAGACGCCGATGAGGACGGTGCCGCCCTGCGGGTAGCTGCTGGTCGAGAAGTTGGCGATCTGCTTCTCGCCGAAGATGGCGGGCGTGAACGGCTCGACTTTGATCGGCGCGGTGGGGTCCAGGTTGTGGCCGAAGGAGTAGAGCTTGTAGACGAAGCGGAACATCGAGAAGCCGCCGACGAAGACGGTGGTCACGGCCAGGTCGACCAGCATGCGCACGTTGCCGATGGCGGCGCAGCGCAGCGTCAGGAGGATGAGGGCGACCAGCGCGAAGGGGATCCAGTCGAGGTCGCTGAGCTCGGCGCGGTCGATCGAGTGCATCCCTATGTAGTGGTTCAGCGTGTTGATCTCCTTGAGGTCGTGGTTGTCGTTGCCGCCCTCGACGGTGTGTGCGTAGATCTCGACGTAGAGCCCCTTCGGGTACTGCGGGGCCTTCATGGAGATCTTCCAGAGGGGCTGGCCGAGGGCGAGCACGATGGGGATGACGGAGAGCGCGAGGGCGAGGCGACCCCAGCCGTAGAGGGGGCGGTCGAGGAACTCGTAGAAGCGGGCGAGGGCGTTCTTCATGGGACCCCCTTCGTGGGGTGAGGGTGTGGGGCGGAGGCGACTCAGATGACGTCGCTCTTCCGGAAGCGGAGCAGCGCCGCGAGCCAGGCGAGGCCGCCCAGCGCCGCGGGCCAGGCGAGGGCGATGAGGTAGAGTGTGTCCTGGCCGACGCGCGTCGTGAGGTAGATGCCGACCGGACCGAGGGTGCCGAGCTCGGGGTCGAGGCCGGAGAGGAGAGCGAGGCGCGCGTCCTGCACCGGGTTCAGTGCCGCGAGCGTGAAGACGGCGTGCGCGTCGAGCCTCCAACGGAGCATGAGTGCGACCAGGCCGAAGTCGAGGAGTGCCACCGCGAGCGCCCACACCAGGATGACGTAGGTGATGGCGCGGGCCTGGTGTCGCACGAAGACCGAGAGCGCCATGCCGATGCCGGTGAAGGCGAAGAGCAAGGTCGCGGCCACGCCGAGCACGCGCAGGACGAAGGCCCAGGGCACGGCCTGGCCGGCCAGCGCAGCGACGAGGCCGAGGGCGAGCATGAGCACGACCAGCGGCGTGAAGAGGACGAAGAAGCGCGTGAGGGTGACGCCGGTCAACCAGGCGCCGCGGCCGATCGGCTGCGCGAAGAGGAGCTCGAGGGTGCCGTCGTCGCGGGCACGGCCGACGACCTGGCCGGTGGCGGTGAGCGCGAGCAGCGGCAGGACGAGCGTCAGGGCCTGGCTGAAGGCGACGAGCACCCGGCCCGAGCCGGTGAAGCCCATGATGGCCGATTCGCGCAGGCCGACCAGGATCAGCACCGCGGCCAGTGCGGCGTAGACGAGGCCGCAGAAGACGATCCAGCGCGAGCGCAGGACCTCGGCCAGGTCGAGACGGATGGAGGCGAGCACTTCACGCGGGGCGATCATCGCGGGTCTCCGAGAGGTGGTGCGGCGCGTTCGCGGAGGAGGACCTCCAGCGGGGTCGCGTCCGCGCTGCGGCGGTCGACAGCGACGAGGCCCGAGCCCATGGGGGTGACCGGGGCGCGCGCGAAGCCGACGATGTCGGTGCCGAGCCAGGTGTCGCCCTCGCCGTGGAACCAGAGGCGATGGACCGCCGGGTCGTGCTGGCGGAGGTAGTCCAGGGCGCAGCCGACGTCGTCGAACGAGAGGACCTCGCCCTGGGTGGTGACGAGCTGGGCGGCGTGGCGCGGCTCGCCGATCTGCATGTGACAGTGGGCGCAGGCCTCGCGGTCCCAGGCGATCGGCGTCGGGCCTTCGGGCAGGGTGGTGCCGCCCGCCACGACCAGCACGACGACAGCCACCAGCGCCGCGACGAGGCCGAAGCTAGCAAGTGATAACAAGAGGCGCTTCATGCTGCGGCCCTCCGTGCGACGCTCGCGTCCGGCAGGTCGATCGGCGAGACCCGCTCGAGGTCGCGCACGACGAGGTCGGCCAGGCGGGGGCCGAGGGTGGTGACGAGCTCGGGCAGGAGCGCGAGCTTCTCGGCGTGGGAGCTCGTGCGGCTCCACCAGCCGGCGCTGGTCGGGACGAAGCCGCGCGCGGCGAGCCAGGCGTCGGCGCCCGGGTCGCGGGGCAGGACCTCGAGGACCGAGTGGGTGTGGCTCGCGACATAGGCCCGGGCCGGGCCGTCGTGGACCACGCGGCCGTCGGCCAGCGAGACGACGCGGTCGACCATGGTGCGGAGCTCGTCCAGGCGGTGTGAGCAGAGGATGACGGTGGCGTCGCCGAGGAGGTCGCCGTGGATGGCGGCGAAGCGCTCGCGCGCGTGGGCGTCCAGGCTGGCGGTCGGCTCGTCGAAGAGGACGAGACGCGGGCGCACGCCGAGGGCGAGCGCGATGAGGAGCTTTTGCTTCATGCCGCCCGAGAGGCCGCGGAAGGGCAGGCGCGCGATGGGGTCGAGGGCGAGGCCGAGGTCCTGGGCGATGGCGACGATGGTCGGGGTCGGGTCGGTGGCGAGGCCGCGGACCTGGGCGACGGTGCGGACCAGGTCGCGCACGGTGGCGGCCATGGCGGGCGCGATCTGCGGCACGTAGGCGATGGCGGGGGCGGCCGCGGCGCGTGCGCTGGGGTGCTCCCGCGTCGAGCGCCCGTCGATGCGCAGGTGGCCCGTGTGCGAGACGAGGCCCATGATAACGCGCGTGAGCGTCGTCTTGCCCGAGCCGTTGGGGCCGATGAGGGCCACGCGCGAGCCGGGCGGGAGGTCGAGGCAGACGTCGCGGAGGGCGTGGACCGAGGCATAGGACTTCGCGACCTGGTCGAGCTCAAGGTGCATGGAGGACCTCCGGGTTCATGCCGGCGTCGTCGTGGCCGCGGGGCGCGAGCGCGCCGGGCGCGGTGTGCACGCCGTTACTGCGGGCGACGGTGGTCAACGCGGGGAGAGGGTGCGGGCTCATACGGGGCGCGTCGTCGACGAGCAGGACGCGTGGCTTCCAGAGGGGGAGGAGGCGCGCGCCGAGGTCGACCAGCGACAGCGCCGGGGTGCCCTGGAAGAAGGCGAGGGCGGGGAGCTGGGCGACGAGGTCGTCGGAGGCGGAGGCGACGCGGTGGGGCAGGTCGCCGGTGCCGTCGTCGTCGAGGTCGTAGCCGGCGTAGTCGTCGAAGTGGTTCTGGTGCCAGAGGGCGGCGTCCGAGCGGGTGCCGGCGTCGGCCGCGACCGGGCTGGCGTTGTCGACGAAGTCGTTGTCGGAGAGCGTCGTGCGGCGTGGGGTGGTGTGGAAGTGGACGCCGGTCGTGCACTGGCGGATGGCGTTCCGCGCGATGAGCAGGGTGTCGGTGGCCTGGTTGGGCGAGTCGTCGATGTAGAGGCCGGTCGTGTCGTGGAGGAGGAGGTTGTCGGTGACGACGAGCGCGCCCGAGTCCTTGAGGCCGATGGCCATGCCCGAGGCGCCCGAGGCGTTCAGGACGAGGTTGCGCGTGAGGGTGACGTTGCGGCTGTACATGACGAAGACGCCGACCACGCCGTCGACGTAGGCGTTGTCGCGGATCTGGTTGTCGTGGCTGTACATGAGGTGGGTGCCGTAGCGGCCGCGCAGGACGCGGTTGTGGGCGACGAGGTTGCGGCGCGAGTACCAGACGACGATGTCGCGGCCGTCCTCGACGAGGTTGTGGGCGACGGTGGCGTCGTCGCTCTCCCAGAGGCGGATGGTGTCGCCGCGCATGCCCATGGCGGTCGCGGCGTCGCCGATGACGTGGTTTCCGAGGATGTGGGCGCGCCGGGTCTTCTCGACGAGGATCCCGTAGACCGCGTGCACGACGGTCACGCCCTCGACGGTGGCGTCGTCGGCGATGACGTGCACGGCGGCGTCGAGCTTGTCGAAGCGGCCGCCGCGGCCATCGATGGTGAGGCCCGCGAGCGTGATGCCGGGGGCGGCGAGGGTGACGACGCTGCCGGTGATGGCGCCGTCGCCGGGGAGGGCGAGGACCGCGTCGGGCGGACCCCAGAGGTGGAGTTTTCGGTTGATTACAAGTGGGCCCAGCCAGCGGCCGGGGGCGAGGCAGACGACCTCGGCGCTGGGCGGCAGGGCGATGAGGGCGGCGCCGAGATCGCCCCCCGACGTGAGGGTGATGGTGCAGGTGGGGCGCGCGGGTCGAGAGGGGGCTTCCTCGCCCGTCTCTCGGCTCGCGTCCGAGCACGCGGGTGCTGCGGCGGCGAGAAGG
>JAEUKJ010000397.1 GCA_016792665.1 Deltaproteobacteria bacterium | reverse complement strand
ACGCGGTCGCGCAGGTCGAGACGGTCGAGACGGCTGCCATCGTGCAGGCCGAGAAGGCCGACGCCCTGGGCGTCGAGCGTGCCGCCGGCATCGAGAGCGCTGCCGCACCTGACGGACTCGCGGCCGACACGACCGACTGACCTCGCGCGCAGAGGCCGACGAGCGCGACATGGGGCGAGGAGACGACGAGTCCCTGTGCCGTTGCTCTGCAATCCTCCCTCGGCCGCCGCAGCGGCGAGGGAAGTGACTCAGTGAGTTACTGGGGGAGCGGCGCGTTCTTGATGTCGATGAACGACACGCGATCGACCAGGCCCAGGAGGAGGTCCAGGGCCAGCCCACCCGGGCGACCGAGCTTCGTCACGTCGGTGCCCGGCGCGAAGTCGAGGCCGTTGACGAGCAGGGAGTCGGTCTTGTCCTTGACGAAGCGATCGGCCTCGATCCCGAAGTCGGCCGGGTTCGGCAGGACGACCTGCGTCTCGCCGCGGGCGCCATAGACAGTCCAGTGCTCGCCGCCCTTGCCCTTGACGAGGAGGCGCAGGACGTCGGCCCCGGTGACCCCCTCGAGGAAGACCTTACGCGCCGCGTAGTCCGAGCCGGCGTGCGTCGGGAAGCCGAGGAAGGGCTGCAGCGCCAGGTTGGCCGGGGGCTTCTCGCCCGGGGCCCAACGGACCAGCGTCGCGGCGCCGGCCGAGGGGCGCGGGTCGCTGCTGCCAGCCGGGATGGAGGCCGCGATGGCCGTGACGAGGTAGCGGGTCAGCGGGCCCTGGAGACCGGAGTGGAGCGGCGCGGCCGGGAGGAGGAAGGGGTCCTTCTCGGGGGTGCGCTCGTTGCCGTCGGCGAGGCCGTCGGCGGGGTTGTTCACCTTGTCCGAGGTGTCGGCGCCGCCGTTCAGGCCGAGGGGGACCATGAAACCGTCGGCGGTCTGGGCGCCCGAGAGCAGGAAGAGGCCGTCGGCCCAGCCCAGCGCGCCACCCTCGCCCAGCGCCGGAAGCGCGGGAATGTCGACATTGACGAGCACGCCCATCGGGGTCGTGAGCTTCTGGGTGTGGGCGACGCGCGTGTCCTTGTCGCCGACCGTCGAGACCTGAACGTCGCCCGAGTAGCCCGACCAGAAGTTCCTGAAGAGCGGGAAGACCGCGCCGACGATCTTCGTGAAGTCGAGGTCGCCACCGCCGACCGCGTCGAAGATGACCTGCGAGTACTCGGCGATGTCGTTGATGTCGAGCTTGCCGCCGAGCGACCAGAGGCGGTGATGACCCTTGGGCGCGGTCAGCACGTAGCTCGGGATGGCGGGGCCGAGCAGATTGAAGACGATGCCGCCCGGGACACCGATGGGGTTGGTCTTGTCGACGCGCGGGATCTGCGCGTTCGGGTCGAGGAAGCGCTTCACCTCGGAGCCGAGCAGCGTCGAGATGTTGAAGTCGAAGAGCGCGCTCGAGAGGCCGGTCGTCGTGAGCACGATCTCCAGCGTCCCCTCGTACGAGTAGGTCGTGTAGTCGGGCACGCCGGTGATGATGCCGACGTTGTGGAGGTCGGTCTCGGCCGTGTAGGTGCCGGCCTCGTCGATGACGACCTTGCCGTGGGTGGTCTTCGGGATGGGCAGGTAGAGGGTCGTGCCCGGGGCCAGCGCGAGCCAGCTCACCCAGTCGTTGTCGTCGGCGAGGATGTGGATGTCGTGCACCGCCGAGCCCGTGGTCGGGACGCGGATGATGCCGTCCAGCGGGATCTCTTCGGCGGTCGTGTTGCCCTGGGCATCGACGACGAGGTAGCTGCCGGTGATGGGCTCCCACGTGAGCTCGGTGCGGACGATGAGGGTCACGTCGTTGCCGGCCGGGACGACGTTCTCGAGGACGATGGTCGCCGTCTTGTCGCCCGAGGTCGCGGTGATGGTGGCCGTGCCCGCGGTGGCGCCGCCGGTGACGGTGCCGTCAGCGGCGACCGCGAGGACGTTCGCGTTGGAGCTCGACCAGGTCGGCGTCGCGAGGACGACGATGTCGAGGTTCTGCGGGTCGAAGGCCTCGGCATGCAGCGCGTAGGTGGCGCCCGGGGTGAGCACGGTCTGGCGCTCGAGGATGCGGAGGGAGAGGCCGGTCTTGTCGGGGATGGTGACGCACTTGCCGCCCGCGCAGAGCTCATTGGCGCCGCACTCGGACGAGACCGCGCAGAGCCACGTGTAGCAGGTCGCAGCGGCGGCATTGCAGCGGCAGGCGAAGCGCTCGTCCGAGCACTGCTCTTCCGTGAAGCCGCGGGTCGCGCAGTCCGCGTCGACCTGGCACTTGAAGACGGGCTGGCAGCATCCCTCGGTGCACTGCCAGTCGCTCTTGGGGTCGGGACAGAGACTCTTGTCGTTCTTGCCGAACGCGTTCAAGCAAGGATGCTCGCAGCTCGTCGCGTCGCCGTCGGGCGAGGTGTCCGAGACGTCCTCCGGGGTGGTGTCGGCCACGGTGTCGGGCGACGTGTCGGGCGTCGTGTCCACGGTCGTGTCGGTATCGGTCGCGGTGTTCGGGTCGTCCGAGCATGCCGGAGCCGCGAAGAGCGTGAGCGAGAGGAGGAGGGGAGCAAGACGGCGCATGAACGACCTCGGGGACGAAAGCCGGCGCACTATAGATGGCGATCCTCCGCAACTCAACGTCGAATCGCACCGCCTGGGAAGGCCTCCAGCTCGAGGCGGGCGGTCGTGATGGCGCCCGTTTCCGTGGCCCGAACCTCCGCGCGTGCGACCTCGGGCAAGCTCGCCGCGACCCGCTCGAGGGCGCGGAACAGCGGCGCGAGCGCGGCGTGAACACCGTCCGCGTCGTGGCCCAGCACATTGGAGGCGCCGAGGTCGCGCGGGTCGAGCGGCAGGGCGAGGAGGCGTGGCCCGTGCGTCGCGGTCCGGAACGTGATGACCGGCAGGGGGCGCGCGCTGTAGTCGACTACGATTGGGGCGACGCGTGAGACCCAGCGCGGGTCCCAACGCGGGTCGCGGGGCTCGTCGCTCGGGTCGCGACGGAGGTCTCCGAGGAGCCCCTCCCACGCGGCATCCAAGGCTGCTTCGTCGGCGAGCGCGGGACCGTCGCGGTCGAGCGAGACCGGGTAGCCGACGCGGCGGGCCGCAGCGCGCGCGGCGGCGAGGCTTGCGACCGGGATGGAGGGGAGGGCGGTGAGGCCGGCCTCGAGGTTCGCCAGCAGCGTCGAGGCCTCGTCGCCTGCGAGCTCGCGGCGTCGCATGATGAGGGCCGCCGAGAGGAGTGCATGGGCACGGAGCAGCGTCGGTTCGGCGACGGCGTCGACGGGCGGGCTCGCGGGCATGCTCGAAGGGGCGGCGCGTCGGCCGAGCTCGGCCAGAGGGGCGAGCACCGCGAGGGGGCCGTGCGCGCTCAAGAGGGCGAGCGGGTCGCGGGTCGTACCGGCCAGGCCGAGCGGGACGACGTGGTCGACCCCCGGGTCGGCGGCCAGGGTCGCGCGGGCCACCGCGAGGTGGCGCTCGGTCGGGCCCGGGATGCGGAGGTGCCCTCCGAAGGTGGTCTTCAGCGGCAGCTCGCTCTCGAGGCGTGCGATCGTGGGCTCGGCCGGGCGCGCGAGCTCGAGGCCGAAGGCGGTCAGGAGTGTCGCGGCCTCGGCCCCGAGGGGACCGGTGTCGCTGATGACCGCGACGCGTCGTCCGCGCGGATAGGTCGGGGGTGGCAGTCGCAGGGCCGCGATCAGGAGCGCCGGCCCCGAGCGCAGGTCGTAGACCGCGGCGCCGAGCGACTTCAGGACCGGGATGCCGGGCTGTCCAAGGTGGGTCATGACCAGCACAGCGACCTTGCCGGTGGCGGCGCGCAGGGCCTGGGCCAGCCCGAAGGCGCCGCCCTTCGCGAGGTCGGGGAGGAACAGGCCGATGCGGTCACAGGTGCCGGCCGCGACCAGCGCGCCGAGGGCCTCGCCGGGCGAGAGGTCCCACGCGAGGCCGAGGTCGATGCCGATCCCGAGGGCCTCACCCAGGGCGTCCCAGAGGTCCTTGGCTGGCTCGCCGAGGGCCGTCACGAGGCCGATCGCACCCGCCCCCTGGCGCACGCCTGCGGCCGCCGGTCCGAGGAGACGCGCGTCGCCAAGTGCTCGCTGGGTCTCGGCGCGCGGGTCTTCGAGGGCACGGTCGACGGCTGGGTCGACCTCCATCGTGACCGCGCGGGCGCCGCCGCGGACCAGCGCGGCAAGGCGCAACGTGGCACCGACGGGAGAACCCGAGACGGTGGCGAGCGGGGTCGAGAAGAGCAACGATGCGGTCGAGGCGTCCACGCGGCCGGGATGGCAGAGGTGCCGCCCGGGGTCAACCGCGATGTGCCGACCCGTTCATCTGGGACGCTCGCGCTTCACTCGGGCTGGTCGAGCTTCCGATACAGGGTTCGCCGATCGATGCCCAGGACCTTGGCGGCCTCGAGCTTCACCCCGCCAACCGCGTCCAGCACGCGCTGGATGTAGACCTTCTCGACCGCCTCCAAGGGCAGTCGCCGCGCCACTGCCTCGCCCATGAAGTCGCTCGCCTCGGCGCGGGTCTCGGCATCGAAGACCAGGTCCTCGGCCACCAACACGTCGTGCTCGCTCATGATGACGGCCCGCTCGATCGCATTGGCCAGCTCGCGCACATTGCCCGGCCAGGGGTGCCTCGCGATCACCCGCAGCGCGTCCTCGGTGATGCCCCCGACCGCGCGCCCCGAGCGCTGCGCCGCCCGTTTGATGAGCGCGTCGACCAGCAGCGGCAGGTCTTCCACCCGCTCGCGCAGCGGCGGGATCGGGATGCGCACCACGTTCAACCGGAAGAACAGGTCGGGCCGGAAGCGCCGCTCGGCCACGGCCGCCTCGAGCGGGCTATTGGTCGCCGCCACCACCCGCGCATCGGTCGTCAGCTCCTTCGCGCTGCCCAGCGGCCTCAGCTTCCCGGTCTCCAGCACCTCGAGCAGCTTGGGCTGGAGCTCCATCGGCAGCTCGCCCACCTCGTCGAGGAACAGCGTCCCCTGGCTCGCCCGCACGAACAGCCCATCGCGGTCTTCGGTCGCCCCCGTGTAGGCCCCGCGCTTGGCCCCGAACAGCTCCGCCTCGGCCAGCGCCACCGGCAGCGCCGCGCAGTTCAACGTCACGAACGGCCCGCTCGCCCGCGGACTGGCGCGATGGATGAAGGCCGCCACCGAGCTCTTGCCGACCCCGCTCTCGCCGGTGAGCAGCACCGCCGCCTTGCTGCGCGCCGCCCGCCGCGCCACGTCCAATACCTTGCGCATCGACTCGCTCTGCGCGACCAGGTCGCCGGTCTCGCCGCCGCCGACCAGCGACTGGAGCCGCACGATCTCGCGCCGCATCGAACGCTCGCGCAGCGCCCTGCCGATGGCCAGCACCAACGCGTCGGGCGGGAAGGGCTTGGCCAGGAAGTCGATCGCCCCTGCGCGCACCGTCTGCACCGCGAGGTCGATCGACCCGAACGCGGTCATGAGCACCACGAGTTGCGAAGGCTTCTTGGTATGCACGGCGTGCATGAGGTCTGGCCCCCTCAACCCCGGCATCTCGACGTCGCTCACCACCACGTCGAACTCCCCGTCGGCGGCGACGATGCGCCCGAGCGCGCGCTTCGGGTCGGTCTCGCCGTGCGCGTCGATCCCACGCTCGCCGAGCATCTCGACGAAGAACTCGACGAGCCCCGCGTCGTCGTCGACCACCAGGACCTTCGCCCCCTTCACCTGCGGATCGTCGATCACCCCGTCCCCTCCGACCCGCTCGCCTGCCCCAGCTCGAAGATCGGCCACCGCACCAGGAAGCGCGACCCGCCGCCCTCGCGTGCCCCCACCTCGACCTTGCCACCGTGCTCGTCCACGATGCCGCGCACGACCGTCAGCCCGAGCCCGACCCCACCATCGTCGAGGCGCGTCGAGAAGAACGGCTCGAAGAGGCGCGCCAGCACCTCGGGCGGGATCCCCGGCCCCGTGTCCTCGACCGCCAGCACCACCTCGGCCCCCTCACGCGCGATGACAACGCACACGTCGCCACCTTCGGGCGTCGCCGCCAGCGCGTTCTTGACGAGGTTGAAAACGACCTGCTGCAGCTGCCCCGGCCGACACGCGACGACCACCTCGTCCGCGTCGATACGCTCGCGCAGCGCCACGCTCCGCCGCTTCGCCTCCAGCTCCAGGAGGGTCGTGATCGCATGCACTTCGCGGCTCACGCGCGTCGGCACGGGGGCCCCGGGTGGGCGCGTCCACGCCAGCAAGTCCCGCACGATCTGCACGATGCGATGCCCCTGCTCGGCGATGAGGCTCGCGTGGCGCGCGACCTTGTCGGGCACCCCCGCGGTCTCGGTGATGGCCTGCGCCCGCCCGACCAGCACCTGCAGCGGCGACCCGATCTCGTGCGCGAAGCGCGCCGATAGCCGCCCCACCGTGATGAGCTTGTCGGCGTGCTCCAGCGTGCGCTCGGCCTCGCGCCGCAGCGCCTCCTCCCGCTCGCGCTCGCGCTGCGCCACCTCGAGGGCGCCGAGCAGCCGCGAGAACTCGCGTGCCACCAGGCCGATCTCGTCGGGCCGCGCCATCGGCAACCCCGGGTGCAGGTCACCGCCGCGCGCCCGCTCCATGGCTCGCAGCAGTCGCTCGAGTGGCCGCCCCACGAACCATCGCCCCAGCGCCAGCCCCACCACCAGCGCCGACCCCGCGAACGCCGCCACCAGCACCAGCACCGCCAGCCGCGTTCGCGACAGATCGCTCGTCAGCGTGTCGAGCGGCTTGCCGAGCGAGAGCCCGCCGATGATCGCGCCCTCGTCCGTGCGGAGCGGCGTCGCCACCAACAGCCGATCGAGCCCACCATCGGGGAGGAAGCGCACCACCATCGCGTTGTCGTGGAGCGCCTGCCGCACGACCTCATCCTCCACCGCGGTCGCCGCCCGCGCGCCCGACGACGCCGAGCGCACCTGTCCCTGAAGGTCGTGCACGGCGATGTCGACGTCCGGCTCGACGACCTCCAGGCGCGCCAGCGTCTCGGCGATGTCGCGCGCCTGGTCGTCGCGCAGCGCGTTCTCGATTGCGACCTGCAGGCTCCGCGCAAGCAGCTTCATCTCGCGCGCGACGGCCGCCCGGAGGTCGCCCTCCTCGGTGCTCAGCGCGACGGCCGCATAGATCGTCAGCGCGAGGACGCCAGTCGCCGCGAGCGCCAGGGTCAGCCGGGGGACGATGCGCATGTCACCTTTGTGCCACACACCAGTACATTTTTGCCACAGCCCCGGCCCGGGCCCTGTCACCCTTTCGACAATTCTCTTTGTGTTTCTAGTCTTGGACCTCCCGGCCGCACCTGGCCCAGGCCTTGCTCTGCATCCCCCGCCGCCCTCGTCCACGGGGGCCACACCCAGGGGATCTGCATGCTCCATCGCTCTCGCCGGCCGCCCGGCCCGGTCACCGCCCGTGCGCGGGACCGCGTGCCTGGAAGGCGTCGCGCGCTGGCCTCGCTGGCCGAGCTCGCCAACCTCATGAGCTTCCCGCTCGTACCGACCGTCGCGGCCCTGGTGCTCGGGTCCGCGCCCCATGCGCACGCCGCGCCCGCCGCCGATCCGAGCCCGACCCTCGCCCCCTCGACCCTCGACCCCGACCTTCTCGCCGACGACCAGGCCCTCATCGACCTCGTCTGGACCCGCTCGCCCGAGGTCCTCCTCGCCCGCGGCCAGGCCTCCGCCGCCCAGGCCGAGGTCGTCCGCGCCGGCCTCTACCCGAACCCCGAGCTGTCCCTCGACGCGAGCTCTCTTCCACTCGGCGGCGCGCCCGCCGAGATCGACAGCCCCTGGCGCGACGGCCCGGCACTCGGCGTCGGCCTCGGCTGGACCCTCGAGCTCGGCAAGCGCGCCCCGCGCCAGCGCCTCGCCAAGGCCGGCTTCGACACGGCGCTCGGCCAGGCCAGAGTCGTCGCCGAGGATCGCTTCTTCGAGCTCCTTTCAGTGCTCTCACGCCTCGCCATGGCCGAGCTCCGCGCCGACGCCATGAGCGGCCTCATCGCACAGAGCCAGGCCCTCCTGGACCTCCAGGAAAAGCGCGCCCAGGCCGGCGACATCGCCCAGACCGAGGTCGCCAAGGCCGAGCTCGAGCACGCCCGCCTCGCCGCCCAGCAGGGCACGGCCTTGTCCGAGCGCGAGGAGGCCCGCGGCCGCTGCGCGCAGCTCGTCGGCCTCGCGTGTCCCGCCTTCACACCGCCCGCCGCCCGCGCCTGGGTCGACCGCGCCCTGGCCTACACCTTGCCGTCGACCCTCACCCCCGAGCTCCAGGCCGCCCACCCCGAGCTCCAGGCCCTCGACGCCGAAGCCCGCCAGGCCCGGGCCCTGGCCGACGTCGCCTCGTCCGCCGCCATCCCCGACCTCGGCCTTCGCGCCGGCTACGCCTACAACTCGCTGCCCGGCAACATCGCACACACGGCCTCGCTCGGGGTCTCGATCCCGCTCACCTTCGCGAGCCGCGGCCAGGCCGAGGCCGCCCAGTCCCAGGCCGAGCTCCAGCGCATCGGCGCCCAGCGCGACGCTCGCATCGCCACCGCCGCCCGCGCCATCGAGACGGCCCAGCGCCGCCTGGACCTCGCCCGCCAGCGCACCCGCGGCATCGACCAGACCCTCGAGCGCGCCCGCGCCCTGACCGAGACCCTCACCACCGCGCTCCAGCGCGGCGCCGGCAACCTTGCCGACCTGCTCATCGCGCGCCGCGCCATCCAGGAGATCCAGCTCGACCGTCTCGCCACCCTCGAGCTCGCTCTCGACGCCGTGCTCGACGCGCGCCGCGAAGCCGGCCTCGCCCCCCGGCCGCGCACCCCCTGACGTCGTTTCCATGAAACGTCCTGAAACGCTGACTCACGGCCATTTGAAACGTCGTGAAACAGACATGAAACACCATGAAACGGCGCCCTTGCCGCCGCACCCGAGGTCCCCCCGATGACGACCCACGCCCTGCCCAATCCTCTCGCTCCGCACGACCCCCTCGCTGCCCACGATCCGAACGACCCCAGCGACCCGACCCGCAAGCCCACCCGCGGTCGCAAGGTCCGAGACCTCGCCATCGGTCTCGTCGTGCTCGGCGCGGCCGTCGTCGGAGCCACCTTCTTCCTGGCCTACAAGCGCCCCGAGGCCGAGTCGCCCAAGCCCTCGCTGCACGTCGAGGGCGACGCGGTGCACCTCCCGGCCGACGCGCCCGCGCATCGCTACCTCGACTTCGACACGGCGGCGCTCGGCGATCCCATCCCGTCCGTGCCTGCCCCAGGGCGCGTCGAGGTCGACGAGCTGCGAGTGACGCGCATCATGCCGCCGCTCGCAGGTCGCGTGGAGAGTGCCCCGGTCCGTACCGGGCAAGCGGTCAAGACGGGGGACTTGCTTGTCTCGGTGCGGTCCGGGGCCCTGGGTGATCTGGACACCGAGGTGAGTCAGGCAGAGGCCGCGCTCACCGCCGCGTCGCGCGCTCGCGACCGCATCCAGAAGCTCGTCGACGCCTCGGCCGCCGCGGCCAAGGACCTCGTCGATGCCGACCGCGACGTGCGCATCGCCTCGCTCGCGCTGGCCGCCGCCAAGAACCGCAAGAAGGCCCTCTCCCTGGATGTCGCCGCCCCCGGCACCTACCGCCTCCTCGCCCCGGCCGACGGCGTCGTCTTGACGCGCGACGTCTCCCTCGGCGAGCAGGTCTCGCCCGAGCGCGGCACCCCGCTCGTGACGCTGGCCGACCTCGACGAGGTCCTGGTCATGGCCTCGGTCACCGAGAACGACGCCGTGAACCTCCGCGCCGGCGCGTCGTGCAAGGTCCGCGCGCTCGGGGCCGAGGCCCGCCAGATCGAGGCCACCATCGACCAGGTCTCCGACGTCGTGGACCCGGTCCGCCGCACCGTCGAGGTGCGCGTGCGCGTCCCGAACCCGTCTCACGCGCTGCGCGTCAACGCCTTTGTCGAGGTCGACTTCGAGCCCGCCCAGGGCCGGCGGGTCGTCATCCCGCAGCAGGCCGTCGTCACCGACAACGAGATCTCGGTCGTCTTCGTCAAGGACCCGAGCAGCGACAAGATCGCCCGCCGCGAGGTGAAGCTCGGTCGCCAGCGCGACGGCAAGGCCGAGGTCCTCGCGGGGCTCGCCCCGGGCGAGGTCTTCGCCGCCAAGGGCGCCCTCCTCCTCTTGAACGCGATCGACCTGACCCGCTAACCCAGGGAGCCACCCATGTTCGAGCGCATCGTCGACTTCGCGCTGAAGAACCGCGCCGCGGTCATCTTCTTCACCCTGGTCGTCATCATCGCCGGCGTCATCGCCTTCCGTGGCCTCACCATCGAGGCTTTCCCGGACCCGACCGACACCCAGGTCAACGTCATCACCCTCTTCGACGGCCAGCCCTCCGAAGAGGTCGAGCGCCAGGTCTCGCTCCCCATCGAGCGCGCCCTGAACGGCACCCCGGGCCTGGCCCGCCTGCGCAGCCTCTCGCTGTTCGGCCTCTCGTTCGTGACCCTCACCTTCGATGACGGCGTCGACGCGCTCTTTGCCCGCTCGCAGGTCCTCGAACGTCTCCGCGACGCCGAGCTCCCCGACGGCGTCATTCCCGGTCTCGGCCCGCTCGCGACGCCAATCGGCGAGGTCTATCGGTACACGCTCGCCTCCAAAGACCGCGACCCGATGCGACTCCGTACGCTCCAGGACTGGGTCGTCCGTCCGCGTCTCCTGCGCGTGCAGGGTATCGCCGACGTGGTCAGCTACGGCGGGCTCGTGCGCGAGATCCAGGTCCAACCCAAGCCCGCCCAGCTCGCCGCGCGGAACCTCACCTTCGACGACCTCGAGGACGCCATCTCCAAGAGCTCGGCCAATGCCTCGGGCGGCGTCATCCAGCGTGGCGCCGAGCAGATGGTCATCCGCAGCCGCGGCATCTTCCGCGACGCGGACGACATCGCCAACGTGCACCTCGGCACCATCAACGGCACGCCGGTCTTCGTGCGCGACGTGGCGACCGTGACCGAGGGTTGGACCCCGCGCCAGGGCGTCGTCAGCCACAACGACGACTTCGACGCCATCGAGGGCATCGTGCTCATGCGCCGCGGCGAGAACCCGAGCGTCGTCCTCGGGCGCCTCGCCGAGGCGGTCACCGAGCTCGGCGGAACGCTGAAGCCCGACGGTGTCAGCATCACACCGTTCTACGATCGCACCGCCCTGGTCGACACCACGCTCGAGACGGTAGCCCACAACCTCATCGAAGGGGCGGTGCTCGTCATCCTGGTGCTCTTCGTCTTCCTCCTCGACCTCCGCGCCGCCCTCATCGTCGCGGCGGTCATCCCGCTCGCCCTCTTGTCGGCCTTCATCTACCTGAAGATTCGCGGCCTCAGCGCGAACCTCCTGTCGATGGGCGCGGTCGACTTCGGCATCATCGTCGATGGCAGCGTGGTCATCGTCGAGGCCATCATCGCGCGCATGGCGCTCCATGCTGCGACCGCCGCGAGCACCTCGCACCACCCCGAGTCGGTGCAAGAGGCCATCGGCATCGCGGTCCGGCAGGTCGTGCGCCCGACCGTGTTCGCGCTGCTCATCATCATCGCGGCGTACCTGCCCATCTTCCTCCTGGAGCGCGTCGAGGGCCGCATCTTCGCGCCGATGGCCAACACCGTGGTCGCGTCTCTGGTCGGCGCCCTCGTCTTCTCGGTGACGCTCGTACCCGTCCTGGCCTCGCTCGCGTATCGCAAGCGTCCGAAGCACCGCGACTCGCCGCTCGTGCGTTGGTCGGCCAAGGCCTACGAGCCGACCCTGCGCTGGGCCCTGCGGAACCCGCTCGCCACCCTCGCAGCAGGCGGTGTCCTCGTCGCGTCGGCCATGATGGTCACGCCCAAGCTAGGCTCCGAGTTCCTGCCCGAGCTCAACGAAGGCGCGGTCTACGCGACCTTCACGCTGCCCTCGAACGTGAGCCTCGACGAGGCGCGCACGCTCGTCCCCGAGATCACCCAGATCTTCGAGAAGAGCCCGCTGGTCGACGAGGTCATCTCCCAGCTCGGCCGCCCCGAGGACGGCACCGACGCGACCCTGACGAGCAACCTCGAGTTCTTCGTGAAGCTGCATCCACCCGACAAGTGGCCGAAGGAGATCGCCTCCATCGGCGACGCCATCGACGCCCTCTCCGAAGCGGTCTCGGTCGTGCCCGGGGTCGAGGCGAACTTCTCGCAGCCCATCCGCGACAACGTGAACGAGAACATCAGCGGCCAGTTCGGGCAGGTCGCGGTCAAGCTCTACGGCGACGACCTCGTCGCCCTGCAAGAGACCGCCGAGAAGGTGAAGAACGCCATCGCCAACGTGCCGGGCGTGGCCGACCTCGGCATCGTCAAGAGCGGCGAGGTCCCCAACCTCCTCATCGAACCGAACCGACCCGCCCTGGCGCGCTTCGGCATCGAAGTCGAAGAGCTCCAGCACATCATCCAGGCGGCACTCGGCGGCACCACCGCGGGCGAGCTCTGGGAGGGCGAGCGCAAGGCCGACGTCGTCCTGCGCTACCCGCTGGCCGCGCGGAACGAGATCGAAAAGCTCCGGAAGCTGCCGGTCAACATCGGCGACGGGCGCACCATCCCACTCGAGAGCGTCGCCCAGATCGACATCGGCTTCGGGCGCGCGTCCATCAGCCGCGAGAACGGCAAGCGATACATCGGCATCCGCATGAACGTGCGCGGCCGCGACCTCGGCAGCTTCGTCAGCGAGGCCCAGCACCTCGTCGAGTCGAAGGTCCCCATGCCGCGCGGGTTGCGCATCGAGTGGGGCGGCGAGTTCGAGAACAAGGAGCGCGCCATGCAGCGCCTGCTGCTGGTCGTGCCGCTGGCCATCCTCATCACGCTCATCCTGCTCTTCAAGGCGTTCGGCAAGATGGCCCCGGCGGTGCTGACGCTCTTGAACGTGCCCTTCGCCCTCATCGGCGGTCTGGCCGGGCTCGCGCTGACCGGCATGCCCATCTCGGTCGCCGCCGCGGTCGGCTTCATCTCGCTCATCGGCCTCGCGTCGCTGAACGGCGTCCTCTTGCTGTCGGCCGTGATCGAGCGGCGTCAGGCCGGCCAGTCCCTCGAGCGCGCCATCGTCTCGGGCTGCGTCGACCGCCTGCGCCCCATCCTGCTCACGGCCGCGCTCGCCGCGCTCGGCCTCCTGCCCGCCGCCATGAGCCGCGGCATCGGCAGCGAGACCCAGAAGCCCATCGCCATCGTCATCGTGGGCGGTACGCTCTCGGCCTGCTTCCTCACCCTCATCATGCTGCCGGTGATGTACTCGCTCTGGTCGAAGCTCGCCGTGCGCCTCGGTATCGGCAACCGCGCCCAGGTCCCGGCGCAGCCCACCCCGACGACCTGAGGAAGTGAGAGTGACTCTCGAAAGTCGGCCCTCACACGCTACGCACTCGTGGCGGGCCGGGGCAACACCCGCGCGCACCATGCCGCCATGTCCTCACCAAAGGTGTACTCGGCCTCGACCAGCGGCAGCTTCCAGAGCGCCAACAGGCCACGCTTGTGGGCCGCGACCTTCAGGTTGTGGACGGGGTCCTGGCTGCGCCCGACGGCGTACTCGACGTCTGTACGCAGCGGCAGGAACACGAAGAGGTCATAGCGCCCGACGGCCGCCTTGCACTGATCCACGAACGCCGTGTTGACGTGCTTCTCTTCGTGCTCGCTCTGGTTCTGGAGCCAGTACGCCAGGTAGTCGACGACGGTCTTGTCGGACACGAAGCGCTCGTGCTCGGCCTCGGCCCGCACCTTCCGCTTGAGCGCGTCCTCGCGGACCTTCCGCCGCTGCTTGACGTCGCTGACGCCTTTCCACGAGTCCCGCCCCAGCTCGCGCAGGACGGTGACCACGTGATCGGGGACCAACGTGCTCCCGAGGTGGTTCGCGAGCTGCTTCGCGAGGGTGCTCTTGCCGGTTCCTGCCGCGCCGATGATGCCGATCCGCATGGGCGCGACCGTAGCGCGTCTCGCCGCACCTGCCTACCGCCGCGACGCCTCTGCGCTTGAGTCCCCACGCGTGCGGTGGTAGCCGACCCGGGATGCCTGAGCTCCCCGAGGTCGAGGCGACCCGAGTCCACCTGACGACGTGGACCGTCGGCCGCGTCATCACCGACCTCACGCGCCACGACTCAGGCCTGGACCCGCAGCTCGACACCCTGGTCGGCCTCGCCTTCACCGCCTGGACGCGCCACGGCAAGGCGCTCGTCGCCACGCTCTCGGATGGCCGCCGGGTGCATGCCCACCTCGGCATGACCGGCCGCTGGGCACGCGACCCCGACCCATCGCTCCGCGCCCGCCTGACCCTCACCTTCTCGCCCGCCAGCACCTCCGGCTCGCCCCGGACGATCGCCTACGCCGACACGCGCCGCCTCGGCACGACCCGCGTCCTCGCTGTCGACGATGATCCGTTCGCGTCGCTCGGGCCTGACGCGTGGCGGGACCTCGTCCCCACCGATCCGGCCGCGGTCGACCGCCTCGCCACCGCCCTCGGCACCGGCGCGAAGCCCCTGAAGGATCGCCTCCTCGACCAGTCCCGCATCGCTGGCCTCGGCAACATCGCGGTCCTCGAGGCCGCCTTCCGCGCCGGTCTGCACCCCCATGTGCCGGTGGGCCAGCTCACGCACGACGACCTCGCGCGCCTCGTCGCCGGGATCCACGCCCACCTCGAGGCGACGCTCGACGACGCGCTCGCCACCGACGCCCTCGTCTACGTCAACGAGGGCGGCCCGAACCCGTTCCTCGTCTACGGTCGCGAGGGCGAGCCGTGTCCGCGCTGCCAGCACCCTGTCAAGCGTGCTTTACATGCCGGTCGCCCCAGCTTTACATGCCCGCGCTGCCAGCCCGAAGGGGCGAAGGCCTGACCATGCTGCTCTCCGCGCTCTCGTTCATGTCGCTCCTCCTCGCGGCCCCGCCGCTACCGCTCGGCCCGACCCCGCCGACGATCGCCGTGCCGCGCCATCCCGACGGTCGCGCCGAGCTCATCCTCATCGGCGACACGGGTGACCCGGGCCCGCTGGTCGAGACCTGGAAGCGCACGCTGCGTGGCGAGCGCGCCAAGGCCACCCTGGTCCTGGGGGACCTCCTCTATCCTCAGGCGCCGCCGTGCCCCAACGGCAAGCTCGATCGCGATGGCCGCGCGATGATCGAGTCGCACCTCCGCCAGCCCTTCCTCCAGACCGGCAAGCCGACCTTCCTCATGCTCGGCAACCACGACACGTCGTGGGTCGACACGGAGAACCCCAAGCGCGACTTCTGCGTGCTCGAGTACTTCCGGAAGGACCCGAAGGTCCGCCTGCCGGCGCGCGTCTACGCGCTCGACCTCGGCCTCGCCATCGTCATCGTGCTCGACACCAACACCCTCGATGATGCCCAGGCCACCTTCGCGCGCGCCACTATCGCGGCCCACCCGGGCAAGCGCGTCCTCTTCGCGGGCCACTTCGTCTTGAAGACCTATCGCGACAAAGACAGCGAGGACCTCGTGCGCCCCTGGCTCGTCGCCAACGACCTCCACCCCGAGCTCTGGATGAACGGGCACGCGCACATCCTGCAGTTCGGCGTCTACGACGGCATCCCGGCGCTGACCTCGGGCACGGCCTCGCGCCCGCGCGAGCGCGCTCCGTGCAACCGCGCCGAGGGCACGGGAACCTGCGGCGAGCACGAGCTCTTTGGCACCTCGACCCCGGGCTATGCCACGCTCGAGGTCGTTCCCGCGGCCGATCGCCCGAAGGGCTCGCGCATCGTGCTCACCTTCAAGGACCTCGATCGCAAGACGCTCTGGACCTGGGAGGAGCCATGACCTCGACCCCTTCGCTGCCTCTCCGCGCAGGCTACCTGGCCCCACTCGCGGCGTTCTTCGGGGCCCTGGCCGTGGCGCTCGGCGCCTTCGGGGCCCACGGCCTCAAAGCCATCCTCACGCCCGAGGCGCTGGCCTGGTGGCGCACCGGCTCCGAGTACCAGCTCGTGCACGCGGTCGCGATGCTGGCCGCGGGCCTGGCCATCCACCTCCCTCACCCCAGCCCCATCGCGCGCCCGCGTGCCGTCGCGATCGCAGGCTGGCTCTTCGCCCTGGGCATGCTCCTGTTCGCCGGCTCGCTCTACCTCATGGCCCTCACCGATCTCCGCTGGCTCGGCGCGGTGACCCCGCTTGGCGGCACGGCGTTCATCGCGGGCTGGCTGGCGCTGGCACTGGGCCTCTGGCCCACCTCGCGCTGAAGGCCTCGAGCCCGACCCGTGCTCGGAGAGTCCCGAGCGAGGCTCGGGGCGGCCAGGGACAGGGAGGAGGAGCCCCGAGGCCACCGCGCCCGGTGCTCTCGCCAGGAGCCCGAGGCAACCGCGCCCGGTGCTCTCACCGCCCGAGTTCACCGACGGCCATAAACACGAAGCGCCGATCGACGAGGGCACGGTGTGCCTCGGAGGCCTCCGACGACCTCGAGGTTCGACGCCAGCGTTCGAAGGACGCGGCGTCGACACCTCGGTTCCT
>JAEUKJ010000365.1 GCA_016792665.1 Deltaproteobacteria bacterium | reverse complement strand
CCGGTCCAGGTCGGCCGCGACAGCGTCCACTTCCTGCGCGACGCCATCACCGATCTCACGCGCGGCATGGAGACCTACCGTGACCTGGCGCGGCGCACCGAGGCCGTCCTGGACGAGAGCCGGGCGAGCCGGCCTCTGGCGACGGTGGGCACGGTGTCCGGGGCCGAAGAGGCGGACCTGCACGCGCTGGCCATGGCGGCGCGCAGAGCCCTCGAGAGCGACCGCGACAAGGACATCGACTATCTCGTGGACAATGCCCCCCGCGCCCTGGATCGCGCGCTCGATGGCCTGGCGCGGGTTGCCACCATCGTGCGATCAATGAAACAATTCGCTCACCCCGATCAGAAGGACATGTGCGCGGTGGATATCAACGAGGGCATCTGCAGCACGCTCGTCATCGCCAGCAACGAGTACAAGTACGTGGCTGACGTCGAGACCGACCTCGCCGAGCTGCCGCCCGTGGTGTGCCATGGCGGCGACATCAACCAGGTGGTCTTGAACCTGGTCATCAATGCCGCCCACGCGATCGCCGAGAAGGCCCAGGTCAGCGGCGAGCGCGGGCGGATCCGGTTGGCGACGCGGCGGGATGGGGGCTTCGTGACCATCAGCGTGACGGACACCGGCACGGGGATCCCGAAGGCGATGCACGAGCGGGTCTTCGAGCCGTTCTTCACGACCAAGGCGGTCGGGCGCGGCACCGGGCAGGGCCTGTCGATCGCGCGTGCGACGGTCGTCGAGAAGCACCGGGGCGAGCTATGGTTCGAGACCGAGGAGGGCGTCGGGACGACCTTCTTCGTCCGGCTTCCCATGCACGGTGACACGGCTCCGGCCGCGCTGGCGGTCCGGCCTTCGGGGGACGCGATGGACGACAGGCGCGAGGCGGCATGAAGCGGATCCTCTTTGTCGACGACGAGCCGAGCATCCTCGATGCCCTCCAGAACCTCTTGCGCCGCGAGCGCAAGCGCTGGGACATGGTCTTCGCGCTGGGCGGAGACAAGGCGCTCGAGGCCATGGCGGTCGCCCCCTTCGACGTCGTCATGAGCGACATGCGCATGCCCGGGATGGACGGGGCCGAGCTCTTGACGCGCGTTCGCGAGCTCTATCCGGCGACCGCGCGCTTTGTCCTCTCGGGGCAGAGTGGGCGCGAGGCGGTGGTGCGCGCGCTCGGGGTGACCCACCAGTTCTTGAGCAAGCCGTGCGAGGTCGAGGTCTTGCGCGGCGTGGTGGAGCGCGCCTGCGAGAGCAATGACGAGCTCGGCGACGAGCTCTTGAGGCGGGTCGTCGGCCGCCTCGAGTGCCTGCCGTCGGTGCCGTCGGTGTACGCCGAGCTACGAGAGGCGTTGGCGCGCGAGGACGTCGGGGTGCAGGTGCTGGCGTCCATCGTCGAGCGCGATCCGGCCCTGTCCTTGAAGTGCCTCCAGCTCGTCAACTCCGCCTACTTCGGGCTCGCGCGGCCCACCGCCTCGGTCGCGAGGGCCGTGTCGTTCCTCGGGGCCGAGCTCCTGAGCTCGCTGGCCGACAAGACCGGGGTCTTCGCCCCATTCTCGCCGACCCAGTCGGACGCGTTCTCGATCGAGGCCTTCCAGCGCAAGTCCTTGGCCGTGGCCAAGCTCGCCGCGCGGCTCGTGCCCGAGCGATCGCTCGTGGACGAGGCAGCCGCCGCTGGCATGCTGCTCGATGTGGGAGAGCTCGTCATCGCGGTCGGGCTGCCCGACGCGTGGAGCTCCATCTCGCGGTGGCGGGCGGGCGGCGACGTACCCGAGGCCGCCGACCGTCGCGTGCTCGCGGTGTCCCACTCCGAGGTCGGCGTCTATCTCCTCGGGCTCTGGGGGTTGCCGCGTGCTATCATCCAGCCGGTTGCCGAGCACCATGCCGGGCCGCCGATCCCGGGCGCGCCGGGGGCCAGGCCGGTCGAGGCGTCGACCTCTCCCGCCGTGGTCCGCGCGGTGCGCCTGGCCGACAGGCTGGTGCGTGAGGCCTGCGGAGAGCAGGTCGAGATGGACGAGGACCTCGCGGCGATCGCCGATCAATGGCGTGAGGAGGCGCAGCGACTTGTATCGGGACCCGTTTGAAGGTGAGATCGCAATCGTGGCCCCCCACCACACCCTGATTGCCCTCCGAGGAGTCACCCCATGGCGGCGCTGAACCGAGCCAAGATCTTGTGTGTCGATGACGAAGTGCGGGTCGTCGAGGGGCTCCAGCTCACGCTCGGGCGGCGCTTCGACGTGCGCACCGCGACCTCGGGGGCCGAAGGCCTGGAGCTCTTGCGGCGCGAGCCGGACGTGGTCGTCATCATCTCGGACATGCGCATGCCGCAGATGGATGGCACGAGCTTCCTCGCCAAGGCCAAGGAGCTCGTGCCCGACGCGACGCGCATGCTGCTGACCGGTCAGGCCGACCTGGACAGTGCCATCGCGGTCGTCAATCGCGGCCACATCTTCCGCTTCCTCACCAAGCCCGCGAGCCCGTCGACGCTGACCGAGGCGGTCGAGGCGTCCATCGAGCAGCACCGCCTCGTCACGGCCGAGCGCGTGCTCTTGAGCGAGACCCTGCACGGCTCGATTCGCCTCCTGACCGAGGTCCTGGGGCTCGCCAACCCGGTCGCCTTCGGGCGTGGCAATCGACTGAAGCGTCTCGTCGCGGCGCTCATCGACCGCCTCGGTGCGGAGGCCCGCTGGGAGATCGAGGTCGCGGCCATGTTGGTGCCCGTGCAGACCCTGGCTCTCACGCCCGAGATCGTGGCGAAGATCGGCGCGGGGCAGCCGCTGTCCGAAGCGGAGCAGGCCGCGGTCGATCGTGGGCCAGCGCTGTTGTCGGAGCTCCTCGTGAGCATCCCGCGCATGGAGGTCGTGCGCGAGGTCCTCATCGCCGCGCGGCGTCCGCTGCGCGCGCCGAGCCCGACCGATGATGCCTTCAAGCGGCGGGTCGAGCACGGGGCGCAGATCCTGCGCGTGGCGACCGACTTCGACGCGCTGGAGTCGGGGGGCGAGTCCGCGGCGATGGCGGTCGACACGATGCGCGGGCGGGCGGGGCGCTACGAACCGGCGGTGCTCGACGCGCTGGCGGCGATGCATGGTCGGGCGAGTGGCCGCGAGGTGCGCGAGGTCGCGGTGAGCGGGCTCAAGGTGGGCATGGTCTTTGCCGAGGACGTGCGTCTCGCGAGCGGGATGCTGCTCATCGCGCGCGGCCACGAGGTCACGCCGAGCCTGATGGCGCGGCTCGAGAACTACCCGCCGCGCACGGTGCGCGAGCCGCTGCGGGTCATCATCTGAGCTTGCGTCCGCGGCGCGAGGCGGGGCCAGAGCCCGACGCGGCTAGGGGCGGCTAGGGGTCGCGCGGCAGGATCTCGGCCAGGATCCGGCGCAGCTCGACCTCGGAGTAGGGCTTGCGCAAGAAGGCCGCGGCGTCGGGCATGCTCAGGTTCGTGGTCGGCTCGCCCTCCTGCAGGGTCACGACCACGGCCAGGTCGGGTCGAGTCCTGGCGATCCACCTGACCAGCTCGCGGCCCTGGCGCGACTCCGCGACGCGCAGGTCGAGGAAGACGATGGCCAGCTCCGGCTGGGCGACGAGGAGGTCTTTGCCGCCCTCGGCGTCGATGGACTCGAAGACGCGTTGGCCAACCGCGGTGAGGAGGCGCGCGGCGTAGCGGCGGAGGCGCGCGTCGGGCTCGATCACCAGGGCCTTGCGCTCGCGGCCGAGCGGGGGCTCTTCGTCGCGGTCGAACATCGCGGTACGCGGGGCGGCCTCGTTCACCCAGGGGAACCGCAAGGTGACGCGGGTGCCGACGCCGAGGGTGCTCTCGATGTGCAGCGTGCCGC
Organism: Deltaproteobacteria bacterium; assembly: GCA_016792665.1. Lineage (GTDB taxonomy): Bacteria > Myxococcota_A > UBA9042 > PHBI01 > PHBI01 > WYBB01. The sequence continues at coordinate 1,449 of JAEUKJ010000365.1, read as the reverse complement.
CGAAGGCCTGCGCCATGCTCTGCACCATGGCCAGCCCGAGCCCGGTGCCGCCCGAGTCGCGGCGCGTCGTGAAGAAGGGCTCGGTCGCGCGGCGCACGGTCTCTTCGTCCATGCCGAGGCCGTCGTCGGCGACCGTGACCTGGGCCAGGCGCTGCTCGCGACCGTGGCGGAGCTCGACCGCGGTGTCGACCTCGACGACGATGTGCCCGACGTCGCGGTCGGGGTGTTGGGCGTGCTGGGCGTTCAAGACGAGGTTCATGACCGCGCTCTCGAGCTGGGTCCGGTCGAGGACCGCAGCCACGCCCTCGGCGGCTCGCACCTCGAGTACGGTCTTGCGCTTGAGGATGCGCCTCAGTAGGCGGCCGAGCTCTTGGAGGGAGAGGCCGAGGTCGACCGCGCGGGGGCGCAGGCGCTGCTCCCGGGCGACCGCGACGAGGTGGCGCGTGAGGTTCATGCCGTCGAGCGCGGCGGAGAGGGCGTCCTCGGCCATCTCACGCGTCTCGCCTTCGAGGCAGGAGACGCGGACGAGCTCGGTGAGGTTGCCGCAGACGATGGTCAGGAGGTTCGAGAAGTCGTGGCTGATGCCGCCGGTGAGCTGGCCGATGGCCACGAGCTTCTGGGCCTGGAAGAGGCGCTGCTCGCGCTCGCGCTCGGCGCTCAGGTCCTGGAGTGTGACGACCCGTTCGATGCGGCCCGCGCCGGCGTGGACGGACTGGACCTCGACGCGCACCGGGGCGAGGGTGCCGTCGAAGCGCAGGACCTCGCCGTGGCCGGCCTCGAGGACGGCCTTGGGCACGAGGTCGCCGAGCGCGCGCGAGACCAGGTCGCCAGCGTCCTGGGCCGCATACAGCAAGGCCGCCGCCGGGTTGACGTAAATGCAGGTCGAGCGGCTGTCGACTCCGAGGATGGCGGCGCTGGTGCTCGAGTAGAGGGCCGAGAGCTCGTTGGCGGCCACGTCGGTCGGGCGTGGGCCGGCCTTGGGGGTGACGGGGCCGAGGGCGCGCGCGTCAACCGCGGGGGGAGGCGAGGGGCGGGTCGCGCGGGTGATGGCCTCGCGGAGATCGGCTTCGGTGGCGACGCGGACCGCGTCCTCGATGAGTCCGCCCGCGCCGACGACGAGCACGGGCAGGGTCGAGGCGTGCGGCTCGGCGCGGATGATGGCCATGGCGTCGGTGAGCGACGGGAGCTCGCCATCGAGGATGAGGGCGTCGAAGCGCTGGAGCTTCAGCATGGCGCGCGCGAGCTCGATGCTGCCGGCGGACTCGACGCGGAGGTCGGGCGCCCGTGCGAGCTCGCGGCGCAGGCGGCGACCGGCGGCGACCCGCTCGACGACGAGCACCGTGAGCGGCGTCGCGGCCCGCTCGCTGCTGGACTCCCACCAGGCCGCGTCCTGCGTGTCGGCGGTGCCTCGATGAGCGAGGCTCCCACCGGCCGCGTCGCCGAATGCCC
>JAEUKJ010000341.1 GCA_016792665.1 Deltaproteobacteria bacterium | reverse complement strand
GCGAGCTCGGCTCCAGACTACCGGTGGGGCACAGGCACCAATGGAGGAAGGGAGATAGCTGTCGAGCCTCGACCGTCGGAGCCACTGAAGCTCGTCCTCACGAGGAAGGGGAGTTTCTGGTCTGAAAGACCCGCCCACCGGACGGTGGCACCACTACCCGGCATCTCGACTCGCTCGCGCCCTTGGCTACGTCGAGCGCTAGCGGGTGAAGACCTTGAACATGAACCGGTCGCCGCGCCTCAAGGTCAACGCCAGGGGAGAGCCGCGCGGGGTCGTCGCGACGGCCTTGTCGAAGGCCTCCTTGCCGCCCGTGATGGCCTGGTAGTTCACCTGCAGGATGACGTCGCCGACCTCGATGCCCATCTCGGCCGCGAGGCTGCCCTTGGCGATCGCCTTCACGATGACCCCCTGGCCGCCCTCGATCCCGAGCTCCTTGGCGCGCGCAGGCGGCACCGCCGCGACCTCGAGCCCCACGTCCTGGGACTTGCCGCCCTTGCCCGGCAGGTTCGCGGTGGCCGACTCCTCGGGGAAGCTCGCCAGCTTCACGCTGACCTCGCGCGTCTTGCCCTGACGATTCACGACGACCGTCACCGGCCGCTCCGACCCGGTCGTCGACGCGAGCCACGGCAGGTCCTCCCAGTGCTCGACCGGCTTGCCGTCGAACGTCGTCACGACGTCGCCTGCCTCGATGCCGGCCTCGGCCGCGGGCGTCCCGGCCTTGACCTCGGTGATGAGGGCCCCGCTCGGACGGTCCGCGCCGATGGCCTTGGCGAGCTCCTTCGTGACCGGGCCGACCAACACGCCGAGGTAGCTGCGGCTCACCTTGCCCTGGGCGAGCTGCCCGAGCACGGTCTTCACCATGTCGATCGGCACCGCGAAGCCGATCCCCTGGCCCGCTGCATTGATGGCGGTGTTGATGCCGATGACCTCGCCGCGCACGTTGATGAGCGGGCCGCCCGAGTTGCCCGGGTTGATGCTCGCGTCGGTCTGGATGAAGCGCGCCAGGTTCGGTTCGTTGCCCGGCGTCACGTCGCGCCGCCCCTTGGCCGACACGATGCCTGCCGTGACCGTGTGCGAGAGGCCGAACGGGTTGCCGATGGCGATGACCCACTCGCCGATGTCGAGGCGCTCCGAGTTGCCGAGCGGCGCCACGACCAGCGCTTCCTTCGCCTCCATCTTCAGTAGGGCCACGTCCAGCGGCGGGTACGTGCCGATGACCTTGGCCGCGTACTCGTGCTCGTTCATGAGCTTCACGGTGATGTCGTCGGCGCCGTCGATGACGTGGTTGTTCGTCAGGACATAGCCATCCTTGTGGATGATGAACCCCGACCCGAGCCCCGTGCCGCCACCGTTGGGCACGAACGGGATCGGCAGGCCCACCGCGCGTCGCTCGACGCTGATGTTGACGACCGCCGGCGTGAGCTCCTTGGCGAGCTTCGCGAAGGCGCGCATCGAGATCGGCCCATCCGGGTCGAGCCCGCCGCCACCGGACTTCTCGCTCCAGAGCTTGGCGGGCGGCTCGGCGTGCGCGCCGCCACCGACCACCGCGCTCCCCGACATGCCCAGCGCCACCACCACGGCGCCGAAGAGTACCTTCGACGACTTCACCATCGAGCCTGAACGCATCGCTACCTCTCTCGTGTGCGCGCTGAGATCCCCCTCGCGCAAGGGCCTTGAAGCCTGAGACATGGGCACCGCATTCCTCACGCCACCGTCGAGCGGATGGGCGCCTCGCTCACCGGCAGGAAGACCGTGAAGGTCGCCCCGCGCCCGACGCGGCTCGCGACCTCGATCGTGCCGCCGAGACTCTCGACGATGCGCTGGCAGATCGCCAACCCGAGCCCCGTGCCCGTCTGCTTGGTCGTGTAGAAGGGGATGAAGAGGCGCTCCATGACCTCGGGGGGAATGCCGGGTCCTTCGTCCTCGAAGCGGATGCGGATGTAGCTCCCCGGGTCGGCCACACCGCTGGCCCGCGTCCCGCCGCTGCGCTCGCTGCCCGAGCGCCACGTCATCGCCGTCGCGATGGTCAGCTTGCCACCGCCCTGCGGGGCCATCGCCTCGATCGCATTGCGGCTCAGGTTCAGGGCCACCTGGCGGATGAGCTCCGGGTCCGATCGGATCTGCGGCAGGTTCGGGGCCGTCACCAGCTCGACCTTCGAGGTGTGGTTGTCGGCCGTGATGAGGGTCAGCGTGCGCTCGAGGACGTGGTTCACGTCGACCATGTCGCGCTTGCCCTTCAGCGGTCGCGCGTAGGTCAGGAACTGGCTCACCACCGAGTCGAGGCGGTTGACCTCCTCCTGGATGATCTGCAGGAAGGTCCCGCGCTCGGCCGGGTCGACCTCGGCCAGGAGCTGCGCCGACCCCTTGATGGCGCCCAGCGGGTTCCGGATCTCGTGCGCCAGACCCGCCGCCATCTGGCCGATCGCCGCCAGCCGATCGCGCTCACGGATCCGGTCGAAGAGCATCGAGTTCTCGATGATGATCGTCGCCTGTGTGGCCAACGCCACGATGGCGCGCGTCTCGTCGGCCGACCACGCCTCGCGCAGCCGCTCGTTCTTGACCGCGATGAACCCCAAGAGCTCCGGACTCTGCGTCTCGAGCTCGAGCGGCGTCCCCACCGTCGTCGCCTTCGGTGCCCCGACCAGCGCCGCCATGAGCTGCGCATGCACGTCGTTCATCGTCGCGATCATCGCCTCGACGACCTCGATCTTCGCCTGCGCGTGCGCGACGTCCTCGGCCAGCGGTCGCGGGACTCCGGGCCGCGTCATCGGCTCACCCTTGGGTCCGCCCGCCGCCTCGGCCTCGCGCCGCACCGCCTCGGCCGGCTCGCTGGTCGGGCGTCGCTCGCTCTCGTCGACCTCAGCGGCGCGCTCGCGCTCCGCGATGAGGGCCTCGCGCTCGGCCTCGAGCCCCTCGATGGTCATGACCTTCTGCTGGAGGAGGCGCGTCAGCAGTGGCCGCGCCTTGATCGCGTCGAGCGTCGGCGGCGGCGCCGTGCCGACAAAGCCCAGGCGCTTCATCGCGAGGCCTTCTTCGTCGCGCAGCCAGAGGCTCGCATGCGTCACCTGACGCGAGGCCCCGAGCCGACTCATGAGGAGGTCGCTCATGCCGCCGACATCGATCACGTTGGCGAGCGACTTGCGAATGACCTCGGCCTGGCGCGTGAACTCGAACCTCTCCCGGAAGACGAGCTCGTTCAGGCGCGCCTCGACGAACTGCCGCAGCGGGTCGAGCAGGATGAGGATGACGATGGTCGCGATGACGGTGTTGAACAGGAAGAGCCCGAGGTCGTGCCGCCACCACGCGACCAGCAGCGCGTAGATGACCGAGAGCACCAACGCGAAGCCGCCCAACACGAGCACCCGCCCGACGAACTCGTAGACGTCCAGGATGCGGCGCAGCGTGATGACCTGGTAGACGAAGAACATGAACAGCGCCGGGGTCATGTTCCCGAGCCAGGCCACGCCGACGTCGAACGCGTAGGACAAGAGCGCCAGCGAGAAGACCGCGCCGCTCACGATGGTCAGCGCCACGATGCGCGTCCGCTCGGACCGGAGCTCGACCGCGCGCGTGCGGCGCACCATGAGCACCACCGAGAGGCCGAGCATGAGCAGCACCGCGCCGAACCCGAAGCGCACGAGCCCGACGAGCGCGCTGAGGTGGGACTCGGTGTCGGCAAAGAGCCGGCCGGTCGCCCACAGGATGATGCCCGTCGCGACCGCCAGCCCGGTCAGGATGCGTCCCGTTAGAACGGTGGCGCCGGCGAAGCGGTCCTCTTCGGCCGTGAACGCCGCATAGAACCCGATGAGGGTCGAGGGCAGGAATCCCGCGACGATCCCTTGGAGGGCGAGCCCGCTGGCCTCGGTCATGAGCTCGGCGAGCACCAGCGCATCGAGCACGAACCACGCGACCAGGTTCAGGGCGAGGGCCGCAAAGCGCGACGGCGGCACCGTCGGGCGACCGCGCAAGAGCACCGCCACGGCCAGGGCCAAGCACACGACCGCCGCGAGCAGCGCCGCCTGAATCCGGTACCAGTTCTCCAGGCAACCCCTCCTCGATCCTCAGCCGAATCGCCTCGCCGCCTGGCTCAGTCCATCATTTCGGGGGCTCTTCGGGCTTCTTGGCCCGTTCCTTGTCGAGCTCTTCGAGCATCGCATTGCGGAGGAGGTTGGCCACCTTGATGTTCTCGGCGTTCTCCGATCCCGAGCGGTTGATGTACTCGCCGAGGTAGCGGAACGCGCTCTTGGTATCGTTGGCCGCGACGAAGGCGAAGGCCAGGTTGAAGATCGTGTCGGTGCGATCGCCGCTCTCGATCATGGCCTGCTCGAAGAGCTTGATCGCCTCCTTCGGGCGCTCGGCCTGCATCTTCAACATCCCGAGAGCATTGAGGATATCGGCCTTCTCGTCGGCGTGCTCGAGGGCCTTCTGGTAGATGGCCTCGGCGGCGTCGAACTGGTCGTACTTCTCGTAGAGCTCGCCGAGGTCGCGCCACGCAGGCGCGTACTTCGGGTCGCATGCGATGGCCTCGCGGAAGGACTTGTCGGCCCCGGCCGCGTCGTCTTTCAGCGCGAGCACCACGCCGCGGTAGTAGTAGGCCGCCGCGTAGTTCGGGTCTTCGGCCAGCGCGCGTGCGAGGTAGGAGAGCGCCTTCTCGGGATCGGGCTTGGGGGCGACGGCGTAGAAGCGCCCGAGCTGGTAGAGGACGTCGCGGTCCTTGCCGTCGATCTTCTCGGCCGCGAGCAGGTGCTCGAGCGCCTTGTCGGGCTGGTTGCGGTCGAAGAGCTCGATGACCGCCATCTGGAAGAGCGCCCGATGGTTGGTCGGGTCGATGGCAGCCGCGCGCACGTAGAGCGCGTAGGAGACCTCACGGTCGCCGAGCTGCTCCTTCTTCACGGCCTCGTTGACGAGCTTGATGCTCTCGGTGCGCTCTTTGTCGCAGCCACCCGCGACCAAGAGAACTGGGCTGATCAGCGCAACGGCGAGCCGCTTCATCGTGACCTCGATTCGCACTTCTGGAGTCGTGCGCGATGTCGATCGCACCGCGCGCGGGCCCAGAGATACCAGAGGTCTCGCTGCTCGTCACTGCGTCTTCAGGATGAGCGGGTAGCCGACCTCGACCACGCCGCCGTCCTTGGGAGCCGGGAACTTCCAGCGCGCCATCTTGTTCGTGATGCAGGCCTCGAGGGTCGCGTCGCCGAGCGTGCTGTTGGCGGCGCGCGGGTCGTGCACGCTGCCGTTGGGCAGGATGGTGAAGGCCAGGGTCAGCTTGCCGCCGAGCTTGCGGTTGGCCTGCAGCCGGTCCTGGTAGCACCACTTGATGCCCGACAGGTACCGCCGGATGTAGGTCTTGATGGTGTTCTCGTCGAGCTCGCCGGAGATGCGCGGCTGGGCTTCGACGAGTCGCGGCTCGAGCGGCTTGTCGTCGAAGCGCACCGGCCCGAGGTCACGCCCGTTCGGGTCCTTGCGCATCGAGTCCGCGATCACCGGGCCGCCGTTCGGGTCGCCATTGGGCAGGCCGCCGTCCGAGCCCGGCACGCCACCAGACGACGGGTCGAAGCCGCCGAAGGGGTTCACGTTGCCGCTGGAGGCCCAGTCGCCCGGACCGTTCGGGTCGCTCTGCCCGAGCGCCTTGAAGGGCGACGGCTTCGCGTCGAGGTCCGGGTTGGTCTGGAGGATCTCCTGGAGGAGCGGGTTGTTCTCGCGGAAGGCGGTCGACATCGCGGTCTGCTGCGCGAGCTGCTTGGCGCGCTCCTGGCGCTGCTCCGGCGTGAGCTTGCTGATGTCCTGCGGCGTCTCGCGCGGCTTGCGCTGCATCTTGTCGACCAGCGGGTTCTGCTCGCGCGGTCGCTCGACCTCGGCCACCGGGATGACCTCCTTCGGGTCGACCTTGAGCTCCTCGGCGGCGAGCTTGTCCTTGATCTTCTGGAGCTCGAGCTCCTTCTTCTCCTCTTCCTGCTTCTTGGCTTCCTCGATCTCCTCGGGGGTGATCTTCAGGGCCTGGAGGACCTTCTCGCGCTGGGCCCGCGGGTCGCGCGTCGTCATGAGCAGGTCATCGGGCGCCATGTAGGCGATGATGAGGAACGCGACCATCACGATGGCCGCGCCAAGCACGAAGATGAGCGGCTCTTTCTCGAACGGCTCGGCCTTGGTCGGCCCGATGGCGATGGGCGCGTGAGAGAGGAGCAGCGTGAACTCGCCGATCTTCAGGCGAGCCCGCACCGCGCCCTTCAGCGCGACCGTGCGTCGCTCCTCGGCGAGCTCGCTCACCGAGCGCACCTTGTCGCCGAGCAGCACGTCGCCGGTGATGTTCGGGTTCGACACGTCCAGCGCGAACCCACCGTCCTGGGCCACCACGAGCTTCTGGCTCGCGCTGCCGAGGATCTCCTTGGGGACCTGGAAGTCCGCGGCGTCACTGTCGCCGAGCACCACGTCGACCGAGCCGCGGAAGGTCTTCGAGGCCAAGACCGTCTCGCCCCAGAGCAGCGCGACGTCCAGCGCCCAGACCGCACCTTCGCTGGAGGCCTTCTTGGCGTAGAACGACTCGGCGCCGAGCCCACGGATCTCCTCGGGCTTGACCACCCCGGAGCCGCCGGTCTCGCCCGCCACCTCGACCGAGGCGGCGCCGATCGCGGTCGCCTCGCCCTCGACGATGACCGCCCGATCGCCCGCGACACCGCTGGTCGCCACGGCCATGGCCGGGCGGCTCGCCGCGTTCTCGTCGACGTGCACGACCAGGGTCGTCGTGCCGAGGACGAGGCGGTCGCCGTCCTTCAGCTCGGACTGGACCACGCGCTCACCGCGGAGCACCGTCCCGTTGGTCGAGCCGAGGTCGGTGATGCGCCACTTGCCGTCTTCGCGCTGCTCGATGACGGCGTGCTTCCGCGACACGTTGATGTCGTCGAGCCGCAGCGTGGAGGTCGACAGCTTGCCCACGTTGATGATGGGGCGGTCGAACTTCACTTCGTTGATGAGCTTGCCGTTCAGGTAGACGCTGAACCCGATCGTGCTCTTGGCCATGGCTCTCTCTCTTGCTCGAGGGCGTTACGCGCGGGCCTACTCGGAGGTAGGTGAGACGCCGCCACGCCAAAAAGGTTCCGTGTCTCAGATGTCGTCGGCGGAGCGCAGGATCTCGTTCACGAAGTCGAGGCGCACATCGATGAGGCTCGACCGGCGCCCGCGCGAGACGCCCTCGATGAGCGAGGTGCCGGGCTTCAGGTAGTCCGTCGAGATGGTGTCGGTCTCGAAGTTGAACTTCTGCTTCTTCGGCTTGCCGTCGTCGGCCTTGGGCGGCGCGCCCGCGAAAGCCGCGCCCGGGACCAGCAGCACACCCAACAGGAGGGCGCCCATGAGCTTCTTCATCCCCAACTCCTCTTCCGCCTCTGCTTCAGACGCAGCCGCGGGGCCCGACCTTACGGCACCTTCTTCAAGGTCTTCAAGGTCGCGTCCACCGATTTCACCCGCTTGGCGACCTCGGCGTACTTCGGGTTCGTCTTGTCGATGCGTGCCAGATACGCTTCGCAACGCGTCTTCGCGGCCTCGTACTTCTGCGTGTACTGCTGGTGCAGCACGCACAGGTTGTAGTCGGTGTCCGCCAGCCCGGGCCGCTTGGCCTGGGCCGCCAGGTAGGCCTGCTCGGCCTCGTCGAAGCGCCCGAGCCCGCGCAGCGCCACGCCGCGCGACATGATCAGCTCGGCGTCATCGGGCCGCTGCTTCAAGACCTCGTCGAACCGCTTCAAGGCGGAGTCGAAGTTGCCATAGGCGAGCTCGAGGGCGCCGAGGTTCAGGCGCACGTCGTCGTTCTGCGGATCGTCCTTCAGCGCCGCGAGGAACGCGTCGGTCGCCGCGCGCGAGTTGTCCTGGCTCAGGTAGACGAGCCCCATCACGTTGTGCAGCGAGGCCGCGTCGGAGTGCTTCTCGAGCGCGCTGGACGCGACCAGGCCGGCCTGGTCGAAGAGGCCCTCACGGAAGTAGGTGATGGCGACATTGAGGTAGGCGTGGATGTTGTCGGGGTCGCCCGCCAGCACGTTGCGCGCGTGAGCGCGGGCCGCCTCGAACATCTCCGCGGCCTTCTTCTTGTCGGTGCGCGCGAGCTCGGTCGCCCGCTCGAGCTTCCAGCTCGTCAGGAGGTTCTGCGCGTCCGCCTGGAAGGGGTCGTCCTTGGCGATCTGCTCGAGGTCGGCCACAGCGCCCGCAGCCCGGCTCGGCTCCGCGAGGTCGAGGCCGAGGAGCTGCGCCTTGGCGGGACGGAAGCTCGCGTCGAGCCCGACCGAGGTCTGGAACGCGCTGCGCGCCCCCGCGAGGTCGCCGCGCCGCATGAGCAGGAGCCCGAGGTTGTACCACGACTCCTTGGCGCGCTGGTTGGCCTGCGCCGCGCTCCGGAAGAGGCGCTCCGCGTCGGCGGCACGCGTCGAGAAGAGGTTGGGGTCCTTGACGATCTTCAGCGCCTCTTCGAAGTCGCCGGCGCGCACCGAGCTCGCGCCGAACGCCAACGTGAGCGAGAGGAGGATAGGGGTCGCGAAGCGCCGCATCACTTGTCTCCGAGGAAGATCGGCTGGCCGCCGTTGGGCGAGAGCTGGGTCGGGCGGAGTCGGAACTCCTTGACCGACTTGTCCTCGAGGTCGAGCTGGGCGATCGCGCGCTCGGCCTTCTCCGAGTAGTCGTTGAACCATCGGTCGCGACGCGCGGTCTCCAGCGCCCGCCGATAGTTGATGAGCGCCTGCTCGCGGATCTGCGTCGAGCGCTCGGCCATCTCCTGGCGGTAGGTGTCCTCGGCCTCGGGGAAGTTCCGGAGCGAGGCCGGCACGGGCGTGTTCTCGATGGCGTCGGCGAGGTCCTGATAGGCGAGGCCGAGCTGCGTCGAGGCCGCGATGACCCAGCCGGGGTGACCGTAGGCGATGACCTGCTCGTAGGTGCTCTTCACCTTGCCCATGATGGTGAGCTTGTCGCCGACGGCCTTCTTGACGATGGCGTCGGTCTTGCCCTCGAGCTTGATCTGACGGGCCGCCTGGAGGTTGACCTCGCCGAGGTTGAAGTGGCTCTCGGCGACGGCCGAGATGGCCGGCATGTCGAGGTCCTGCTTGAAGCGATCCTCGAGCGCGCGGAACACATCGACCGTCTCCTGGAAGGCCTGCAGAGCCTCCTTCGACTTTCGCTGCTGCTTCAACGCGATGCCGCGCTTGTTCAGCGCCTGGAGGCGCACCGATGCCGGCTCACCCTGGTACTTCTTGAGGTGCGCCGTGACCGCGTTGACGACCTGCGGCCACTGCTCCTGCTTCTCGAGGATGAAGACGATGTCGAGGTCGACGCGCGGGGCCTCGGGCTCCTTCGGGTACTTCCTGAGGTACGCGTTCAGGTTGGCGATGGCCTGCTTGTACTGCCCCAGGGTCTTCCGGAAGATCGCGGCGTAGCGCAGCGCGTTGCCGGCGAGCTTGTGGTCGGGGTAGCGCTGCACGAGGAACTCGTACCAGGTCGACGCGTCGCCGTAGGCGGCGGTCTGGCGGAACATGTCGCCGATGGCGTAGGCGGCCTTCGGGGCGAGCTCGTGCTTGGGGTACTTGGCGATGATGGTGCGCTGCGTCTCGAGCGCTTTGACGACCTGCTTGGCCTCGAAGTACGCGACGGCGGCGTTGTAGATGGCGTCGACCGAGCGGCTCTCGTTCGGGAACTCGGCGGCGTACTTCTCGAAGCAGGTCGCGGCCTCGATGTACTTCTCGGCCTTCTG
>JAEUKJ010000340.1 GCA_016792665.1 Deltaproteobacteria bacterium | reverse complement strand
GCGAGCTCGGCTCCAGACTACCGGTGGGGCACAGGCACCAATGGAGGAAGGGAGATAGCTGTCGAGCCTCGACCGTCGGAGCCACTGAAGCTCGTCCTCACGAGGAAGGGGAGTTTCTGGTCTGAAAGACCCGCCCACCGGGCGGTGGCACCACTACCGGGCATCTCGGCTCGCTCGCGCTCGTGTTGGTGGGCACGCGCTGCTGCGCCGAGCTCGAGCCAGGCTCAGGGAGTCGTGACGTCGCAGCATGGGGCGACGCAGCAGCCGATGTCGGGTTCGAGGGTGACGCCCTCGGGGAGGACCAGGGTCGTCGAGGCGCCGCCGACCTCGATCTGGACGGCGCCGTCGGGTCGCGTCTCCAGCAGGATCGAGGTGCCGCGTTCGGTTGCGGTGCGTCCGGCGCAGGTTTCCTTCGGCGCCTCGCCGCACTCGTAGGGCCAGCGGAAGGACTCGCTCGCGAGGTCGGTGTAGCTCACGGCGACGCGCCCGTCGGTGCCGGCCAGGGGGTGATCGGCGCAGACGACCGCGCCCGTCGCGTCGGTGAGTGGCACGTCCCAGGCGATGACCGGGTAGCGCAGGAGGCTCTGGGCTTCCTCGATGGGGAGGCCTTCGACGCCGCCCTCGACCGCGACGCCGCGCGCCGAGACGTGGCACCCGGTCGGGTTGGCCTCGGGGTGGTCGCGGTCCAGGGACAGGCCGATGGCCGTGTTCCAGTAGCACATCTCGACCGTCGGGTCGGAGGTCCGGCCGTGGTAGGTGCCGGTCGTGAAGACGACCTCGTCGGCGATCGGGCGTTGCCCTGGGATGCTCGGGTGGAGGCGCACCGGCGCGCGGCCGTCACACGTGACGGTGATGTCGGTCATGAAGAGGGTCGTCTCGACCCCGAAGCCAGCCGTGCACGAGAAGCCGAGGATGCCGGTCAGGTCGCCGGGGCCGGCCGGGTCGAGGTAGCCGTCGCGGCAGTCGAACTTGGCCGCGCAGAAGACGTCGTCGAGCGAGACCGTGCCGTCGACGCTGCGCATCGCGATCGGCAGCTCGAAGGGGACGAGGGTCCGCTGGCCCGGCTCGCAGGTGATCGGCAGCTCGATCGGCGTCGGGTCGAACCACTGGTCGCGCGGCAGCTCGCGGCCGTCGGTGTCGAGGCGCTCGAGGGTGATGCGGAGGCGGTTGGGCTGGGCCTCCGGGCTCGGGTCGCAGGGGCCGTCGAAGCGCAAGAGACCGCCTGGGGCCTCGACCGTGCGGCGCCAGAGGGTGCGCTGCGGCGTGAAGGCGGTGAGCGCATAGCGCGCGCCGGAGATCGGCGTGGCCGCGCGTGGCTCGACCACGAGCTCGATCCGATCGGGCGCATCGAAGGGCAGCTCACTTGGGCGCGAGCAGCCCTGCCCGACAGCGATCACGATCAGCGCGAGGAGGGTCGTCTTCATCTCACTCACACGCCGTGGTGTCGGTGATCGGCGTGACGAGGCCGACGCCGTCCAGCTCGTCACAGGTGATGATGCCGCCAGCCACGCGGCAGGCGATCTGTCCGAGGCCGGTCGGGGTCCTCACGGTGAGGAAGAACGGCAGCCCCGCGCACGCAGCGCCGCCGTCCACGCACTGGTCCTCGCAGTCCATGATGCCGTCGTCGTCCGCGTCGACGTCGGGCTGGCCACAGCCGCAGGTGCCTGGCGTGGTCTTGTCGGGGTCGTCGGCGCAGCCGTCCTCGCAGTCGAGGGTCAGGTCGCCATCGCGGTCCAGGTCGGCCACGCCGCAGCCGCAGACACCCGGCTCGGTCTTGTCGGGATCGGTGTCACAGGCCTCGAGGCAGGCCGGGGTGCCGTCGCCATCGCCATCGAGATCGGCCACGCCGCAGCCGCAGAGTCCGGGCAGGGTCTTGTCGGGATCGGCGTCGCAGGCGTCGAGGCAGGCCGGGGTGCCGTCACTGTCGCCGTCGAGGTCGGCCACGCCACAGCCGCAGAGGCCCGGTTCGGCCTTGGCGGGATCGAAGGCGCAGAGGTCGAAGCAGTCGCCGAGCCCGTCGCCGTCGCTGTCGCTGTCGGTGTGTGCGACGACGATCGCGACCTCGTCGCTGTGCGTGCCGCCGAACGCGTCCGCGACCGTGAGCCGGAAGCGGTAGGTGCTCGACGCGAAGCACGCCTCGGGGCGCGGGGTGAACGTCGGGTCGGGCGTGGTCGCGCCCTGGACGGTGATGCTGGGGCCGCCGATCTGGACCCATGCCCAGGTCAGCGCATCGCCATCGGGATCGGCGCTGAGCGTGCCGTCGAGCGTGACGGGGGCCGCGTCGTCGTGCAGCTGATCGAGCCCGGCGTTGGCCTGGGGCGCGCGGTTCACGTTGTCGACCACGACCGTCACGGTGGCGCCATGACTCTGCGGGCCCCCACAGTGGACCGGCAGGGCCTGATCGGTGACGGTGAGCGCGAAGCTCAGCGTGGCCTGCGCGGGCCCACCGCCCACGTCCAGGAGCGGCGCCGTGAACGTCGGCGCGGCCGTCGTGGCGCCCGTGAGCACGACCGCGGGGCCGGCGGTCTGCGTCCATTGATAGGCGAGCGGCGTGCCTTCGGGGTCGAAGCTGCCCGCGGCCGAGAGTGCCACCGAGGCGCCTTCGGGCACGGTCTGATCGGCACCGGCCAGCGCGGTCGGGCGCGGGTTCCGACGGGTGAGCGACACGGTCGTGCGGTCGCCGCGCTGGAGGTCACCGTCATCGACCGCGAGCTCGAAGGTGAGCGTGTCGGTGTTGGCGCTCGGGCTCGTCGGGGCCGGCGCGGTGAACGTCGCCAGCGCCGTGGTGGCGTCGGACAGCGTGAGGGTCGGGCCGCTCACGCGCTGCCAGGCATAGGTCAGCGGCTCGACGTCGGGATCGTAGGACGCCCTGCCATCGAGGGTCACGAGGTCGCCCTCGCAGGCCACGCGATCGGGCCCCGCGTCGGCGATAGGGGCCTGGTTGCAGTAGGGGTTGGCCTTGTCGGTGGGCACGGTCACAAAGGGGCTCAGCGTCACGGCAGTGCCGGTCACGAGGTCGCCCGTCCCGCCCGAGACCGACGCGTGCCGCGGCCCGGTCGAGGCGCGCCAGTAGTTGCCGGTCGCGGTGGTCGACTGGCTGCCCGCGGCGAGACCTGTGCCGTTGGCACACACGTCCGAGCGCTGGATGGTCAGGCGCGGGCCCCAGTCGGGCGATTGCACCAGGGCACCGGCAGGCGGGATGGCCGAGAGCGCGCTCGTGAGGGTGACGAAGCTCGAGGTGGCTGCGCTGACCACCCGATCCTCGGCGCCGGTCGGCAGCGAGATGCGCAAGGTGCGGCCGGCGGCGATGTTGGTGAGGGCGCCCACCTTGAAGCGCGTCGCGGTGTTGGTCGCGTCGGCGACGACGGTGGTGCTGGCCAGCAGCGTCGCGCCCGTCAGCGTGATCCCGGTCGTGTTGGCGCCGGCCACGCTGTCGCTGAGCGTGTAGCGATCGCCGCTCGACAGGGCAAAGCCCGTCTGGCGGCGGCCCGCGACGACGCGGTTCAGGGTCACGTCGGTGCCCGAGAGGCTCATGCCCGTGCCGCGACAGTAGCCGGTCACGTCGAGGTCCTCGAAGACGAGGCGGGCGCTGTTGGTGTCGCCGGCCAGGATACCGTTGACCGGGCTCGGCAGCGTGAGCCCGCGGATCGTGAGGTCGGCCACGTTCGAGGCCAGGTAGAGCGGCGTGGCGTTGCCGCTGAGATCGCTGAACACCGACGCGTTCCAGGTCATCGGCACGCGCAGGTTCGCGCCCTGGATCCCATAGGTGCTGCGCGTGAGGCGGAGGTTCGAGAGCTGGGGCGCGGTCGAAGGGGCGCTGACGCCGGTCAGGTAGAGGCCCGCGGTGGCGGCGGCGTCGACCCAGAGACCGTTGACGACCAGGCCGACCGCGTTGATCGCATAGACCCCGTACTCGCGGTCGTCGGCGATGACGTCTTCGAGGCGGTGCCCGGTGCCGTCCAGCATCACGCCGCGCCCACGCCCCGTGCCCGAGGCGTCGATGCGGCGCAGGGTCACGCGTGCCGACAGCGAGTAGTCGACCTGGACGCCGCGGGACGGGTTGTCGAGAACCAGGTCCTGGAGCGTGATGTCCATGCAGTTGTACAAGTAGACGCCGGTGGCGCTGCGGCGGACGTCGAGGTCGGTGGCGGCGCCGAGCGTTGTGGGGGCGGCGAACGAGTAGAAGTAGAGGCCGGTGCCGTTGTCGGTGAGGTTCAGGTCGTGCAGCGTCGGAGCGATGGCGCTGGCACCGAGGTTCAGCATGTAGAGGCCGGTGCCGCCGAAGCGGGCGGTCAGGCCGTCGACGTCGAGGTTGGGCGTGGCGTTGGCCGAGATCCCATAGGTGCGGCGGTCCGCGGTGAGGTTGCGCACGACCACGTTGGTGGCGCCCGACAGGGTGAGGCCGGTGCCGAGGCCGAGGCCCGTCGCGTCGACGTCCTCGACGCGCACGTCGGTGACGGTCGAGTTCAGCGTGATGGCCTGGGTCGGGTTGTCGCGGAGGGTGAGGCCGCGCAGGGTCACGTTGGCCGAGTTGCTGGTGACCGAGACACCGGTCTCGCACTCGCGCGCGTCGAGGCCGGCGCTGGTGTCGACGGTGGTCGGGAGGGCCCAGCTGTAGAAGACGAGGCCGGCGATGTTCCTGCGCACGTCGAGGCCCGACAGGGTGGGGGCGATGTAGCTGGCCGGGGTGTTCGGGGTCGACTGGAGCCAGAGGCCATAGCTGCCGCGATTGGCGACGAAGGTGGTGACGCGCAGGTTGCTCACCGAGCCGGCCGTGGCTCCGTAGCCGCGGAGCGTCGAGCTCACGCGGGTGAGGGTGGGGTCGGTGCCCGCGATGTAGATCCCCGTGCCGCCGATCCGGCGCGGGGTGGTGTCGACGTCCTGGACGACGATGTTGCGGTTGCCCGCGTGATAGGCGCTGAGGCCGTTCTGGGTGCCGTCGAGGCTCAGGTTCTCGAGCCGCACGTTCTGCACGCTGGCCAGCTTGATAGGCGCCTCGTCGCAGTTGGTGGTGGACGCGAAGGCACCCGTGCCGGAGGCCGGGAGGTAGGGGCCGAGGACCAGCGGTGTGGCCGGGGGCGCCGTGTAGCCCGCGACGTAGAAGCCGACGGCGCTGTTGTTCACGGACAGGTCCACGAGCGTCAGCGAGCCAGTGAGGGTGGCGAGCTGGACGCCGAACGCATAGGCCCCGCGCGCGCGCAGGTGGCGGAGCTCGAGGTCCGTGCTGGAGACCGCATAGACCCCGGTGTTGCGGAGGTCGGCCGTCACGTCGTCGACGACGAGGCGTGTGCCCTGGAGGCTGAGGCCCGTGCCCGCGCCGCGGGTGCCCGAGACGTCGAGGCGGCGGAAGAGGAGGTCGCTGTTGGTGGCCGAGGCGGCGCGCACGGCGTTGGCGAGGCAGGGCAGGGTGAGGTCCTGGACGATGGCGTTCTGGACGGCGGTCAGGGTGACGCCGTACTGGCTGCCGGCCACGCTGGCGAGCGTACCGCGCGTGCCGTCGTACGCGTCGATGATGAACGGCGAGGCCGCGCTGGCGCTGAAGCTGTTCAGGTTCAAGGCGCTGGCCGAGCGCGTGAGGGTCAGGTTCTCGAGGAGGAGCGGCGCGGTCGTCGCGTTGAGGTAGGCCGCGTCCGTGACGGCGCGGTCGACGCGCAGGCCGCGGACCGAGAGGTTGGTGACCGTGGTCGTGTAGAGACCGCGATCGCGATCGTTGGCGACGACATCGGTGACGACGTGGTTTGTCCCCGACAGGTAGAGGCCGATGCCGGCGTGCTGGCGACCCGAGAGATCGAGGCGCGTGAAGGTGAGGCCGCTGTTGGTGGCGCTCGCGGCCTGGATGCCATAGCCCAGGGCGTCGAGGGTGAGGTCGGCGAAGGTGAGGTTCGAGGTGCCAGCGATCTGGATCGCGGTGGGACTGCCTTCGAGGCTCGTGATGGCGCCGGTGTCGCTCAGCGGGCTCCAGGGGCCGATCGTCGTACCGTCGCCGACGACGTTGACGAGGGACAGGCCGATGGCACTCCGCGTGAGCGAGAGGTCGCGCAGCGTGAACGTGGTCGAGGCCTCCAGCCGCAGTGCCTCGGTCGAGGCGTAGCGGATCCGCGGGCTGTCGACGGTGAGGCTCGAGCAGGTGCGGAGGTCGAGCGCCGTGACGCGATAGTCGGCGACGAGGTCGACGAGCTGGTGACCCGCACCGCGCAGGAAGAGGCCGGTGCCCGTGGTCCAGCGCGGGGTGAGGTCGAGGCCCGAGAAGGTCAGGGAGGCGTTGGTCACGGTCGAGGCGTTGATGGCCTGGGTCGTCCCGTCGAGGCCGGCGATCGGGCCGACCACGGCGACGTTCGCGACGTTGCCCTCGAAGTAGATGGACGTCGCGTTGCCCGAGACGTCGCTCAAGCTCTGGCCATCGATCGTGAAGTCCGCGCCGCCGCTGCCGCCGCTACTGCCGTTGAAGCCGATGACGCGCAGGCCATAAGCCGCGCCGTCCCGGAGCGTGAGGTTCGACAGGGTGAGTGGGAGGGCGATGGTGTCGAGGTGGAGGCCGGCGCTGAGGCTGCCGAGCGCGCTGACGTTGGTCACCGTGAGGTTGCCGACGTTCTTCAAGTAGGCGCCGCGGTCGCGCCGATCGAGGGTCAGGTCTTCCAGGCGGTGCCCGGTGCCGCCGTCGATCGAGATGGCGTCGCCCATGGCCCAGGTGCCCGAGAGGTCGAGGCGCTTCAGGGTGACGTTGTTGCGGTTGGTGCTCTTGATGACGATCGTGGCGCGTGGGGCGATGATCCGGTAGCGGCTCGGGCCGCCGTCGACGGTCACGTTGTCGGCGCCGATCGTCAGCGCGGTGGTGGTGATGCCGCTGCAGTCGAGGTCCGCGGTCAGGACGAGGCTCGCGGTGATCGTCGTGCCGCAGAGCGGCGCGGAGCTCGGGGCCGGCGCCGTGAAGTTGCCGCCCGAGGGGGTGAGGCCGAGCGCGGTGCTGTCGACGGTGACGGCCGGGGCGGAGCTGAGGGTGATGGCGGTGACCGATCGCGCATGAGAGGTGATGGCGGCCGTGCCGATGCCGAGCGAGCCCGTGCCGTTGACGGTCGAGAAGCGGAGGCCCGTGAGGTTGTCGCTCACGGTGAGACGCTCGAGCGTGATGGGCAGGGTGGTGGTCGTGAACTGGAGACCGACCGACTTGTTCTGGCGCGCGATGACGTCGCGCACCTTCGGGTTCGAGGTGATGTTGAAGAAGACGCCCTGGTCGCGGCGATCGGCGGTGACGCGGTCGAGGGTCGGGTCGGCGCCGCTCACGCGCAGGCCGATCCCCTGGCCGATGCCCGAGAGGTCGAGGTCGGCGAAGGTGAGGCCGGTGCCGCTGGCGTCGATGCCATAGCTGCGGCCGCCGAGCGTCAGGTCGTGCACGCGGAGGTTGGTCATGGCGGTGAGCAAGAGATTCGTGCCGCAGTTGGCGATGGACACGATCGTCGACGGGCCGAGGTCGTACGGGGCCGCCTGCGTGCCGCCGAAGTTGTTCAGGAACAGGCCGGTCGCGTTGTCGTCGAGGACGAGGCCGGACAGGGTCGGGGGGACGAACCCGGTCGTGTTGGTGAAGCCGTCGATGTGCAGGCCGCGGGACGCGTTGTTCTTGGCGACGAGCCCGTTGATGACGAGGTTCGAGGAGCCGACCGAGCGGATCCCGGTGTCGCGGCGGTTCGCGGTGATCTGCGTCAGCACGTGGTTCACGCCACCGTAGTAGGTCACGGCGTTGTTGAAGAGGTAGCCGAGCTGGAGCCCGACGCCCGTGCCCTGGCCCGAGAGGTCGAGCTGGTCGAAGGTGCAGGTGCTGTTGCCGTACTGGATGTGGATCCCGTAGCTCGTCGTGCCCAGGGTGAGGTTCCGGAAGGTGAGGTTCGCGTTGTAGTTGGCGACGATGCCCGTGCTACCGGCGGACCAGAGGGCCGACCCCGCCGCGCCGATCGAGAAGCCCTGGAAGCGGATCCACGTCGAGTAGCTGACGTCGATGCCGATGGCGTTGCGCTCGAGCGAGGTGATGGCGCCGGTCTGGGTCGCGGGCACGTAGCCGTCGATGACGAGCGGGGCGAGCTCGGTGCCGTTGACGATGGTCAGGAGGAGGCCGGTGTTGTTGTCGCTGAGCGTGAGGTTGGTGAGCTTCGGGGGCAGATAGCCCGGGTTGTTGGTGTAGCCGACGATGCGCAGACCGGTGACGCCGTGGGTCGCGGTGAGGCCGGTGATGGTGAGGTTGCTGGCAGCGATGGCGTGGACGCCGACGTTGCGGTGGTCGGCCACGACGTTGCGCACCACGTGGTCCACGCCGCCGTAGTACAGGCTCGAGTTGTTGTTCAGGTAGCCGATGTAGAGGCCGGTGCCGACGCCCTCGCCCGAGACGTCGAGGTTCTCGAAGGTGAGGCGCGTGTTGTTGTAGTAGGCGTAGACCCCGGTCGCGCGGTTGGTGGTGAAGGCGAGGTTGCGGATGATGAGGTCGGTGCAGCTCGTCAGGCGGATGCCGACGTTCGCGTCGCGCACGTCGAGGCCGAGGCTCGGGTCGATGACCAGCGGGTAGGTGATCGAACCCAGGTCGAGGCCGAGGCCCGAGTCGCGGAGGTCGAGCTGCGACAGGGTGAGCGGGGCGTCGCTGGGGCCGACCCCCGTCAGGCTGAGGGCCGTGTCGGTGGCGCCGCGCGCGACGAGGTGGGTGATCGAGGCGCCCTTGGCGGAGGCGATCGAGACGCCGATGGCGCGGCGGTTGGCGGTGATGTTGGCGAGCACGTGGTTGGCGCCCCCGAGGGCGAGGCCGGTGGCGTTGGCGGCCGTGCTGTAGCCCGGGCCCGAGGCGTCGACGTCGATGAAGGTGAGGGCCGAGTTGTTGCTGGTGGCGTCGACGCCGCGATAGAGGGCGGGCAGGGTGAGGCCGACGAAGCGGATATTCGAGCTGTACGAGACGCCGATGCCGGTCTGGCACTCGCTGACGTCGAAGCCGAGGGTGCCGTCGATGGTCATCACGGCGGTGGTCGCGACCGACGAGATCGACAGGCCGACGCTGTTGCGCTTGAGGTCGAGCGCCGACATGAGCGGCGGCGTGTGCGCGGCGGAGAGGCTGTTCACGGAGAGGCCGGTCGAGCACTGGTTGGCGACGAGGCCGGTCACGACGAGCTGGGTGACGCTGAGGTTGAAGCCCGTGCCGCGGCCGGTGGCGGTGACGGTGTCGAGCGTGGCGCGGGTGCCGGTCAGGGCGAGGCCGGTGCCGCGACCGGGGCCGCTGAAGTCGACGCGCTGGAAGACGAGGTCGGTGCCGTTGGCGCTGATGCCGGTCGTGAGGTTGTCGAAGGCGAGGTCGCGGAAGGTGAGGGCGGCCGAGGCGCCGGCGATGGTGATGCCGGTGAGGCTTCGGCGGACGTCGATCAGGTTCGAGGGATCGAAGACCGCCGGGGTCGAGACGGCCTGCAGGTAGAGGCCGGTCGTGTTGTCGGTGAGGTTCAGGCGGAGGAAGGTCGGGGCCACCGACGGCGGGGCGAGGGTGGCGAGGCGGAGCCCTTCGTTCGACCCGGTGGAGGTGAAGTCGCTGACCTGGAGGTTGCTGGTCGAGGTGGCGATGAGGCCGTAGCCGCGGCGGTGCGCGATGACGCGGCGCACGACGTGGTTTGGCCCGCCGAGCCCGAGGCCGGTGCCGACCTGGCGGCCGCTGGAGAGGTCGAGGTCTTCGAACAGGAGGTTGGCGTTGGCGGTCGAGGTGGCGTTGATGGCGTAGGTCGCGTTGTCGAGCGTGAGCCCTGCGAGGCGCGTGTTCGAGACGGTGGCGAGGTTGATGCCGGTGTCGCTCTTGGCGAGGGAGGCGATGGTGCCGGCGCCGGTCTGCGGGTCCCACGCGGTGATCGCGAACTGGCTCGCGGGCGCGTAGCCCGTGATGGAGAGCGCGGTGGCGTCGTCCTCTAGCGTGAGCTTGCGCAGGGTGAGCGAGCCGGTGAGCGTCGAGAGCGCGAGGCCGGTGGTGATGGCGCCGTTGGCGGTGAGGTCGTCGATGACGAGGTCGGAAGCGTTGGTGACCGAGATGCCGGTGGAGCGGCGGTTGGCGGTGATGCGCTCGAAGACGAGGCTCGAGCCGCGCGCGGCGATGCCGGTGCCCGAGCCGAAGGTGGTCGAGACGTCGAGGTCACGGAAGGTGACGTTGGAGAGGGTCGCGGTGTTGGCGAGGACGCCGTAGGACGCGCCATCGAGGGTGAGGCCGGCGAGGGTGAGCTGCGAGACGGTGCCCTCGAGCCAGATGCCGGTGTCGCTGCCGCGGAGGTCGGCGATGGCGGCGGCGTCGATGGTCTGCGGGCCGGCGAAGGTGTTCAGGCGGAGGCCGGTGCTGTTGTTGGTGAGCACCAGCCCCTCGAGCACGAGGGGGCGCGTGACGTTGGTCAGGAGGACGCCATTGGTCGCGGCGCTGTCGGCGCGCACGCGGCGGAGCGTGAGGTTGGTGGTGTTGCGGGCGTCGATGCCGGTCGAGCGGCCCGTGGCGGAGACGTCCTCGAAGACGTGACCCGTGCCGCCGTCGAGGTAGATGCCGATCCCGGTGCACCAACCCTCGACCGAGAGGTTGCGCACGGTGACGTTCGAGCGGCCACCGGAGATCGAGATGGCGCGGGCGGAGTCGGGGGCGAGGAGGCGGAACCCGTTGCCGTCGACGGTGACGTTGCTGGCGCCGATGGTCAGAGCGTTGCCGGTGTAGCCCGTGCAGTCGACGTCGTGGTCGAGGGTCAGATTGGCGGTGAGCGTCGTGCCGCAGAGGCTGTCGAGCGCCGCGCGGGCGGGGCGGGCGAGCGTGCCGAGGGTGAGCACCAGTGCCAGGGCGGCGACACGACCGGGCGTCTGCGGGTGTCGCCGCGTGGGCTCCTCTTTCGACACGAAGGCTCCGTGCGGTGGACGGTGTTCGACCCGTGCCCGGGCCTTACGGAGCGCGATGATAGCGCTCCGTTTGACCTGGCGGTCACACAACCCGACGCGCGACGGACCGGGAACGGATCGGACGCGCTCAGGCCGACGGCGACGACCGACCGCGGCGTCGCGCGAGCGTCAGGCCGAGGAGCACGAGCGTGCCGAGCACGGACCCGAGCGCGCCCTGGCAACCGCCGTCGCTCTTGTCGATGACGATGATCGTGTCGCAGGCGTCGCCGACACCGTTGTGGTCGCTGTCCTTCTGGTCGCCGTTGGCCACGGCCGGGCAGTTGTCGCGCGCGTCGAGGATGCCGTCGCTGTCGCTGTCCTCGCACGCGTCACCCGTGCCGTCGTCGTCGCTGTCGGTCTGGTCGTCGAAGATCGCCGGGCACGTGTCGCACATGTCGGGCACGCCATCGCCGTCGGTGTCCGCGCCGAGGCAGTCCTCGCAGGCATCGCCGACCCCGTCCTTGTCGCTGTCGAGCTGGTCGGTGTTGGCCATCTGCGGGCAGTTGTCGAGGTCGCCGCGCACGCCGTCGCAGTCCTGATCGTCGGCCTTCGCGTTCAAGCCCGCGTCCTCGTCGTCGCAGTCGTCGGCGGTCGGGACGCCGTCGCAGTCCGCGTCGTCGGCGACCACGGCCGAGTCGGCGTCGTCGTCGTCGCAGTCGTCGTCGGTCTTGACGCCGTCACAATCCCGGTCGACCTCACGCCAGGTCGAGGTCTTGTCGCCGTCGTTGCAGTCGTCGCCCTTCTGGCACGTCGCGCTCTCGGCGAAGTGCCCGTCCTCGTCGGCGTCGAGGCACACCGGGCAGGCCTGGACCGTGGGGTCCTGGTCGTCGCAGTCCTCGCCCGCCGGCGATCCATCGCAGTCGGCGTCGCCCGCCTTCGAGCGCGTGTCGTTCGGGTCCTGGTCGTCGCAGTCGAGCTCGGTGGCGATGCCGTCGCAGTCGTGGTCGCCGACGTTCAGCGCGGTCACCGCGGCGTCGTTGTCGTTGCAGTCGACGGCCTTGGCGATGCCATCGCAGTCCGCGTCGTTCACGCGCGAGCGGGTGTCGCTGGGGTCGCGGTCGTCGCAGTCGATGGGGGCCGGCAGCCCGTCGCAGTCGGCGTCGTTGGCGTCGCGCACCTTGGTGATGGCCGCGTTGGTGTCGTCGCAGTCCACGGCCGCGAGCACCCCGTCGCAGTCGCCGTCCTCGGTGCGGCTGCGCGTGACGGCCGCGTTGGCGTCGTCGCAGTCGAGTGCGGAGACGACCCCGTCGCAGTCCGCGTCGATGGCGCGGTAGGTGCTGGTGGCGTTGCCGTCGTTGCAGTCGTCGCCGTCGAGGCAGCTGGCCGTGCGTCCGCTGTGGGTGTCGCCGTCGTTGTCGAGGCAGCCGGTCGGGCAGGTCTGGACCGACGGGTCGTTGTCGTCGCAGTCGGTGCCGCTCGGCGAGCCGTCGCAGTCGGCGTCGTTGGACGGCTGGCTCGGGTTCTGGTCGTTGCAGTCGCTGGAGGTCGGGGTGCCGTCGCAGTCCGCGTCGAAGTTCGGCTTCTGCGGGTCGCTCGGCGCGCAGTCGGACCCGTCGGCGACGCCGTCGCAGTCGAGGTCGCCGGCCGGGCTGCGGGTGTTGGTCGGGTCGAAGTCGTCGCAGTCGTCAGCCGTCACGACGCCGTCGCAGTCGGCGTCGGTCGCCGAGGTCGTCGTGACCTCGGGGTCGTTGTCGTCGCAGTCGATCTGACCCGGCACGCCATCGCAGTCGGCGTCGCCGTCGGCCGCGCCCACCCCCGGGTTGTTGTCGTCGCAGTCGGTGCCCGTCCCGCAGAGCGGGCCGCGCCCGTCGACGCCGTCCTGGTCGAGATCCTCGCAGACCTCTTCGCAGTCGAGGACCCCGCTCTGGTCGAAGTCGGTGCAGGGGCCGTAGTAGCGAACGGCCACCGCGAAGACCACGTACGAGGCCGGCGGCTCGGAGGCGATGCGCTTGACGGCGACCTCGTCCGAGGCGCCCGCGGCCGAGAACGACGCGGTGTTCGGGCTCCACGTGTAGTAGTTCGCCGAGGCCCAGGTGAGCGCCTTGCCGCTCGTGCGCGTGAGGGCGACCGACTCGCCGTCGCTCACCCGATACTGCAGGACGAGCTCGCGCAGCTCGGGCTTGCCGTCGGGCAGGAGGAAGTGGACCTCGCCGCGGGCGTGCCCGTTCTCGCCGGAGTTCTGCTCGGTCCCGAAGGTCGAGAGGATGGGGCGCTGGTCGACCAGCCGGAACTGCCAGCCGTCCGAGTCGGCGCGCGGACGCACCGCGAGCATGCGCCACCCGGAGGTCGGGGCGGCTGCGTGATCGGCCGCGACGAACGGTGTCTGCAGGTACGGCGTCCACGCGTTGTTGTCCGTCTGGACCAGCTTGCCGAGGAAGGCGCCGCCATCGAGCGTCACGCTGATCTCGTCGGGGCGATCGAGGTCGAAGGCGCGGAGCTCGAGCAACGAGTCGGTGAGCCCCTTCCAGCGCAGATCGATGCCCTGGGGATGGCGCGTGTCGTAGGCCTGGGTCGGGTCGAAGCCGAAGCTCTCGCCGAAGGTGAAGAGGCCGAGCTGGGTTGCGCCCCAGGTCTCGCCGCTGGTCTTCTGGCGGAGCTCGAGGCGGTTGTCGCCGTAGGCCAGGAGGTCATTCGAGTCGACCATGAAGAGGACCGGGGTCGACAAGGCGTTGTTGCCGCCGACGGGCAGGAAGCCCAGCGACACGCCGTTCAGGAAGACCTCGACCTCGTTGGCGGACTCGATGTCCCAGCCCTGGATGTGGAGCCAGTGCATCCGGGCCGAGGGGTCCTTCGCGAAGACCGCCGCGAGCCGCGTGGTGTGCTCGTTCGAGCCGTAGTTCTTGCCGTAGCTGCCACGGTCGTAGCGACCCATGACGAGGCGGATGATCTTGCCCGACTCGTTGGGGTCGTTCGGCGCCGAGTCCGAGCCGTCGCAGACCTGGTCGAGGTCGGTGTCGGCGAGCAGCGGGTTGGCGCCAGCGATGAGCTCGAGGCCGTCGTCGACCGAGTCGTTGTCGGTGTCGCGGCGGGTCGGATCAGTGCCGAGGGCGAGCTCGCTGCCGTTGCTGAGCGTGTCGCCGTCGTAGTCCGAGGTGGCGTCGTAGTAGAGGCCGCCGAAGTACTTGTACTCCCAGCCGTCGGGCAGGCCATCGGTGTCGGAGTCGTCGTTGGCCGGGCGCCCATCGAAGACCACGTGCACGTTCTGCGTGGTGGCGGTCGTGTTCTCGACGGCGAGGTAGTAGCTCTCGTTGGCGACCCACGGGAAGTTGCCGATGTAGCCGCCGGGTGCTTCGAGGGGGCGGTCGAGGTTGGACGCGTAGCCGTAGCCCGAGTTGGTCCAGTCCGCGTAGGTCCGGTTCGGCGGGCCCGGAGGCACATAGCCGGCCGACAGCTGGAGCCAGACGCCGTCATTGACCGTCGCCGTGTGGAGGTAGCGCGCGGCATCGGCCGGCACATCGATCCGATACAGGCGCGACTGTCCGGCGGGCACGTTCGTGTCCAGCGTGGCGCCGCGGTAGGCGAGGGTGGCGTCGACTTTGAGGGTCGCGGCAGAGGCCTGCGAGCCGAGATCATAGACCGTGTCGGTGCGCGCGTAGACCCCGACCCAGTAGGTCGTGTCGGGCTTCAAGACCGGGGTCGAGAAGGTCTTCGGGCCGGTGTTGTCGAGGTTCGGGAGCTGGTTCAGCCCGTAGATGTAGCCGTTGCGATCGCCGTTCCAGTCGCGGAGGTAGTAGTCGCCCTGGTTCGGCTGCGGGACGGCCGTGTAGAGGCCGGGCGGGACGTCCTCACGCAAGAGCACGAGCGCGTCGCCGCTCTGCTGGGTCAGCGTCAGGGTCCAGTCGACCGGCGTCCCGGTGTTGGCCTGGGTCGACGACTGCGGGATGGTCACGCGGTAGTAGCGCATGTCGCCCGCGGCCAGGGCGTGCCCGGTGATGGCGCCGCCGCGGAGGGCGAGGTCCTGGACGACGCCGACGTCCAGCGAGAGGCGGTAGCGCACGTTCGACCCCTGCGCATAGATGGCCACCCAGTACTCGCCGGGGGCGAGCTCGGGCCCGTAGCGCGTGTCGGTCGTGACCCAGTGCCCGTACGAGCTGCCTTCGCGCTCGTCGCGATAGTCGATGTACTGGTAGCCGTAGGGGTAGGGCATGCTGTTCAAGGTCGGGGCGGCGCCGCGCCGGATGTAGAGCTGCGGGTTGCCGGAGATGGCCTCCATGCGGGTCCGGAAGAGGCCGCCGTTGTCGGCCGGGATGGTCACCCGGTAGAAGCGGTACTTGCCCTCGCCGAGGTCGACGCCCTGGTCACCCGTGCCCTGGTTCGAGATGGGCGTGCCGTCGTCCTTCACGCCGGTGTCGGCGAAGAAGGGATGGTTGAGGCCCGGGGTCGTCGCGTTGACGTTCTTCTTCGGCATCGTCCAGTGGCGCGCTTCCTTGACCTCCTCGGTGGTGATGCGGACCTCGGCGTTGCCCGTGGCCTTGACGGCGACGTACCAGGTGCCGGGCTCCAGGAAGGGGGGCACGATGACGGTCTGCTTGGCGCTGGTCGTGAGCGACGCGGGCCCGGTCGGGGCGCGCGGCAGGGTGTCTTTCCGGACCTCGACCGAGACCTGTCCACGCGTGACCTCTTGCGTGACGATCCAGCCGGCCTGCGCCACGCCGTCGCAGTCCTGGGGGACCTCGACCTTGAAGTAGGCGGTCTCGCGGTCCTTCAGGGTGACCGCCTCGTCGCCGCCATCCCAGGCCAGGTTCTTGACAGCAATTGGTGTCACGATGAGGTCGTAGCTGTTGTCGACCTGCTCCGACCCGTTCGAGTAGACCGCGATGGTCACGTCACCCGTGACCCCGACGATCTGGTCGGCGATGTCGTTGGCCCCATCGGGGTAGGTCCCGCCCTCGGCCGAGTAGTAGTAGGGCGTCGTGCCCTGCGGCATCTTCGGCTGGAAGTAGGGCTCGACCGCGGCGACCCAGTAGGGATTGCCGACGCGATTGGCGAGGCGCACCTCGAAGGCGTCGACCGTCGGCGGCACGCGCAGGCGGTAGTACTTCTGCTGACCCCAGGCGAGCTGCTGGTTGGCGAAGGTCAGCGGCTGGGTCGCGACCACGTTGTCGATGCCGCCCGCGATGGGCACGGGTCCCATGGTGCGGAGCTTGAACGCGCTCGGGCCGAGGCCGACGTAGCTCGAGCTGTAGGCGTTCTCGCCCTCGCCTGCGACGGCGAGGTAGAAGGTGCCGCCGCGGAGCGTCCGCTGGTCGTACCAGGGCAGCTTGTAGAACCACTCGCGGCCGTTCTTCTGGCGGCGCGTGCCCATACGATAGTAGCTGTCGTCCGAGGCGTAGCTCTGCGTGGCGTCGGCGTTGGGGAGGGCGCCCTCGCGCACGGCGAGCATGACCTCGCCCTGGGTCGGCTCGAGCTCGGCGGCCCAGCTCTCGAGGTCCTCTGGCACCTGCAGGCGGTAGTAGATGTGCTCGCGCGGGGCGAGGTTCTGAGCCGTGACCTCGGTCCCGAAGGGCAGGTCGCGCACCTGGATGGACCACGGGATGGCGTTGGCCTCGGCCGACTCGAGGCCGATACCGATGCCGCGCGAGACGATGCGATAGGTCATCGCAGGGCCGGCCGAGGTGTAGGTGTCCGAGACGCCGACGATGTAGGCGCCGGGCTGGAGCGGCGTGCCGAGGCCCATCGAGACGCGGCGGCCGTATTGTTCCTCGCCGCCCGTGTAGTCCACCTGGTTGTAGAAGGCGTAGTTGCGCTGCGTGAGCTCGCCAGCCGGGGCCCAGCGCCAGCCGGTCTGCCACTCGCCGCGGCCGGGCAGGGCGGGGTAGCAGCACGGGTCGGTGTAGAAGCTGTCGGGGAGGTCGTCGCGGCGGATGACCATGCGCGGGCGGCCGCTGGTGACGCCGTCCAGGCGGAGGTCCCAGCCGAGGAGGCCGTGGTCCTTGGCGTCGGGGACGTTCACGCGGAAGTACTTCCAGGTCTGGGTCGGCTGGGCCGTGACGGCGACGTCGCCGCCGTTGAACACGAGCGCGGTCTCGCCCAGGGCCTCGATGACGAGGTCGAACTGCGAATCGACGGCGCCCTGCTGGTCGTGCCAGTAGCCGCTGACGATGACGGTGTACGTGCCGGCGGGGTCGGCCACGGTGGTGATGCCCTCGCCCTGCGCGAAGCCGTAGTCGCCGCCGATGGCAGCGGCGTAATACTGCGCGGGGACGGGGATCTTGGCGCTCTTGCCGATCGCCATGTAGGGCCGGCCGACCTTGTTCTCGAGGCGGACCTCCATCGACTTCGTGCCGTCGGGGACCTCGAACTGGAAGACCTTCTGCTCGCCGTAGCGAAGCGTCTCATGGGCGAAGCGGATGGGCTCGCCTCCGAGCGGCGCGCTGGCGACCGTCACCGGCACCTCGCCCTCGCTGCGCAGCGTGAACGTGGTCGGGCCCTGGCCGACGTAGCTCGACGAGTAGGCATCCTGACCCTCGGCGCCGACGCCGACGAAAAAGGTGCCGCTGGGGATCGCCTCGGTGTTGTAGTCGGGGTAGCGATAGAAGATCTCGTAGCCGGTCTTCTGGCGGCGCGCGCCACCGTTCTCGGTCCCGTACGAGCTCGACGCGTCCGCGCTGGGCAGGGCCGCGCGGTTGATGGCCATCATGGCCTCGCCCAGCGAGGGCTCGAGGAAGAGCTCCCAGCTCTTGGCGCCCTCGGGCACCTGCACGCGGTAGTAGGCGTGCTCGCGCGGGTCGAGGGTCTTGGTCGACGTGCCGCTCGCGAAGTCGAGGTCCTCGACCTGCACGAGCCAGGGGTGACCGTCGCCGTCGTTGCCGATGCCGATGCCGCGGCTCACGAGCTCGTAGCTCATCGGGTCGCCGGTCTGTCCTTGATACGTGTCGGAGATGCCGACGTAGTAGGTCCCGGGCTCGAGCGGCGAGCCGAGCCCCATCGACACGCGGCGGCCGTACTCTTCGGCGCCACCCTGGTAGGTCTGGTCGTCGTAGTAGGCGTAGTTGCGCTGGGTGAGCTCGCCGGCCGGGGCCCAGGTCCAGCCGGTCTGCCACTCGGTGCGCAGCGGCAGGGCCGGGTAGCAGCACGGGTCGGTGTAGAACTGAATGGGCAGGTCGTCACGCCGGATGACCATGCGCGGGCGTCCGCTGACGACGTTCTCGAGGCGCAGATCCCAGCCCAGCGGGCCCTCGGGCACGGTGACCTTGAAGTAGCGCCAGGTCTGGCTGTCCTGGTCGACGACCGCGGCCGTGCCCCCGTTCAGCGCGATGATGCTCTCGCCGCGCGCGGTGATCTCGAGGCCGTAGCTCGCGCCGATCTCCGGGGTCGGGCCGCTCGCGGTCTGCGCCGTGACGGTGATCGTGTAGGTCCCGGCGGGGGCCTGGACGGTGATGATGTCGTCGTCGGAGTAGGCCGGGTAGTGCCCGCCCTCGGCCGCGGCGTAGCTCTGCGAGGGGGTCGCCTGCACGCCCGAGCGCGTGACGTTCATGTAGGGATTGCCCGCGCTGCGGGCCATGCGGATCTCCATGCTCGAGACCCCGTCGGGCACCGTGAAGCGATAGGCCTTCTGCTCGCCGTAGCGCAGCGTCTGGTTCGAGAAGGTGAGCGGCGCCTCGGTCGTGAGCACGCCATCGGTGATGGTCGCTTCACCCCAGCTCTTCAGCGTGAAGCTGGTGGTGCCACCGCGGACGACGCTGTCCTGCGCCGTGGCCGCGCCCTCGGCCCCGACCATGACGTAGTAGGTGCCGCCCTCGAGGGCGGTCTTGTCGTACTCGGGATAGCGATAGAAGAGCTCGTAGCCGTTCTTCTGGCGCCGCGCCCCGGTGCGTCCATAGGCGGTGTCGGAGGTCGAGTAGCCAGCCTCGACGTTGGGGACGACGTCCTTGCGGATGGCCATCATGGCGTCGCCGACGGTCGGCGTGAGCTCGAGGAACCAGCTCTTGGCGTTGGCCGGCACGTCGATCTTGTAGACGCGCACCTCGCGCGGGGCGA
The DNA here is from genome assembly GCA_016792665.1 of Deltaproteobacteria bacterium. Classification (GTDB taxonomy): domain Bacteria; phylum Myxococcota_A; class UBA9042; order PHBI01; family PHBI01; genus WYBB01. The sequence continues at coordinate 77,626 of JAEUKJ010000340.1, read as the reverse complement.
GGCCGGTCACGGTGGCGGTGCCGTTGACGAAGGCGAGCGTCTGGATGGGCAGGCTCCAGGTGGCGCCGGTGCCGATGCCGCGCGACTTCAGCGTGTACGACATGGGAACCCCGTCGGGGGTGGTCCACACGTCGGAGACGCCGATGTAGAAGACGCCCTGGCGGATCGGGTTGCCCATGCCGCCCGTGAGGATGCGCCCGGACTCGTCGATGTAGGCCTCGGGGTTGGCGATGTACTGGGTGGGGCGGCGCGTGAGGTCGGCGTAGGCGGCCCACTGCCAACCCGAGAGCCACTCGTCGCGGCCCCAGATCGGCGGGTAGCAGCATGGGTCATTGCCGAAGGTGCCGGGCACGAGCTCGGCGCGGACGACCATGTGCGGGCGGCCCGAGGTGACCGGGTCCAGGCGCAGATCCCAGCCCTGGGCATCGGCCGGGACGTTCACCTTGAAGTAGCGCCAGCGGCCCGAGGTCTGGTTCGAGACGTTGAGCGAGCCGCCGTTGAAGGTGAGGTCGGTCGCGGTCATGACCTTCGTGCGCAGCTTGAAGGCCCCGAGCGCGGCGCTGGGTTGATAGATGCCGATGTACCAGATGTCGGCCGGGTGGTTCGGGCGCTCGAGGAAGCCGAGCGCGCTCTGGTGGTCGATGTGCTCGGTGTAGCTGAGCTGGCCGTAGGTGTTGGTGTCGCGGTAGTTCCAGCGGCCCGGGACGGCGTTCCTGCGGAGGGCGATCTGCGTGCCCGCGACCTGGTTCTCGAGCTCGAGGATCCAGCCGAGTGCCCCGACCTGCGACTCGATGTCGGGCACGCGGTAGTAGCGCCAGCCGGCCAGCCCGGTGAAGGCCGCACCGTTGTCGACCGGGGTCGGGTCGTTGACGAAGGCGATGTCGGTGATGGTCGGGTTGCCAGAGACGAGCTGGAAGGAGTAGGGCGCGCGGCCCTTGACGGTCACGTAGAAGACGCCGTTCGAGAGGCTCGGGGGCACGAGCGTCACGGTGTCGGTGACGCCGGCGATCTCCGAGAGGCCCTGGTTCAGGAGCTCGCTCGGGACGCGTTCCTTGGCGACGTAGAGGTCGACCTCGCCCGAGAGGGGCTTCAGCGCGACCTGCCAGGCGATCTGATCGACGGGGACGACGACCTTGTAGGTGCGATAGCCGAAGCCCGCGTCGTCGGTGTTCGAGACCGTGAACGAGAAGCCGTTGGTCACGCCGCCGACGGTCAGCGGATCGATGACCGTGTGCTTCTTCGAGTCGACCGAGACGGTCGTGCCGGTGCCGGTCACCGCGACGAGGTAGCCACGCGCGGTGAGGTAGCTCGGGACGAGGAGGGCCTCGTCGTCGTAGCGGTAGTCCCAGGTCGAGGCGCCGTAGCGCGGCACCGGGGCCTGCGTGTCGTTGATGTAGAGCTGGGCGCCGGCGGCGCGGAGGCGCCACGCGAGCGTGTCGGCCTGGGCTTCGGTCTTGAAGTAAGCGACGCCGCCGACATCGTAGGTCAGCGTGCGCGGGGCGTCGTTGGCGAGGGCGCCGAAGTCGGTGACGAAGAGGTCGCCGGAGAGCAGCGACCAGTTCGCGTCGTTCGAACCGGCGCGCACGCGCAGGTACCAGACCTGGTTCTCCTGGAACTCGGGCTGGGCCAGGGTGACGGCGTCCGAGCCGACCGCGGTGCCGTTCCAGCTGGACCAGTCGGGCGGGAAGGAGCCGGGGTAGAGGAAGAGGTCGGCCTCGCCAGCCGAGACGCGCAGCACGTTGCGCCACGCACCGTAGCGGGCGAGGGTCGCGTTGATCTTGTAGAGGTGGTCGCCGAACGCGTTGGCCGGACGGGTCGCGGCCTGGGTGCCGAGCAAGGTGGCGCCGTCATCCCAGGTCAGGGGGCGGGCGTAGAGGGCCTCGACCTGGACGTCGATGGTGGCGGCAGCGCGAGGCTTGACCTCGAGCCACCAGTCGCTGTCGGCGGTGACCTGGTCCTGGGGAAAGAAGAAGGTGTGGCGCGCGAGGTCGGCACCCGAGGCCAGCGCGCCGCCCTGGGCGCCGCCGCGACGCACCCAGGCATCGACCTTGGCGGTGGCGCGGACGGCGATGCGCAGGCCCTGGTGATCGGCCGGCACCGCAATGCGGTAGAAGCGCGACTGGTCGGCGGCGGCCGAGGCACCGCTGCGCGTGGCGGGCGCGGCGAGGAGGTAGGGGTCGCCGGAGTCGCCGAGCAGCGCGGCCGTGTGGACCGTCGGGGCGGCGTCATCGGACGAGCAGGCCGCGAGGGTCGCGAGCGCGACGATGCCCGAGAGAGCGAACGACTTGAGTGACGACATCGGGGCTCCTGCGCGGCGGTCGGCCGCCGCGACGCAGGCAGAGTACACAAAGCGCGCGCGCGATGGGAGGCGTGCTCGCTCGGGTCAGCGTGCGGCGAGGTGTTTTTCGAGGAAGAGCACGGCGAGCGACATGTAGGCGTCGCGGTTCTCGCGCTTCGAGAAGCCGTGACCCTCGTTCATTGCGACGAGCTTCCAGACATCGTGGCCGTTGTTGCGGACGGCGGCGGCGATCTGCTCGGCCTCGCCGAGCGGCACGCGTGGGTCGTTGGCGCCGTGCACCACGAACAGGGCACTCTTGATCCTGGCGGCGTTGGTGGTCGGCGAGATGCGCGTGAGGAAGGCGCGCATCTCGGGGTCGGACTCGTCGCCGTACTCGGCGCGGCGCAGGTTGCGGCGATAGGCGGCGGTGTTCTCGAGGAAGGTCACGAAGTTCGAGATGCCGACGACGTCGATGCCGGCGCGGAGGCGTTCGCCGAAGTGGACGAGGCTGGCGAGCACCATGTAGCCGCCGTAGCTGCCGCCGATGACGGCGACGCGCGAGGCGTCGAGCTCGGGGCGGGTCGCGATCCAGTCGATGAGGGCGCCGATGTCCTTTACCGAGTCCTCGCGCTTCTCGCCGTCGTCGAGGGCGAGGTAGGCCTTACCGTAGCCGTCGGAGCCGCGGACGTTGGGCACGAGGACGGCGACGCGCGACTCGTTGACGAGGTACTGGACGAGCGGCGAGAACGAGGGGCGGGCCTGGGACTCGGGGCCGCCGTGGATGTTGATGACGACCGGGACCTTGGCGGTCGGCGAGGCGCCGGTCGGCACGTACGCGAAGGCGGGGATGTCGCGGCCGTCGAAGGTGCGATAGCGGACGAGCTCGGGTTGGACGAAGCGCGAGGCGTCGAGGCCGCCGATCTCGGAGGCGGTCCAGCGCGAGACGAGGCGCTTGTCGAGGTCGAAGGAGTAGACGTCGCCCGAGGTGGTCGAGCCGTTGACGGTGAACGCGAGCACGCGGGCCTTGCGCGCGAAGTTGAGGGACGAGATGACGCCGCGCGGGAGGGGCGGGCGCGGCCGCTCGCGCAGCGTGTCGGCGTCGTAGAGGTGGAGGGCCCCGTAGCCGTCTTCGTTGACGACCAGTGCCAGGGACTTGCCGTCGTGCGAGAGGTCGAGCTCTTCGACGTTCCACGCGAGTGACGGCAGGAGCGGGCGCCAGGGCGCGGTCGCGGCTGGGTCGAGGTCGAGGCGCATGAGCGCGACCTGGTCCCCCTGGCGGTCGCTCAGGACGAAGAGGGCGCGGCCGTCGCGGGTGAAGCGTGCGTCGCGGTAGGCGGCCTTGCCGTTGGCGGTGAGGTTGCGCGTGCCACCGGTCGCGAGGTCGACCAGGTGGAGGCGCTGCTCGGTGATGGAGACGAACTCCTGGGCGACGAGCTGGCGGCCGTCGGGGGAGAAGGCCAGCGGGGCCCATTGGCCGGTGACGGCGACGAGGAGGCGCGGCTCGCCGGTGGGGGCGGCGATCCAGAGGTCCATGTCGGCGCCGTTCCGGGCGTTCGAGCTCCACACGATGCGGCCGTCGTCGGCGACCAGGAAGTCGTTCACGCGCTTGCCAGCCGGGGTGAGGGCGCGCGTCTCGCCAGAGCCGGCCGTGCGGAAGAGCTGGTAGTTCTCGTCGCCGCCCTGGTCCTTCACGAAGACGAAGGCGTCCTGCGTGGGGAGGAAGGTCGCGCGCGAGACGGGCTCGGCCTCGAAGGTGACCTGGGTGCGGGCGCCGCCTGGCTGGGTGACGCGGTGGATCTGAGACGCCGCTCCGAGCCGCGTCGCGACGAGCACCTGGGTGCCATCGGCGGACAGGTCGGAGAGCGCCGCCGAGCGCGCCTCGAGGTAGCGCAAGAGGCGCTGACGCAGCGTGTCCGGGATGGGCGGGGTGTTGTCGAAGCGCAGTGGCGAGGCGTCGGCCTTGGGGGGCGACTCTGCCGGGCAGCTCGCGGTGGGGCAGGCCGGGCAGGGCGCGGGCGGGTCGACGCGCGGCGTGGGAGCGGAGGCGCAGGCGAGGCTGAGGATGGCGGATCCGAGGGTCGCGAGCAGGAGCGGCGCGGTGCGGTGCTTCATCCGGCTGCTCATAGCAAAAGTCGGGGGGCGTGTCCCGGCTCCTGGCCGCTCGGGGTGGCGCTGGCGACCGGCGAGCGGCACGGCCCCCGGGGCTCCCGAGGGTCGTCGGCCATCCCCGGGGTCGGGGCGGAGACCCTTCGGAGGGTCGCTCGGCGGTCCCTGGGGTTGGAGTGGGACCTCCGCGAGGGTCGGTGTCTCCTGCCCGGGGTGGGTGCGGGGCCAGGGGAGGGTGGAGGAGGCGCAGCGTCCGGCGCAATGGGCTCGGCGGTGTTCGGTGGGTCTCTTGACGGACGGTGGGAGCTTCGTCACAGTCGATCGTAGTTCCCCACCCAAGGAGTTTCCCATGGCCTTCGAGCTCGTCACCGCCGAGATGCTCGCCAGTTTGATCGACAACGCCCTCCGGTTCACCGACCACCTGAAGGACCCAAGACTCGCGTCGTGGGTCTCCGAGCTCGTGGATGCCCGCAACCGCATCCTTACGAAGCTGGGGGGCGGCACGGTCGACGCCACGCTGGCCGCCGCGCAGAAGGAGGCCAACGACAACGACAAGTTGCACGACCGGCGCCACCGCAAGACCCATCGGTTGCTGACGGCGCTGGCCGACGACGAGCGGCCCGAGGTCGCGGCGGCCGCCACGCTGGTCCTACGCCTGGCCTATGCCGACGGCCTGGCCTTCATCAACCGCCCCTTCGAGGTCGAGGTCGCCTACCACGCCAAGTTCGAGGAGCGTCTGCGCCGCCCCGACGTCGAGGCCGCGCTGCGCACGCTGGCGGGACCGCTGCCCGAGCTGGCGAGCGATCTCGCGGCGATCACCGCCGCCGCGACGGCCTTGCGCGCGAGCCTGCAGAAGGTGCGTCAGGCGCGCCTCGACAAGCTCGGAAACCCGAGCTCGCCCGAGCTGTTCGCGGCGCGGCGGGACGCGCTGGAGACCTGGGCGACCTTCGCGCGTGTCGTCGACAAGGTGCACAAGGGCGACGCGCCGGCGACCCGGCAGGCGCGCGAGTCGTTGGTCGGCGACTGGCGGAGGCTGCTCGCGGCGGCCGGCACGGCGACGCCGGCCGAGGACGCCGAGGACCCCAGCGCGGGCGGCGGCGGGGACGCGGGGGGCGACGCGCCAGCCGCGCCCTGAGCAGGCGTCGCTCGGTCGGTGTGATGTGGTGGCGGGGTGTGGACGCATGCGAGTGAGGCAGGCCCCGCCATCGCAGACGCGAGCGAGTGAAGGCTGACGACCGCGTCGCCGCGACCCGCGAGCCAGGCCGCACTGCGAGCACTATCGGCTTGCGTGGAGCAGCCGGTGAGGCTATTCCCGGGGCGTGGGCAAGGACGCAAGCGCGCAGAATGGCTTGATCGACTCTGAGCAGCCTGGCGAAGTCAGGCGTTCGAGCTTGATCGGTGGCGACCTCGAGGTGCGCGCCCAGCACTCGCGCGTGCCGCCGGTCGACCATCCGTACGTCCTCGCCCCCTATCGCCGGGACGGCGACGACGCGGTCACGCGCGCCTTCGTGGCGCATCACCCGCTGCACATCGAGATCGGCTTCGGCCGCCCGCACTACCTCCTTGACCTCGCCCGCAATCTGCCTGACGCCCACGTGCTCGGCTTCGAGATCAAGCGCGAGTGGGTCCGCGCCGCCAGCGAGCGTGCCCAGCGCGACGGGCTCGGCAACGTCCGCGTCATCGAGGGTGACGCCCGCCCGCACCTCGAGCGGCTCGTCCCCGAGGGCTCGGTCGACGGCATCCACGTCCTCTTCCCCGACCCGTGGTGGAAGAAGCGGCACCACAAGCGCCGCGTCTTCACCTCGGACTTCACCGCGCTCATCGCCTCGCGTCTGGTCCCCGAGACCGGCATGTTGGTCGTCAAGACCGACGTCCCGGCCTACGTCGACCAGGTCATCGACGAGGCCACCGCCGCTGGCCTCGAGCTGCGCGGCGAGGGCTCGGTCGACGAGCTCCTCGCGTCGCTGCCACGCTCGCACCGCGAGAAGAAGTGCGCCGACCTCGGGGTCCCCTTCCACATGCTCCGCTTCCACCGGATGATGCCCTCATGAACGATATCCGCTGGCTCCCGCTCGTCTTCGCCCTGCTCGCTGCGTTCGGCTACTTCGCCGTCGTGATGCAGTCGAAGTTCCGCCTGCTGCTGGCGACCCAGCACCGCGCCCGCTTCTTCACCGAGCTCCCGCGGCGCTTTGCCAACGTGATGACCTACGCCTTCGGGCAGAAGAAGATGTTCAAGGAGAAGGGCGCGGGCCTCATGCACGCGTTCATCTTCTGGGGCTTCCTGGTCCTCCAGCTCCGCACCCTCTACCTCATGGTGTGCGCCTTCATCCCCGGGGCGCAGATCCCCTTCATCCACCACCCCTACACCCTCATCAAAGAGATCACCGCCCTGGTCGTCATCTTCGGGGTGAGCTGGGCCGCCTACCGCCGCGTCGTCACCAAGCCCAAGCGCCTCTCGTTCTCGGCCGAGGCCCTCGTCATCCTCGGCATGATCGGCGGCTTGATGATCTCCGACATCCTGCTCGACGTGTTCGCCTACGCGCTCGCCCAGAAGGACGCCGGCTATGAGAGCGCGATGTTCTTCGACTGGGCCAAGATCGGCCACGTCGCCGCCGATCGCGCGGCCGCCATCCAGTCCGAGCTCGCCTATGCCCCCATCGCCGGCACGCTGTCCCACCTCTTCACGGGGGTCTCGTCGGGCACGCTCATGGCGCTCCAGGAAATGGCCTACTGGACCCACATCGGCATCGTGCTGGTGTTCCTGAACCTGCTGCCCGGGTCCAAGCACTTCCACGTCATCACCTCGATCCCCAACGTGCTGTTCGCGGACTTGAAGCCGCGCGGCGCCATCGAGCAGATCAAGGACATCGACAAGCAGGAGAAGTTCGGCGTCGGCGATGCCCGCGACCTCACCTGGAAGCAGGTCCTCGACACCTACACCTGCACCGAGTGCGGCCGCTGCAGCGTCAACTGCCCGACCACCATCACCGGCAAGGCGCTCAACCCGAAGTTCCTGATCCTCGACATCCGCGACCACCTCTACGCCCGCGAGAAAGAGCTCGTCGTCGGCGAGAAGGACGCGACCGGCTGGGATGTCGAGAAGCACGAAAAGTCGCTCATCGAGGACGTGAAGGAAGAGGCGATCTGGGACTGCACGACCTGCCGCGCGTGCTCCGAGGCGTGCCCGGTCATGATCGAGCACGTCGACAAGATCATCGACCTGCGCCGCCACCTGGTCCTCATGGAGGCGAGCTTCCCGAAGGAGCTCAAGCAGACCTTCAAGAACCTCGAGTCCAAGGGCAACCCCTGGGGACTGCCGACCAAGGACCGCGCCAAGTGGGCCGACGGCCTCGACATCCCGCTGCTCGCCGACAAGCCCGACGCCGAGTACGTCTTCTGGGTCGGCTGCGCCGGCGCCTACGACGAGCGCCAGAAGAAGGTCTCGCGCGCACTGGTGAACCTCTTGCGCGAGGCGAACGTGAGCTTCGCCATCCTCGGCAACGACGAAGGGTGCACGGGCGACCCCGCGCGCCGCGCCGGCAACGAGTACCTCTTCCAGCAGCAGGCGACCGCCAACGTCGAGATGATGAACGGCGCCGGCCTCGCGAAGAAGAAGCTCGTCACGCACTGCCCGCACTGCTTCAACACCATCAAGAACGAGTACCCGCAGTTCGGCGGTCAGTTCCAGATCGTGCACCACTCGGTCCTCATCGAGGAGCTCGTCCGCACCGGGCGCATCAAGCCGAAGAACAAGCCCGAGGGGGTCACGCGCGTGACCTATCACGACAGCTGCTACATCGGCCGCTACAACGAGGTGTACGAGCAGCCGCGCTCGGCGCTGACGGCCATCCCCGGCCTCGAGCTGAAGGAGATGGCGCGCAACCGCACGACCGGCATGTGCTGCGGGGCCGGCGGGGCGCGCGTGTGGATGGAAGAGCACCGCGGCGCGCGCATCAACCACACCCGCGTCGAGCAGGCGATGGAGACCCAGGCCGATACCATCGCGGTCGCCTGCCCCTTCTGTAACCTCATGATGGAGGACGGCATAGGGGCCAAGCAGGTGGCCGTGAAGGCCAAGGACGTGGCCGAGCTCGTCTGGGAGTCGCTCGGCAAGGGATAGTCGCGATGCGTTCGTGGTCGCTGCCGAGGCTCGTGTCCGTGTTGACCCTCACCCTCGCTGTCGGCGCAGGGTGCAAGGCCGGTGGCGATGATGCTCGCGCCGCCCCGCCCGAGCCGACCGCAGACAAGGCCCCCGGACCTCGACCGACGCCGCGCGACGCGGGGCGAACCCTGGGCCCGAAGATCGACCACGACGTGAAGCTCCTCGATGGCTCGGCGATGAAGCTCTCCGAGCTGCGCGGGCACGCCCTCCTCATCGTGAACACGGCCAGCGAGTGCGGCTACACGCCGCAGTACGAAGGGCTCCAGACGCTCTACGAGCGCTATCGCGAGCGCGGGCTCGAGGTGCTCGCCTTCCCGTGCAACGACTTCGGCGGGCAGGAGCCGGGCGACGCGAAGACCATCCGCGACTACCTCTCCAAGACCTACCAGGTGACCTTCCCGGTCTTCGAGAAGCAGCGCATCACCAAGTCCGGGCCGGGTCCGAAGTCGCCGCTCTGGAAGACCCTGACCGAGGACCTGCCCGGCGACCTGGCCGGCGAGGTGAAGTGGAACTTCACGAAGTTCCTCGTGAATCGTGAGGGCTTCGTCGTCGCGCGCTTCGCGTCGTCGGTCGATCCGCTGGCCCCTGAGGTCGTGTCCGCCGTCGAGGGTGCACTCGGCAAATAGCCCGGTGCTCTTGCCGACGCTGCGTCCGTGGGCGACCCTTCGAGGGAGCACAATCGCAGGAGTGGGCATGGCGCAGGACAATGACTGGGCGCAGGACGAGAGCTGGGGCACGGTCGCTTCGGGGCTCCGCATCTACTTCTCGTATGCCCTGATGACCGTGGTCTTCGGGCTCATCGTCGCCCTCATCTCGTACGCCATCGCCAGCAGCGGCAGCTACAAGGCGATGAAGTCGCTCATCACGTTGACGCGGGTCGCCGCCGCGATCGGCATCGGCCTCTCCATCCTCGGCATCGTCGGCCTCAACAAGATCTCGCGCATCCCCGACCACTCCGGCGCGCGCGGGGCGGCGACTGGCGCGCTCATCCTGTCGGTCATCGGCCTCATCATCGGCATCATCACGCTCGTGCCGCTCCTGGGCGACATCCGCGTCCGCGACCTCGGCTCGAACGGCCTCTGGGACATCCTCGCGCGCATCGTGGGGCTCGCCCAGATCTTCACGCTGCTCGGCGCGCTCAAGGCGACCGCCGAGTACATCGGCCGACAGGACCTCTCGAGGCAGGCCGTGACCGTCATGCTGCTCATCGGCGTGGCCGTCATCCTCTTCTTGATGTTGCTGCTCGTGGGCAGGATCCCTGTCATGGCGCTCCTCCTCGGGCTCACTGCTCTCGGCCTGGTCATCTGGGCGCTGGTCGCGTTCCTGGTGCTGCTCTCGCGGCTCGCGCGCGCCGTCACGAAGGATGTGTCGCTGCCCGAGCAGTTCTCCTGAGCTTCCAAAGCCGCTCGAGTGGGTCGTCGCTCCCCAGTCGGTCTACATTCCGGCGCCGACCTACAACTACAAGTAGAGCGCGGCCAAGCGGCGGAGCCGACATGCGTGTTCGCGGTCACAGTCGCCCGACGAGCCGCCGAACGGGCTTGAGATTCGGCGGGGAGCGGGGCAGGGTGGCGAGACCATGAAGGTTCTCAGCGCTCTCGATCTCATCGGCAACACGCCTCTCGTCGACCTCTCGCCGCTGGTGACCGCCGCGGGTGGCTCGGCCGACGTGCGCCTCTTCGGCAAGTGCGAGGGCAACAACCCTGGCGGCAGCGTCAAGGACCGTCCGGCCAAGTGGATGATCGAGCAGGCCGAGGCCCGCGGTGAGCTGCGCCCCGGCGTGCGCCTCATCGAGCCGACCAGCGGCAACACCGGCATCGGGCTCGCGATGATCGCGGCGATGAAGGGCTACGAGATCGAGCTGGTCATGCCCGAGGACGCGACGCGCGAGCGCGTGCTCTCGATGGAGGCCTACGGCGCCAAGGTCATCCTCACGCCCGCCAAGCAGAGCATGGAGGGCTGCATCGACTACGCGCGGGCGAAGGTCGCGGCAGGTGGGTACCTCATGCTCGACCAGTTCTCGAACCCCGACAACTGGCGCGCCCACGAGGCGACGACCGGCCCGGAGATCTGGCGCGACACCGACGGGACCGTCACGCACTTCGTCTCGAGCATGGGCACGACCGGGACCATCATGGGGTGCTCGCGCTTCTTCAAGGCGCAGGCGAGTCATGTCGAGATCGTCGGCGTTCGACCTGATGGGGACGCGAAGATCCCCGGGATCCGCCGCTGGCCCGAGGCCTACCTGCCGAAGATCTTCGAGGCCCCACGGGTGGATCGCTACGTCGATGTCACGCAGCACGATGCGACCGAGATGACGCGACGCCTCGCCAAGGAGCTCGGTATCTCGGTCGGCATGAGCGCGGGCGGGGCCACCTGGGCGGCCGTCGAGGTCGCGCGTGGCCTGGACTCGGGCGTGGTCGTCTGCATCTTGTGTGACCGCGGCGACCGCTACCTGTCGTCCGGTCTCTTCGAAGGAGCTACGCGATGAAGGTCCAGCTCGAGCGACTCTACGGCGCCCAGTTCAAGGGCACGAACGAGGACGGCGCGTCCATCATGCTCGCCGGCTCGCCCGATATCGGCGCCTCCGAGGAAGGGCTTCGGCCGATGCAGGCGCTGCTCGCGAGCCTCGCCGGGTGCAGCGCCATCGACGTGCTCAACATCCTGCAGAAGGGGCGCCACACGGTGACCCACCTCGACGTGTCGGTCGACGGCGAGCGCGCCGACGCCATCCCGGCCGTCTTCACGAAGATCCACCTGCACTATCGGGCCGGCGGTGACTTCCCGCTCCAGAAGCTCGAGCGCGCGGTCGCACTCTCGCAAGAGAAGTACTGCTCGGTGTCCCACATGCTGCGCGGCTCGGTGGCGATCACGTCGAGCGTCGAGCTCGTCGCATAGTCGAGGCATCCGGCACGCGTGTGGGCCGCTCAGCCTCTATCGTCACCGAGTGGCTCGGGCGCGTGCCAGGTGCTCAGGTGCCGTCGGCCTTGAAGCCGTTCCTGGCATGAGTGCCATCGCAGAACGGCTTGTTCGACGAGCCACCGCAGCGACACAGCTTGGCCTGGTTCAGGCGATTGATCGTCCGCCCGGTCCCGGACACGACCTCCATCGGGCCGCGTACGCGCAGCGGGCCGTCTTGGAGCGGCTCGACCACGAGCGGACCGCCGCGCACCGCCAGCGGCTCGGTCGGCGTGGTGGGCGGCTCACCGCTCGCGTCGAAGCCGATCAGGTTGTGCGAGCCATCACAGAACGGCTTGCGCTTGGAGGCGCCGCAGCGGCACAGCGTCGCACGCAGACGCGGCGCCTCGCCCGCGATCTGCAAGTCCGCGGAGAACGCGAGCGGACCGCGCTCGCGCACGCGGATCAGGTTGACCGGCGGCACGTCCTCGTCGGCCCCTCCGTCCTTGCGCGTGTAGGTGATGGCCCCCGACGGACAGGTGCGCGCGACGTGCACGAGGCGATCGATGGGTGCGTTATCCGGGTGGATCCACGGACCGACGACGTTGGCCAGGAACACCTCGGGAGTCTCGAGCACACAGTGGCGCGAGTGGATACAGCGCGCCGCCTCGAAGCGGATCTCGAGGCGCTCGCCCTGGACGATCTCGACGCCGTCCACGACCTCCGTCGGGGGCGTCGTCGCGACGGCGGTGGCAGGGGGCGGCGCGGCCACGCCCGGGGCTGACTTCGCCTCTCTCGCGGCTTGCTCGTCGAAGCGCGCGCCCATGGTCGCGACGAGGTCTCGCGCGCGCTCGAAGCGCGCATCCAACGGAATGGCGACGCGCGTGAGCGTTGCAGCGATGGCGCGCGCCGACTCGGCCAGCATGCGGAGGCCTCGCGGCGCGTCCGGGAAGGTCTCCGGCATGCGCGACATCGTGAAGGTCAAGCCGGCGCGCGGGCCGTCGTCGTCGTCCGTCGCGGGAAGGCGCGGCAGATAGGTCGCGACCGACGCGAGCGCGTGCATGGCGTCGATGGCGCCGTCGACCAGCGCGGCGCGCGTCGTGACGTCGGTGATGGCATGACCGAAGAGGCCGCCGAGGGCGCGCAGCATGAGCGCGTAGATGGCGTTGCCCGCATCGAGGAGCGTGGCCGCCGGCTCGCGCTGAATCCACACCCGATCCTCGGTGTCGATCGGTCGGCGCATGACCGGGTTCCTCGCGGCCGCGTGTGCCGGAGCGAACGCGGGGTTGATGGCGAGCAGCCGGGAGAGCTCGTCGCGGAGCGCGACATAGCGCCCATAGTGCGAGCGGTCGTCATGGTCGGCGGCGCCTTCGCCCTGGGTGACGATGGTGTCGAGCGCGCGCTGGGCCGACGCGAGATCGGTGATGGCCGACAGGCCGTTCATCATGAGGGTGTCAGGGCCGACCTGCAGGCGCGGGTCGCCGCAGAACACCTTGGCCTCGCCCCAGGTCGCGACCAACGCTTCCAGGCCGGCTCGGATGCCTCGATAGAGGTGGCCGGGCGACACCGGGAATGGCGGGTTCTTCCATGGTGGCCGAGGCTAGGTGTGATCACGGACCGCGTACACCGGTCGCATGGACAGGTCCGAGCTCACGTCTTCTCTGGCCCTCGGCGATTGTCCTGTTCCCCGCGTTCCGATTGGGATAATGCTCGGGTGAACCTCGTTCATGGAGTTGCGGGCTCCCGAGGTCATGTTGCGCGGCATCGCCGCGGTGCCGGGAAGAGGCTCGTGACCCAAGGCCACGCGGCGGCCTCCCCGGCGTTCCGTCACGGACAGCCCCCATCGCCTACCCTCGGAGCCGTCAATGAAAGCTCTCCTCTGCTCGTCCCTTGCGGGCGCGCTGGCCCTCGTCGCCTGCGCGGACACCGGCACGGCGCCCCCGGGGCGCACCGTGCAAATCGCGACCCTCCCCCTGACCCTGCCCGGCATCGCCCAGGCCTGCTTCGACCTTCGGGTCGCCAACGCCGCCAACGAGACCGTGTGGTCCAAGGGCGATCCCCTGACCTCGTGGGCCGACGGCGACGAGACGATCTGCTCGGGGCAATACGGCAGCGGCCCCGGCGGCGACATCAGCTACGTCGGGCCGTGCGATGCGTCGGGCCCGAACGGCGTGCAGTCGAACACCGTCACGGTGTGGGTCGACGGCCTCTACGATGCCGGCGGTGACGACATCGCCGACGACGGCCAGTCCAACTGGCAGAACCCCTGCGGCGCCGAAGGCTGCACGCTCGCGTTCGACTGCAAAGAGAACCAGGACACCGCGGTCACCTTCAACCTCACCATCATGCGCGACGCCAACCAGGGCTTCTTCGACATCGCGGTGAACTTCGAGGACATCTTCTGCTCGGCGAAGTTCGACTGCACCGACGCCAACGACGACGCCCTCCAGCTCCTCTTCCAGGCCGACGGCTCGCGCGGTGACACCGTCGTCGCCGCCATCGCCTGCACCGGCGGTCCCGGCGGCGACACCGTGTTGCACATCGACGGCGACGTGCGCGTCACCTGCGGTGGCGACACGATCGCCCTCGACCCGAGCATCGCGCCCGGCAACGCGTACACCGCCCTCAACCCCGACCCGGACCTCGAAGACGCGGTGTGGCAGTATGCCGTCTACACCGGCAGCGAGGACCTCGACTGCGACGGCGAGACCTGCGCGAAGAAGTTCTGGAACATCGCCATCGGCATCGACCAGAGCCAGGCCGACTGCAGCGTGTCGCTCTTCGCGACCGCCTCGGACGCGACCCAGATGACCTCCGGCTGGACCGCGAGCAACGCGAGCTACCCGGTCATCCACTTCGACGTCCCGGTGACGGGGCCGACGGGTGGCCTCACCTGCTCGCAGCACCCGCTCAACGGTGGCGACGAGGTCAAGACCGAGTACACGCCCTTCGGCGTGCCGCGTCTCTTCTGCTACCACTACGATGGCACGTCGGTCACCGCGTCCAGCGACCCCGGCTGCACCTCGCTCGATCTGCTGCGCTTCCAGCTCGGCAAGAGCGAGGCGATCGGCAAGATCGCGGCGTTCGAGACCCGCCACAGCGAGATCGCCCCGCCGCGCGTCGACATCATCAACGCGGGCAACGACCTCAAGGGATTGCTGGCGCAGAAGGCGCAGGTCGATGTGCTGATCGCGCGCGCCGACCAGCAGTACAGCGTCGACCTCGCGAACCACGCGAAGCAGATCGATGGCCTCGACGCGAACATCGCCAACCTGCAGAACGATATCGCCTCCTACCTCGACAGCCGCGTCGGGATCCAGGCGTCGCTGGACAACGCCGCCGGCCGGCTCGCCGCGCTCGGCGCGTCCCCGATCGTGGTCGAGGATCCCCAGACCTGGGTCGTCGAGGGCACGACCTACGGGAGCTACCAGGACGCCAACGACGCGTATCTCCAGCTCGATGAGCAGCTCCAGAACGAAGTGGCTTCGCACACCGCCGTCATCGCGCAGCTCGACGCGGAGATCCTCGGCGCCCAGGCCTCCCTCCAGCAGAAGCAAGGCCAGCTGGTCGCCGCGCTGGCGGCGCGGAACGAGCTCATCGCGAGCTACGATGAGGCCAACAACGGCCGACTCGACCAGCTCGCCACGGTGCTTGGCAACATCTCGGCCAAGAACGACTTCATCGCGCAGCGCCAGGCCGACCTCGGCGCCATCGTCAGCGCCGCGACCGCCGACAAGGTCTCCTTCCAGGCGACCAACCTCGGCTATATCGCGGACCTCGGCGCCATCAACCAGTCGGGTGGCAACGCGACCTCGGTGCAGCTCCAGGCCGACTTCGTGGACCTCCTCGATGCGGGCGTCACGCTCCTCGACCAGACGATCGACCACGCCACGAGCACGGAGATCATCGTCGGGACGTGCATCAACTTCGAGTGCTTCTGCTTCGACACGGCCAGCAACTCGGTCGTGAGCGAAGGCGTCGCGTGTATCCAGAGCGCGGACGTCATCTACTACTACGACTAGCCGCGACTCGCCGAACCGGGCAGGCGCGCTTGGGAAACCAGGCGCGCCGTGCTCAGAGCCCGAGCGGGTTCTCGATGGCGGCGCGCACCTCGCGGATGAACTCCGCCATGAGGTCCAGGCTCTTGATGCCGACGCGCATCTCGATGCCGCTCGCCACGTCGACGCCGTAGGGCGACATCTGCCGCACGAGGCCGGCCACGTTCTTGGGCGTGAGGCCTCCGGCCAGGAAGCCGCGCGGGATGGACTGGAAGGCCTCGGTGGCCAGGGCGGGTGACACGATCTTGCCGGTGCCGCCGTACTCGTCGTCGCGCGCGCCATCGAGCAGGTAGCCGACGTTGTAGCCGCCGGTGTACGTCGCGATCGCCTTGAGGTCGCCGGAGCCGCGCGGGCGGAAGGCCTTGATGAACGGGTGGCGGAAGTAGCGGCACACGTGCACCGGCTCTTCGCCGTGGAACTGCAGGATGTCGGGCTCGACCTCGCGCAGGATCTCGAGCACGAGCTCGGCGTCGGGGTTCACCATGACCGCGACCGTGCGGGCGGGACGCTTGCTGTTGCGCTCGGCCGAGGCCTTCTTGACGGCCTCGTGGATCGAGCGCGCCAGCTTGAGATGAATGGCGCGCGGCGAGCCCGGCCAGAAGTTGATGCCGATGAGGTCGGCCCCCAGCGAGACCGCGGTCGCTGCCTCGCGCGCGTTCATGAAGCCGCAGAACTTGATGTACGGCATCTTCTTTTTCGGGGGGTGCGCCTGCGCGACCTCCATCGTGTCCGTATCGTCGCTCACGGGCTCCTCACGTCGGGGTGGCTATCACTCCGTGGGCTGCCTGGCTCGGCCAGGCCTTCGGCGTTGATCAGCTCTCTGAGTAGTGCGGCGGGGTCGGCGTGGCGCATGAGGCTCGAGCCGACCAGGAAGTGACGATAACCGGATCGGGCGAGCCGCGCGACATGTGCCGACGACTCGATGCCGCTCTCGGCGATGGCGATGCGGTCGGCGGGGATGGCGGCGCGCAGGGCCTCGGCGACCGCGAGGTCGATGACCAGGGTGTCGAGGTTCCGGCTGTTGACGCCGATGATCCTGGCCCCGGTGGCGACCGCGCGCGCGATCTCGTGGGCGTCGTGGGTCTCGACCAGGGCCTGCATGCCGAGCGACTCGATCTGCTCGCGCAGGCTCACGAGGGCCTGGTCGTCCAAGGCGCGGACGATCAAGAGCACGAGGCTCGCCCCGTGGGCGCGGGCCATGAGCACCTGGCGCGGGTCGACGACGAAGTCCTTGCAGAGGGTCGGGACCCCGCGCGGATGCACGAGCCGCGAGACGGCGTCGAGGTCGGCGAAGCTCCCGCCGAAGCGCTCGGGCTCGGTCAGGACCGAGATGGCCGCGGCCCCGGCGTCGGCGTACGCAGTCGCGACCGCGAAGGGATCGGCGTCGGGGGCCAGCGCGCCGAGGCTCGGCGAGTGGCGCTTCAGCTCGGCGATGATGCGGTGGCCGGGCGCCCGGAGCGCGGCCAGCACGTCGAGCGGCGGCAGGGCCTGGTTCATGTCTTCGACGCGCGCGCAGAGGGCCTCGAGGTGGGGCGGCGACTCGGCGAGGCGCTGGCGCGTGCGCTGGACGATGGACTCGAGGACGCTCATCGGTGGGCCTTTCCGTCGGCGGGCGCGCCCGAGACGTAAGCATCGGCCAGGGTGCGGGTGAGGTCGATGAAGGCCTGGGCGACGTCCAGGGCCGTGCCCCGCTGGAGGATGTCGCGGGCCAGGGCGACGCCGTCGGCGAGAGACTCGGCGAGCTCGGCGACCCAGAGCGCCGCGCCCGCGTTCAAGGCGACGATGTCGGCTGCGGCGCCGGCGCGCCGACCGGCCAGGACCTCGCGGATCATCGTGGCGTTGAAGGCCGCGTCACCGCCTTTGAGGTCCGCGGTCGAGGCGGGGCTGAGGCCGAGCGGGGCCGGGTCGATGGTCATCGTGTGGAGGCGACCATCGATGAGGTGGGTCGCGTGCGACGGGCCGTCGAGCCCGAGCTCGTCCATGCCGCCTGGCCCATGCACGACCAGCGCGCGGCGCACGCCGAGCCGCATGAGCACCTCGGCCACCTGGTTCAGGCGGCGTCCGTCGAAGATGCCCATGAGCTGGTGGGTGGCGGCCGCGGGGTTGGTCATCGGGCCGAGCAGGTTGAACATCGTGCGGAAGCCGAGCTCGCGCCGCACCGGGGCCGCATGCGCGAGCGCGCCATGGTGGCGTGGGGCGAACATGAAGCCGACGTTCAGGGTGTCGATACAGCGGAGCACGTCGACCGGGGTGAGGCCGATAGCAGCGCCCAGGGCCTCGAGCACGTCGGCGCTGCCCACCGACGAGGAGACGGCGCGGTTGCCGTGCTTGGCGACCTTGGCGCCGGCGGCCGCGCACACGAAGGCGACCGTCGTCGAGACGTTGAAGGTGTGGGTCCCGTCGCCGCCCGTGCCGCAGGTGTCGAGGAGGCGGTCGTAGCCATGCGCGATCGGCACGACGCGCTGACGCATCGCGCGGGCCGCGCCGGTGAGCTCGTCCGAGGTCTCGCCGCGGACCTTCAGCGCGGTGAGGAAGGCGGCGATGCGCGGCTCGGAGACCGGGCCGTCCATGATGGCCGAGGTCGCCTCGTAGGCCTCGGACTCGGACAGCGGGGTGCCGGCCGCGACGCGCAGCAGCGACTCCTTGAAGGGGTCGTTCACGCTCATGCCGCACCCAGTAGCGTGCGGGCCTCGCCGGCCAGCGCGAGGAAGTTCCTCAAGAGGGACTTGCCAGCGGTCGTGAGGATCGACTCGGGGTGGAACTGGACGCCCCAGGTCGGGTGCGTGGTGTGGGCCAGGCCCATGATGATGCGGCGCGTGGTGCCGTCGGGGCGCGGGTCGTCGGTCCAGGCGGTGACCTCGAGGCAGCCCGGGAGATCGGCCGGGTCGGCCATCAGCGAGTGATAGCGGGTCGCCGCGAACGGGTTCGGGAGGCCCTTGAAGATGTCGCTGTCGCGGTGCGAGATCGGCGAGGTCTTGCCGTGCATGATGAGGCCGGTGCGGATGATCGAGCCGCCATAGGCCGCGGCCAGCGACTGGTGGCCGAGGCAGACGCCGAGCAGCGGGACCTTGCCCGAGGCCTTCTGGATGAGCTCGACCGAGATGCCGGCCTCCTTCGGAGAGCACGGGCCGGGGGAGATGACGAAGGCGTCGGGGCGGCGCGCCAGGGCTTCGTCGACGGTGAGGGCGTCGTTGCGCACGACCTCGAGGGTCGCGCCGAGCTCGCCGAGGTATTGCACGAGGTTGAAGGTGAAGCTGTCGTAGTTGTCGATCATCAGCAGCTTCATCGGGAGACCTCCTTGGGCGCGAAGGCGGCGCGCGCGCGGTCGATGGCGGTGAGCACCGCGCGGGCCTTGCTGCGGGTCTCGTCGGCTTCGGTCTGGCCCACGGAGTCCCACACGATGCCGGCTCCGGCCTGGACCGTGAACGTCTCGGGATCGGCGGCAAGCGTCCGGATGGCGATGGCGAGGTCGAGCGACCCGTCGATGCCGACCGTGCCGACCGCGCCGCCATAGGTCCCGCGGCGGTGGTCCTCGAGCGCGTCGATGATCTCCATGGCGCGGATCTTCGGGGCGCCCGACAAGGTGCCGGCCGGGAAGGTCGCGGCGACGGTGGCGGCCGGGCCCACGTCGGGGCGCGCGGTGGCGCGGACGTGGCTGACGAGGTGGGTCACGTGGCTGTAGCGCTCGAAGACCATGACGGCGTCGACGGTGACCGAGCCGGTCTCGGCGATGCGGCCCAGATCGTTTCTGCCGAGGTCGAGCAGCATCACGTGCTCGGCGATCTCCTTCGGGTCGGCGCGCAGCTCGGCCATCAAGCGCTCGTCTTCCTCCGGGGTCTTGCCGCGCGGGCGCGTGCCGGCGATGGGGCGGACCTCGACCTCGCGGGTCGACGCCGTGCGACGCACGAGCAGCTCGGGGGAGGCGCCGACCAGCGTGCGTTCACCGAGCTCGAGGTAGAACATGAAGGGCGAGGGGTTCAGGCCGCGCAGCGTGCGGTAGACGAGGAACGGATGGAGGCCGTTGCGCGCCTGCGTGAAGCGACGCGAGAGGACGACCTGGATGATGTCGCCGGCGGCGATGAGCTCGCGCGCCTCGTCGACGACGGCCGCGTAGCGCAGGTCGTCCATCGAGACGGTGACCGCCTCGGGCGTGGCCGAGGGTGAGGTGGGGAGCGGCGGAAGAGGGCCTTCCAGGCGGGCCTGGAGGGCGTCGAGCGAGGCCACGGCGTCGCGGTAGGTCGCTTCCAGCGCGATGCCTTCGGAGACGTCGACCAGGTGCACGAGCATCGCGCGGTGCGCGACGTTGTCCCAGACGAGGAGCTCGCGCGTCTCGAGGAAGACCAGCTCGGGCGGGTCGGTCGGCGACTGGTGGCGGTCGGGGAGGCGCTCGACCTGGCGGACGGCGTCGTAGGAGATGGCACCGACCAGGCCGCCGTAGAAGCGGGGCAGGGCGACCTCCAGGCCGGTCGCGACGTCGAGTCCCAGCGACGGGCCCGCGCGGCCAGGGCCACCCTCGAAGCGATCGAGGATAGCGCCGAGGGCGCCGAGCGGATGGTCGGGGAAGGTCGAGGTCGGCGCGTGACCGGGGATCTCGGTCACGAGCTCGCGGCCGCGCGCGCTCAAGATGGCGCGGGGCTCGGTGCCGAGCAGCGTGTAGCGCGCGAGCTTCTCGCCGCCTTCGACCGACTCCAGGAGGAAGGAGTGCGACCCGCGTCGCAGCTTCCAGAAGGCAGCGACGGGGGTGTCGAGGTCGGCCGTGACGTGGCGCACGAGCGGGATCTTGGCCGGGC
This sequence comes from Deltaproteobacteria bacterium, assembly GCA_016792665.1. Lineage (GTDB taxonomy): Bacteria > Myxococcota_A > UBA9042 > PHBI01 > PHBI01 > WYBB01. The sequence continues at coordinate 57,337 of JAEUKJ010000340.1, read as the reverse complement.
GCGGCTGCGCGTGGGCCAGGGCGAGGAAGGCGGCGAGACCCGCAGACATGATGGGGGACCTCCGAAGTCGGCGCGGGAGCATAGCCGGGGTCGGACGATCCCTCAACGGACTTGGAGCCCGAGCGCGTGCCTTGTGCGCTCAGCGGATGAGGCAGCCCTCGCCCCCGTTGTAGAGGGCGTCCATCTCGGCGAGGCTGAGCGCGCGGGCCCAGAGCGCGACCTCGTCGAGGTCGCCTTCGAAGTAGGTGCGGGTCGAGGCCCCGCCGGTGGGGTTGGCCCCGACCGTCATGTCGCGGAGCTTGGTCTTGACGAGCGAGATGTCAGACAGCGGTGTCGCCGCGCCGTCGACGTAGATGACGAGCGTCTTGGAAGGTTCGGTCCACGCGTAGCAGACGAAGGTCCAAGCGCGCGGGGCGATGTGGCCCGCGCCGATGACACAGGTCTTGGTGTCCGCATAGGGGGCCGAGCCTGGCGTTACTGAGCCGCAGGTGCCGGGTGTTGCGACCGAGGCCGTGATGCCGAGGCGGTCCACGCGCGACTGCGGACCCTTGTCGTTGCCCGAGGCGACCAGCATCGGACCGCCGCGCCCGAGCGCTTCGGCCGGGCTCACCCACGCGCAGAGCGTGCGGGAGGACTCGAGCTTGGTGTCGCTGGTGAGGGCGAGCTTCGAGGTCACCCCATCGAAGCGCGCGGCCTGTCCGAGCTTGCCCGGGACCGAGGTCAGGTGGCTCGCGACGCCGTCGTGTCCGCCGCCGCCGAGGTCGCGCCCGAGGCTCTCGGTGTCGAAGGTGAAATAGACCGCGAGGCCGTGCGCGGTCTGGGCGCCACACGGCGCGCAGGTCCCACTCTCGTCGATGGCATGGCCGGGCATGCAGGTGCGCGCGTCGGTGTCCGCGGTGCTCGCGTCGGTGTCCGCGGTGCTCGTGTCGGTGTCCGCGGTGCTCGCGTCGTTCGTGTCGTTCGTGTCGTTCGTGTCGGGGGCCACCGCCGGCATGCGCCGCTCGCTGGACTCGATGCAGCCCGGGGCGCCCAGCCAGGGGAGCACGACCATGAGCCGCGCAAGGACACGTGCCGCCGTGACATCGAACATGACACCTCGGCCTGGTTCACGAGCAAGTTCCGAGCCGCCGAGTCCCGCGATCAGGGGCTCGAATCGGAGCGAGCTCGGAGTCGAAGGGCCGTCACTTCGACCGGTGCGCCCTTCAGATTGAATGGCTCGCGGAGCCCGTCCCGAGATCAGGCGAGGGTCTCGCGGACCTTTCGCAAGAGCGCGTCGGGGACGAGCGGCTTCTGCAGGAACGCGAAGCCGGCTTCGGTCCAGAGGCCGCTGGGGTTGCCGTTGCGCGGCAGGGCCCCCAGCCCCGAGTGCCGCATGACGGCCTCGTCGGTGTAGCCCGACATGCACAGGACCCTGAGGTTCGGGCGGCGCTCGCGCAGGCGCATGGCGAGCTCGGGACCGCTCATGCCCGGCATCACGATGTCGGTCATCAGCAGATGGAAGGTATCGAGCATCGCATCGGACACCGTGAGCGCTTCGAGCGGGCTCCCCACGGCGAGCACCTGATAGCCGTGCTTGCGCAAGATGCCGGCCGCGACGGCGCGCACCGCGTCGTCGTCCTCGACCAGGAGGATCGACTCGGTGCCGCGGAGATCGACGACGGGCCTCGGCGTGCGCTTGGCGGTGGGGGTGCCCATGGTGATCGGCAGGAGCACCTTGAAGGTCGTGCCGAGCCCGGGTTCGCTATAGACCCAGATCGTGCCGCCGGCCTGACGCACGATACCAAAGACCGTCGAGAGTCCGAGGCCGGTGCCCTTGCCCTGCTCCTTGGTGGTGAAGAACGGCTCGAAGATGTGCTGCATCGTCGCCGCGTCCATGCCGGAGCCATCGTCGCTGACGCTCAAGCAGAGGTGCGGGCCGGGGACCACGCCGAGGTGGGTCGCCGCGAAGTCGTCGTCGAGGTCGAGCCGCGTGGTCTCGATCGTGAGCTTGCCGCCGCGCGGCATCGCGTCGTGCGCGTTGACGACGAGGTTCATGATCACCTGCTCGAGCGAGCTCGGATCGATGAGCACCTCGCCCACCGCGGGCCCGAGGACCGCGCGCAGCTCGATGTTCTCGCCGAGGATGCGGGTGCACATGCGCTCCATGTTCACGACGATCTCGTTCGGGTCGACGATCCGCGGCTCGAGCACCTGCTGGCGCGAGAACGCGAGGAGCTGACGCGTGAGGGCGGCGGCGCGCTGCCCGGCGTTGCAGATCTCGTCGAGGTCCGCCACCGCCTCGGGGCTGAACGGGAGGCTCTCGCGCAGCAAGGTGCCGTAGCTCAGGATGACCGTGAGGAGGTTGTTGAAGTCGTGGGCGACGCCACCGGCGAGGCGGCCGATCGCCTCCATCTTCTGCGCGTGCCTCAACTGTTCGTGGGTGCGCGCGAGGGCCTCTTCGACGCGTCGCCGGTCGAGCTCGGCCTGCTTGCGCAGACGACGCTCGGCGTGCTCGCGCAGCTCGCGCTCGATGGCGGGGGCGAGGCGCGCGAGGTTGTCCTTGATCACGTAGTCGTGTGCGCCCGCCCGCATCGCGGCCACGGCACGCTCTTCGCCGACGGTCCCCGACACGATGAGGAAGGGCAGGTCGGGGTCGAAGGCCTGCACGATCGCGAGCGCGTCGAGGGCACCAAACGACGGCATCGACCAATCGCTGAGCACCACGTCCCAAGGGCCTTCGGACAGCAGTTGGGTGAGAGCCGGGCCGCTGTCGACGCGGGTCGAGACGATCTCGCGGCCGATGTCGCGGAGCGCGCGCAGGACGAGCTTCGCGTCGGTCGGGGAGTCCTCGACCATCAGGACGTGAAGGGGGCCAGCCTTGGCTGGCGGCGCGCTCATGAGACCCCTCGCGGTGCGGGCTCGTTCAGCCCGAGCCAGAACTGCGCGATGGCTCCCATCGCGGCCGCGAACTCGTCGAAGTCGAGCGGCTTTCGAACGTACGCGTTGGCGCCGAGGGAGTAGGACTCGAGCAGATCGCGGTCTTCGCGCGAGGCGGTGAGGATGACGACGGGCACGAAGCGCGCGCGCGGGTCGGCGCGGATGCGGCGCAAGACCTCGAGCCCATCGATGCGCGGGAGCTTCAGATCGAGGAGCACCAGGGCGGGCAGGCGCGGCGGGGTCGCATCGCCGGCGTCGCTCGGGACGATGAGGTGCTCGAGCGCGAGGGCGCCGTCCCGCGCGATGACGATCGGGACCTCGCGACTCGACCGCGCGAGCGCGCGTAGTGCCAGCTTCTCGTCGGTGGGATCGTCCTCGACGAGGAGGAGGTAGCGTCGCGTGTCGTTCATGAGGCGACCTCTTTGCGTTGAGGGGTGCTGAACCAGAAGGTCGCCCCTTGGCCGACCGCAGAGCGGGCCCAGATGCGCCCACCATGCCGGCTCAGGATGCGTTGGACGGTGGCGAGCCCGATGCCCGTTCCTGGGTAGTCGCGGGCGGCGTGCAGCCGCTGGAAGGGGGCAAAGAGCTTGTCGACATACGCCATGTCGAAGCCGGCGCCGTTGTCGGCGACGAAGAAGGCGAGCTCGCCGTCGACGTCCGCGCCCTCGTCGAGGCGGTCGGTCGAGCCGATCTCGATGCGCGCGTCCGGCACGAGGCGCGTGAACTTCCAGGCGTTGCCGACGAGGTTCTCGATGAGACCGCGGGCGAGACGTGGGTCGAGGGTGGTCTCGAGGTGGGGGCCGATGACGACCTCGACCTTGCGCTCGGGCTCGGTGGCTCGGAGCTCGGCGGCGACCTCGCGGGCGAGTGCACCGAGGTCCACGCGCTCGGGCTCGAGCGAGCCGCGCGTGACGCGCGACAGCGTGAGCAGGGCGTCGATGAGGGCGCCCATCTTGCGGCTGCTGGCGTTGATCTCGTCCAGGCAGTCGCGCGCGTCGGGGGAGAGCTCGGCGGCATGGTCCGAGAGCAGGATCTGCGTGAAGCCCATCATGCCGCGGAGCGGGGCGCGCAGGTCGTGGGCGACGGAGTAGCTGAAGGCCTCGAGCTCGCGGTTGGCGGCCTCGAGCTGGGCGGTCTTGGCGCCGAGGTCCTCGTGGGCGCGGTGGAGCACGGCCTCGACCGCCTTGCGTTGGGAGATGTCGCGGATGGCGCTGGCGACGAGGACCCCCTCGGCGGTCTCGACGGGGCTCAGGCTGATCTCGACCGGGAACTCGTGGCCGTCGGCGCGGAGGCCGAAGAGCTCCAGGCCCGAGCCCATGGCGCGCACGACCGGCTCGTGGAAGTAGCCGACGCGGTGGCGCTCGTGGCGGCCGCGGAAGCGCTCGGCCATCAGGACCTCGACGGGGCGGCCCAGGAGGTTCTCGCGCGCGTGTCCGAAGAGCTGCTCGGTGCGCGAGTTCACGTGCACGATGAGGCCGTCGGGGCCGACGATGACGAGGGCGTCGGGGGCGGCGTCGAGGAAGCGACGGTACTTTTCCTCGACGCGCTTCCGTTCGGCGATGTCGCGGACCGCGACCGTGACGAGCCTCGTGTCGTCGACGTGGGTTGGGGCGAGGCTCACCTCGCATGGGAACTCGGAGCCGTCCTTTCTGCGGGCGAGGAGATCCAGGCCAGCGCCCATCGGCCGCGGGCGCGGCTCCGCGAAGTAGCTGGCGCGGTGTGGACCGTGTTGTGCGTGGTAACGCTCGGGCACGAGGAGGTCGATGGGCTGGCGCTCGAGCTCGGCCCGCGTCCAACCGAAAAGGCGCTCCGTCTGGGTGTTGGCGGCGACGATGATGCCGGCCTCGTCCACGATGAGCATGGCGTCGGGGACGGCTTCGAGGAGGAGCTCGAGCGATGCGAGGTTCATGTCATCGCCTTGGATATGCGGGTACGCCGCGGTCCGAGTCGCGCCCACTGGGGGATCGCGACCACGGATACGCATTGGGTGCCGGGGTGTGCGAAAACGATCATTTACGAGCTTGAACGGCAAAGGTCAAAGACCGGCGTCGATACTTTGCGCGTGACGACGCCGCATGGGGCGCAGGTGACGCGGGGCGGGAGGGTCGATAGGATGGGGCGATGAAGACGATAGCGACGCTGTACTTCGCGCATGTCAGGGAGAAGGTCGGGGTCGCGAGCGAGACCTTCGAGGTCGCCGACGACGCGACCGTGGGCGCGGTGGTGCTCGCGATTGTGGAACGGCATCCGGCGTTGGGCGTGCTGATGCCGAGCGTGAGGGTCGCCCTCGACGGTGAGTTCGTGGCGTTGGACGCCGCGGTCGGCGAGGGGCGCGAGCTGGTCTTGATCCCGCCGGTCGCGGGCGGGTCGGGCGACGAGCACGGGGCGGGTGTGGCCAAGGTCGCGCTGGGGCCCGAGGTGCTGGACGATGCGCGGGCGGCGGCGTTGGCGGGGCTCGTCGGTGGGCCGGGGCACGGGGCGGTGCTGACGTTCTCGGGGGTGGTGCGAGACCACGCGCGCGGACGAGCGGTGACCGAGCTCGAGTACGAGGCCTATCCGTCGATGGCCCAGACCAAGCTCGCGGAGATCGTGGCCGCGTGTGAGGCGCAGTGGCCGGGCACGCGGCTGGCGATCCATCACCGCGTGGGGAGGCTGGTCGTCGGCGACGTCGCGGTCATCGCGGCAGCTGGCAGTGCGCACCGCGCGGCCGCCTTCGAGGCGCTGCGCGAGCTCTTGGAACTGTTGAAGCGCGAGGTGCCGATCTGGAAGCGCGAGGTCGGGCCCGACGGGGCGAGCTGGGTCAGCGATCGACCTTGAGGTCGGGCGAGGCGTTGCGCTTCTTCCGCTGCCAGAACCGCCGCCACACGGCTTGCCAGTTCGAGACGTTCAGTGGAGCCACCACGGCCAGCATGTCGCCGTTGGCGTAGCCGGGGTTGCGCGCCGCGAAGTAGCGAATGAACGGGTTGTCGAGGAGGTCGGGCGTGACGTCCGCGACGCCCGAGCGGAGGCGCCTCTCTCCGCCGCGACAGAGGCCGCGCGTGACGTCCCAGCCGGCCGCATAGCGGTGCTGGCCGAGGCGGTCGATGAAGTCCAGGACGTCGGGTGGTGTCGCGCGGTCGAAGCGCGGCCAGTAGGTCCCGAAGTTGTTGGCGAGCATGAGGTAGCTCTTGTAGCTGAACGTGTCGTAGAAGAGCCAGACGGGCGTGAGCGGGTGGCGCAGGCGGGCCTCGAGGTAGCACTTGAAGCCGATGCGCTGGACCAGGCTGAATCCGCGGAGGCCGGGCTCGAAGGCGAGGTTGCCGGTGTAGATGACGATGCATCGGCCGGGTCGGCCGTGGGCGTCTGCACGCGGCCCGTCGAAGGGGTAAACGTCGATCGCGCCGATGCCGATGAGCCGCTTGGACGGCCGCTCACGGAGGGTCACGAGGAAGCGCTTGGCGCGGAGGCTCGCCTCGAAGGCCTGTCGCGAGCCTTCGTTGAAGCGCGACGCGAACTCCCAGACCTCGTCCCAGAGGGACGGCGACAGGTCTGCGACGAGGTGGCGCTGGACGAGGGGCTTCGGCATGGGGCGGTGGATAGCGCCCGACGGTCGAATCTGCAACGAGGCCGAGTTCCGAGATCGCGACGTCGTCGGCCCAGCGTGAGCCCGGGTGGATCGCGCCGATCGGCACCGGCTTCGGGATGGCGATGGTCTTGTCGCCGGCAGGGCTGGCGACAGCGGCGGCGGCGTGAGCGGGCCACCACACGCGAGCACACCCACCACGCGCAGACCCAACGAGACAAGGCATGCTCGAACCCGGCGCCGCGATCAGGTCTCGACGGAGATCGTGCTGATGCCGACGACCTCGCCATCCGAGGTGCGGCCCAGGATGAAGACGTCGATGGCGCCCATCAGATAGTTGCCCGAGCGGCGGCCGAGGCGGAACACCTTGACGTCGGTGAGCTCGCGCTCGAGGAGCTGGCGCAGCGCGGAGAACGCCGGGGCCTGGACGCGCTGGTCGTCCTCCCACCAGCCCTGGACGACCGTGTAGCGGTCGAAGAAGCTGTCGAGGGTCACGAGCTCGACGTCGCGCTGGGCAAGCGTCGGCTCCTCGGGGCGATTCATGTAGACCGAGGCCAGGACCGACTTGATGTTGGCCGTGGTCAGCGCGGCCGAGCCGGTGGGCGGGGCGGCGATGCGCACGACGACGAACGGGTAGTCCGACTCGCTGGTGTGCCAGAGGCCGTTCGAGGCCGTGGCGAGGTGGGCCGCGACGGTCGCGCCGGGCGGCTGGGTCGGGCCGGCGAGGGCGGCGGCCTTCAGGACCTTCAGCGCGTTGGTGCCGACGTAGGTGATCTTCGAGAGGTCGAGCACCGACGCGATGGGGCGGGCCGCGATGATGTTCTTGGCGGCGCGCACATCGATGAGCGCATCGAGGCGCTCGAGCGTCGCGGTGTTGACCAGCGCCAGGGTCTTGGTGCCCTCGTCGATGGTGAAGAGGACGTCGCGGTAGGTGCCGAGGACGTCGCTGGGCTGCGGGATGAGGTTGTTGTTGCGGCAGTACGCGAGCAGCTTGTCGAGGGCCGCGGTGCCGACATAGGCGACCGAGTCGACCTCGAGGACCGACCCGAAGCGGTCGTCGTCGGCCGTGCCGAAGGCCTTGTCGGGGCCGTCGCGGTGCGCGACGAGGGCCTTGGCGGCGCGGGCGTCGAGGCCGACGGTGATATCGAGCGTGGTCACGGTGGTCGTGACGGCGTTCAGGAAGCCGAGGATGCCGAGCGCCTCGGGCGAGCCCTCGGCGATGATGCCGGCCGTGATGGTGTCGAGCCCGTCGTCTTCCGTGGCCGCACCGTCACATGCGGCGAGACCCGCGAACGGCACGAGGAGCGCGATGGTCCAGGACTTCGACAGGCTTGTTCCAAGACGCATGAGAGGCTCCTTCGGACGGGGTCCCCCGCGTAGCAGCGATGCGCGCGGGCGGTCAAGCATGGGGCGAGGTCGCGGGCGTCACTTCGAGCGTGCGTCGACCGCCTGGGCGAAGCCGCGGAAGTAGGTGAAGGCCGAGAGCAGCGAGAAGACCATGCTCAGCGAGAGGAGCACGACGCCGACCACGTTGAAGTCGATGGACGCCTCGGTGATGAGGAAGTCGATCGTGAAGCGCTCGTTCAGGATGAGCGCGACGAGGCCGACGAGCTGCAGCGCGGTCTTCATCTTGCCCGACTGGGCGACGTCGATCGAGAGCCCCTCCGAGGATGCGATGGCGCGGAGCCCGGTGATAGCGATCTCGCGCGACAGCAAGAGCACCACGAACCAGCCTGGGATGCGCCCGAGCTCGGCCGCGATGATCAGCACGGCCTGCACGATGAGCTTGTCGGCCAGGGGATCGAGGAACTTGCCGAGGAGCGACTCGAGGCCCTGCTTGCGCGCGAGGTAGCCGTCGAGCCAATCGGTGATCGCCGCGACCGAGAACAAGAGCGTCGCCACGAAGTTGCCGAGCTTCGTGTCGAGCAGGAGGAAGTACATGACCGGCGGGATGAGGGCCACGCGGCCCAGCGTCAGCAGGTTCGGGAGCTTCTTGATCTCTTCCGAGAGCGGACGCCGCTTCTCCTTCTTGGCCTTCGAGGCGCCGCGCCCGCGCAGACGCGGCAGTCGGGGGAGCCGGAAGCGGCGACGGGGACGGGGTTCGGGGCGCTGGTCGACCATGGCGGCGGGACTGTAGTATGCCGCGCGCCGGACGTCACCCGTTGTGGTGGGAGTCTTGGCCGCGTCGTCTCCACCTTGCCGTCGGTCCCGCTGGGGGCCGCCTCGGAAGCGCTCCCAGGGGTCGTCCGTCGATGAACAAGACCCAGCTGATCCAGAGCCTCGCGCGCCACACGGGCCTCGGCAAAGACGAGGTCGCGCGCGTGGTCGACGCCCTCTTCGACGTCGTCATCCCGACCGAGCTCGCGGCCGGCCGCTCCGTCGCCATCCGCGGCTTCGGCACCTTCGAGGCCCGTGCGCTGGGCCCGCGCCTCGCCAAGAACCCCGCGACCGGCGAGCCCGTGCAGGTGCCGGCGCGGCGGCGACTCGCGCTGAGGCCCGCGCGCACGCGCACGTAGTCCCACGTGGTCCAGGCGGGCGGGGTGCAGCGAGCGCGCGGCGATGGTAGGCTCCCGCGCGACCCGGAGGGCGTCATTCGGAGGGGCATCATGGGCGAGGCGAACGCGCGCGACGGACACGAGGGCTCGGTTGAGGTCGGGCGTGGCCAGTCCAGGTCATGGCTCTCACGGCTGGGGGTCGCGGTCGCGTGCGTCGCGGCGCTCACGGGATGTCGGGACTTCTTCAAGTCGGCCCTCGACATCAACCTCGACAGCTTCGACATCGGCGACATCACGCGCGACCCGACCGGCGGCAAGAAGACCGGCGAGGCGTGCCAGACCGCCGGTGCCCTGTCCGACTGCCGCTTCGGGCTTCAGTGCGTCGCGGGCACCTGCCAGGCCGCGGGCGTCACGCCCCAGAACCAGCCCTGCGTGACCAGCACCGAGTGCGCCGACGGCCTCTACTGCGCGCTGAGCGGCGTCTGCACCCCGGCCGGGGACGGCGCCGTCGGCACGACCTGCGCGACTGCTGGGGACTGCGAGGCCGGGCTCGTGTGCCTGTCGCTGGGGTTCTCCGGATCGTGCGTCGCGGCCGGCACGGGCGACATCGACGCCGCGTGCGCGACCCTCCAGGACTGCCAGGCGGGCCTCGTCTGCGACGCGAACGGTGCGTGCGCGGCCGGGTCGCCGGTCTTCGGGTTGAGGCCGTGGTCGGGCGTCGTGTGCGAGAACGAGGACCTCGTCGACCCGCCGGTCGTGCACTTCGAGGTGCCACGCGCGGGCACAGCGAGCGACTTCTTCCGGCTGCCCTTCCCGAACGACATCCGCATGAAGAACGGGCGCGTCGACCTCAGCGGCTTCCCGACCCCCGGGCCCGGCGTCGTCGGCTTCGACCCGGTGGCGCGGGTCATCGACGCGGCCGAGCAGGTGCAGACCGGCTTCTCGAACGAGCCGGCCGTCCTGTTCCGCCTGTCGCGCGGCTTCGATCTGGGGTCGATCTGGGCCGGCGGCATCCAGAACCCACCGCCCGGCGAGCCGACGCTGTACTTCGTCAATATCGACAAGGCTTCGCCACAGTACAAGTGGACCCCGGACTTCGGGTACTTCGTGACCGACGGCGGGTCGAAGTACGTGTGCCCGCGCTACGTCGGCGTGCACCCGGCCTGGTATGCGCCGCTCCTGCCGGGGACGACCTATGCGGTGATCCTCGGCGAGGGCGTGAAGACCCGCGACGGGGCGCTGTTCGGGGCCGACGCGGACATGCAGGCGATGTTGGCAGAGGCCCGTCCGAGCGAGCCCGAGCTGGGCGTGGCGTGGGATCGCTATCAGCCGCTGCGCGACTACCTCGCCGATGAGGGCGCGGCCCTGCCGAAGGGGCGGGTCATCGCGGCCGCGGTCTTCACGACGCAGCGCTCGACCGAGCTCATGCCGAAGGTCCGCGAGGCGATCGCGGCGAGCCCGATGCCCCAGGCCAAGGCGCTGACGAAGTGCGCGGCCGGGGTCGTGTCGCCCTGCGATGACGGGCTGACCGGGGACGCCCACGTGCGCGGGTGCTTCGAGGAGGACGACGCCTTCTACGAGCTGCACCTGCTCTTGCCGCTGCCGAAGGTGCAGGCTGGCACACGTCCGTACCTGCGTCCCGAGGACGGGGGCGGTCTCGTGCTCGATGATGCAGGGCGACCGATCCTGCAGGGCACCGAGGACGTATGTGTCTCGATGACGATCCCCAAGCACGGCACGATGCCGAGCGGCGGCTGGCCGGTGGCGATCTACGGGCACGGGACCGGCGGCAGCTTCCGCTCGGCGGTGCGCGACGTCGGCGCCGTGCTGGCCGACATCGACCCCGCGACCCTGCCCGACAGCCCTCCCGAGGCGGCCCCGCTACACGTGGCCACGGTCGGATGGGACGGCCCCATGCACGGCAAGCGGCGCGGGGTGGACCTCGATCCCGAGGGCCTCTTCTACAACTTCGCGAACCCGCTGGCGGCGCGCGGCAACCTCGTCCAGGGGGCGGCCGATCTCTTCGCGCTGGTGCGCGTGCTGGGGACCTGGTCGCTGGCCGCCGACAAGAGCCCGACCGGCGAGGCGATCCGCTTCGACCCGACCCGGGTGCTCTATGTCGGGCACTCGCAAGGCGCGACGACCGGGCCGCTCGCAACCGCCTGGGAGCCGGGGATCGGGGCGGTCGTGTGGTCGGGTGCCGGGGCGGGGCTGGTGCTGTCGCTGCTCGCCAAGAAGAGTCCGGTCGATGCGCCCAAGGCGGTGGCCATCGCGCTGCAGGAGCTCGACGGCTTCGTGCCCGCGACGCTCGGCGACATGCACCCGGCGCTGACCCTCATCCAGGGGCTCTTCGATCCGGTCGACCCGCTGAACCACGCGCGGGCCGCGACGGTCGAGCGCGCGGCCGCCCTCGGCGTCCAGCACGTGCTGCATGTCTATGGGCTGGGCGACACCTACACGCCGCCGGCCACCATCGAGACCTTTGCGCGCGCCCTGCGCCTCGCGGTCGCGAACCCGGTGCTGAAGGATCTCGGCGCCGCGTTCCAGAAGCTCGAGCCGCCGGTCAAAGCGAACCTGACCGAGCCGGGAGGGGCGGCGACCGCGGTAATGATCCAGGTGCAGCCCGATGGATACGATGGGCACTTCGCGCTCTTCCGCGACGCGCGGGCGAAGCGACAGTTCGCGGCGTGGGTGGGGACGTTCGTGCGCGATGGGGTGCCGACGCTGATCGGAGGGGGACCGTGACGGAGCTGCAGGCAGGCATGAACGGCATCGGGTCGCGGGCCGCGGGTCGGGCTTCGGACCCATGGGGCAGGGTGGGTGCTCACGGCGTGCTGGCGTGCCTGGGGTGGCTTGCGCTCGCGGCGTGCAGCGGCTTCGACGGCGGCCTGGAGGCGGTGAAGAACCTGCCGCCGCCCGACACGCAGGTCACCGACACGAGCAGCGATACCGCGGTCACGCCCGACACGAGCGGCGAGCTCGGCATCAGCGTGACGAAGCCGAGTGCGAGGGCGAGCGTCGATGGCGACTGGATCGTCGTCGAGGCAACGCTGGTCGGTGAGCCGCTCGCGCGCGGTCTCTCGGTGCGCTTCTCGGTGTGGCCGGACGGCGCCGAGGCGGCCGCGTCGAGCGTCGTCGTCGCCGCATCCAGCGCGGTCTTGAGGGCACCCGCGGGCGCCGCGACGGTGCGCGCCGAACTGGTCGAGGCTGGCGCGCCGTTGACGCCTCCGGTCTCGGACGAAGTCGCTGTCACCGTGACGCGCCTCGTCCCGGCCCTTGCCCTGACGGCCCCCGCGAACGACGCCTTCTTCGGGGTCGGCGAGCCCGTGACCTATGCCTTCGCCGTCACGGACTTCACGCTGCTGGCCGCGGGCGCCGCGCCGACCGGTCCGCGCCAGGGGCGCGTCGCGCTGGCGATCGACGCGGGCGAGCCGACCGTGGTCGCCAACGCGAGCGGCACCTTGGCGACCTTGTCCGCGGGCGCTCACACCCTGGTCGCGACCCTGGTCGATGCCGACGGCGTGGCCTGGCCCGGGGCGGCTCCGGCCAGCGTCAGCTTCTCGGTCGCGCTGCCTCCGGTGCTGCGCATCGTCTCTCCCGAGGCGGCGCAGGTGGTCGATGGCGGGCGCCTCTTGATCGCCCTCGAGGTCGAGCGCTTCGTACTCGACGGCGACCTCGTGCCAGGCCACGGCACCTGGCGCGCGACCCTCGATGGCAACCTCGTCGCGAGCGCTCTCACCGGCACCACCGCGTCTCTCAGCGGGCTCGCCGCGGGCGAGCATCGCCTCGAGGTCGAGCTCCGCAGCTACGACAACGAAGCCCTCAATCCCCCGGTCGTCGCGACCGTCGACTTCGAGACGCGCATCCTTCCGCCCGGCCTGGACATGGTCTTGCCGACCAGCCCGCGCGTGGCCGAGGGTGCCGTGAAAGTCGCTGTCCTGCCTCACTATTTCGTCTTCACGGCGGGCGCCATCCCCGGCCCCCTGGTCGCCGGCCAGGGCGGCTGGCAGCTCCTGGTCGACGGCGTCGTCGCGCGCGATCGCCTCACCCAGACCCAGGCCGAGGTCTCGTTGCAGCCGGGCACCCACCAGCTCACGGCACGCCTCGTCGACAACGCGGGCACGCCGCTCACGCCCGCGGTCGAGGCCAAGCGCACGGTCGAGGTGGTCGCGGTCGAGACCTCGGTCAGCATCTTGTCGCCGCGGCCGGGCGAGGTCGTCCCCAAGCGCTTCCCGGTGGCGGTCGCGTTCGAGGACTTCACCTTGTCGCAGACCATCTTGGCCCCGAACGCGGACCCGGTGCCCGGACGCGGCCACTTCCACGCCTTCATGCGCAAGCAGGGCGGCGGCGCCTTCGTGTACCAGGGCTTCTTCCTCTCCGAGACCTTCGAGCTCACGGCGGACTCCGCGGGCACCTGGGAGGTCCTCGTGGCCCTCCACTACGAGAACCACTCGCAGGTCGTGCCGCCGGTCGAAGCGTTGGTCACGGTCGTCGTCGATGACCGCCCGACCATCCATGTCGAGAGCCCTGCCGACGGGGCCAGGATCGGGCGCGGCCCGTTCGCGGTGGCGGTCTCGGTCGACAACTTCGAGCTCATCCCGGTCGGCGAGATCTCCGACCTGCGCGGCCACTTCCACCTGTTCATCGATAGTGTCTATCAGGACTTCTACACGAACCCGTGGGCCATCCTCGACCCCGCGACGACCAAGCTGACGCCGCTGGTCAAGGGCACGCACACCCTCGAGGCATTCCTGCACCGGAGCAACCACACCCCTGTCACCGGGGCGGTGGGGCACATCATCGACCTCGAGTACGACCCGACCCCGCGCGTCCGCATCGTCGCGCCTGGCCCCGGGGACCGCGTGACCGGGGCCCCGTTCGACGTCCAGGTCGAGGTCGACAACCTGAGCGTCGTCGACAAGGCGGGCGCCGCTGCGGTGCCTGGCGAGGGGCACGTGCACGTGTTCGTCGACGACGTCTACCAGGGCTTCGAGACCACGACGCGCTTCCCGGTCACCATCGCGAGTGCCGGGCTCCACACGATCAAGGTGACGCTGCACGAGAACGATCACAGCGCCATCGCGGGCACCGTGCCGGCGAGCGTGCAGGTCCAGGTCGACACCGCGCCGCACGTCGCCATCGTCACGCCCGAGGACGGCGGCTTCGTCTATGGGGCCGAGCCGACCTTCGACCTGGTCGGCGAGAACCTGCCGACCGAAGGGCTCGTCGGGCTGTGGCTCGATGGTGTGCTCGTCGAGGTCGGCGTGCCGGGCCTCTTCACGGTGCCGCCGCTCGCCGAGGGGCCGCACGAGGCGGTCACGATGCCGCTCAACGCGGCCGGCGCGAACCTGCCCAACGGAGTCGCCGACACGGTGCGCTTCGAGGTCGTCGGGGTCACGCCGCCGCGGGTCTCGTGGGTCGCGCCGCTGCCGAACGCGACGCTGCTGCCCGGGGCCACGGTCACGATCGGCGTCGTCGGCTTCTCGCTCGACGGGGCCCTCGGGCTCGGCCCGGCGGTGCCTGGTGATGGGCTCTGGACGCTGACGACGCGGGCCAGGCCCGACCTCGTGTGGGGTCCCTACGCGAGCGCGACGGTCCCCTTGCCGGCCATGCCGAGCGGGGCGCAGACCCTGATCGCCGAGCTCTGGCACCGCGATGGATCGCGGGTCGTGCCGGCGGCCAAGGCCGAGCTGCCGATCCTCGTGAGCGCGGGTCCGCGCCTGTCGGTGCGCGCGCCCCGCCCGGAGAACACCTGGTATGGGCCCGCGGTGGGGCTCGAGGTGGTCGTCACCGGGGCGACCCTGGGCCCGACCACGGGCTGGGTCTCGGTCAAGGTCGACGGGCGCCAGGCGGCGCTCATCGCGGCCGACACCGGCACCTTCGGGCCGGTCGCTGCCGGCCAGCACGTCATGGAGGTCGAGCTCCTGAAGGGCGACCTCACGCCCTACGTGCCTGCGGTGATCGCGCAGTCGCCCCTGCGCGTCGGCGGCGCCCTCCCGACCGTCGCCATCACGGCCCCGACGCCCAACACGCTGGTCGACGGGACGGTCGCGGTCGCCTTCACGGTGAGCGGGCTCACCCTCGACCCGGTCGGACTGCGCGGCCGGCCCCAGGTCGGGCGCGGCGCGGCGCTGGTCATGGTCGATGGGCGGGTGCGTGCGGTGGCGACGGCCTCACCGGTCACGTTGACGGGCCTCTCGCCCGGGCCTCATCGCGTCGAGGTCGTCCTGGTCGGGCTCGACCTGGTCCCGATTCGCCCCGCGACCTCGGCGGTCGTGAACATCCGCTGACGCTCGCAGGCTCAGCGCTCGGCGTCGAGGAGGCGCAGCGTGAGCTCTTCGTCGCCGGTGTTGCCGTAGAGGCGGAGCGCCGGCAGCTCGATGCGCTTGGTGCCATGGGCGAGCTGCTCGCGGGCCTCGCGCAGGTTCCGGCGCACGAGCGCGTTCAGGAGCAGCTGCGGCTCGACGCCGGCCCGTGGCCACAGACGCGCGCGCAGGCCATCGACGAGCACGGTCGGGGTGCCGGGGACCTCGGCGTCGCCCGCGAGCTTCCAGTCTTCCTGCACCTTGGTCGCGATGCGCGGGTCGACGAGGTCGCGAGCGAAGCGCGCTGCGTCGAGCCCGCAATGGGGGACGAGCACCTCTTCCAGGAACCGATCGAAGTGGGGCGCGTCGAAGCCGGTCCAGTCCAGGCGCGAACGCACCAGTGCCGCGTGCATGCACGCGAAGCGGCCCTGTCGGTGCGCGGCCAGGGCGGCGTTGGCGGCCTGTCGCGCCAGCGGGTGGATGGCCAGCGGCACCTGGCGGAACTGGACCTGGACCTCGTCCGGCCAGCGATCGACGAGGCGCGCTGCGAGGTCGTGCATGCGCTTGCA
Organism: Deltaproteobacteria bacterium; assembly: GCA_016792665.1. Taxonomy (GTDB): domain Bacteria; phylum Myxococcota_A; class UBA9042; order PHBI01; family PHBI01; genus WYBB01. The sequence goes on along the minus strand of JAEUKJ010000340.1, from coordinate 41,490 downwards.
GTTCGGGCACTGGTAGTCGGTGAAGATCGTGACGACCACCAGCGGCTCGACGGCGCCGAGAGCCGGGGTCGTGACCGCCTCGGGGTCGACCACGGTGGGGTCGTCGACCGGTGTCCCGTCCGCCTTCTTCTCGCGGCTCGACGCGGTGGTCGACGCCTCGAGCACGGTCGGCCGCGGGGTCGGTGAGCACGCCGCCACGAAGGCAGCGCAGAGCGAGGTCGTAAGCGAGGCGAGGCGCGCGTTCATGGCGAGGGCGTAGCGCATGGGGTCGTTCGGCGCAACCGCGACCAGCTTGACAGGGGCCGTGCGGGAGGGCATCCGGGAGCGCGTCGAGGCCCGCGTACCCAGGTGGTCAGCCTCGCGCCGCGGGGCCTCGGGAGGCCGGCAGGAGAGAGCTGCATGACGAGACCTTTTGCACGCATCCTCATCGCGAACCGGGGCGAGATCGCCTGCCGCGTCATCCGCGCGGCGCGCGCCCTCGGGATCGAGACGGTCGCGGTGTACTCGGAGGCCGACGCGCGGTCCCTGCATGTGCGCATGGCCGACCAGGCCTTCTGCATCGGGCCGCCGCCGTCGCGCGAGTCCTACCTCGTCGGCGAGCGCATCCTCGAGGTCGCGAAGCGGTCGGGCGCCCAGGCGATCCACCCGGGCTACGGCTTCCTGTCGGAGAACTCCGGCTTCCGCGACGCCTGCGACGCGGCCGGCATCGTCTTCATCGGCCCGCCGTCCCGCGCCATGCATCTCATGGGCGAAAAGACGCTCGCGCGCCGGACCATGGCCGCGGCCGGGGTGCCCGTGGTGCCGGGCACGACCGAGCCGCTGCGCGACCGGCAGGAGCTGCTCCGCGTGGCCGACGAGATCGGCTACCCGGTGATGTTGAAGGCGGCTTCGGGCGGCGGCGGCAAGGGCATGCGCGTGGTGCATGCCGCGGGGGACCTGGTCGGTGCCTTCGAGGGCGCGCAGCGCGAGGCGCGTTCGAGCTTCGGCGACGACGCGGTCTACATCGAGAAGGCCATCGTCGGGCCGCGTCACATCGAGGTCCAGGTCTTCTGCGACCATCATGGTCACGCGGTCTATGTCGGCGACCGCGAGTGCTCGGTGCAGCGTCGCCATCAGAAGGTGGTCGAGGAAGCTCCCGCCCCGAGCCTCAGCGACGCGACGCGACGTGGTCTCGGCGAGATGGCGGTCACGGCGGCGCGCGCGGTCGGCTACGAGGGGGCGGGCACGGTCGAGTGCCTCGTCGACAAAGACGAGAACTACTACTTCCTCGAGATGAACACGCGCCTCCAGGTCGAGCACTGCGTGACCGAGGAGGCCTTCGGGGTCGACCTCGTCAAGGCTCAGCTCATCGTTGCCGCCGGCGGCGTCCTGCCCTGGCGCCAGGACGAACTCGTCGCGAAGAAGGCGGCCATCGAGCTGCGCCTCTACGCGGAAGACCCGGCCCAGAACTACCAGCCCTCGCCTGGCCCCCTGCACGTCTATCGCCCGCCGCGCGGACCGGGCGTGCGCGTCGACGATGGCGTGGTCGAGGGCGATGTCGTCTCGAGCCTCTACGACCCGATGGTCGCCAAGCTCATCGTGTCCGGTGACACGCGGCCCGTGGCGATCGACCGGGCGCGTGCCGCACTGCGCGAGTACGAGGTCCACGGGATCAAGACGAACCTCGCCCTGCTCGACGCGGTCCTGCAGGCGCCGGCGTTCACGGCCGGGCGCTACACGACGGCGCTCTTGTCGGAGATGGCGTTCCAGCCGACCCCGCCCACCGAGGACGCGCGCGATCTGGCGCGGGTCCTGGCGGCGCTGGCGGCCGAGGAGGCCTCGCACGCACGCCGCGGCAAGGCCGAGGGGGCGTCTTCGGATGGGCGCAGCGCGTGGGCGGCGGATGGGCTGCGACGCAGCTTGATGGGTCTCGGAGGTCTCGGATGAACGCGCGCTGGGTCACGTGGATCGACGATGAGGCGGCGACGGTCGAGCTCGTGCGGGAGGGCGACAAGGTCCGCGCCCGGATCGAGACCAAGGCGGGCGTGCGCGAGCTGGTGTTCGACGTCGCGGTGCGCGCCGACAACGGCGAGCGCGTGCTGCGCACCGAGGACGGTCGGACGGTCACGGCGTGGGTCGGGGCCGAGGTCCGGGCCGAGCGCGTCGTGAACATCGGCGGCCTGGTCAGCGGCCACGACTTCGCGGTGAAGGCGCGGCGCGAGCTCGACGCCCTCCTGTCCGCGGGCGACGACGGGGCCGGCTCGGGCGCGGTGTCGGTGGCGATGCCGGGGCGCGTGGTCAAGGTCTTCTCCAAGGTCGGCGACCACGTCGAGAAGGGCCAGCCGGTCCTCATCATCGAGGCCATGAAGATGGAGAACGAGGTCAAGGCCAAGCGCGCCGGCGTCGTCCAGGCCGTGCACGTGGCCGAGGGTGGCTCGGTCGAGGGCGGGGCACTCTTGATGGAGATCGGCTGAGGTCGGCGCGCTCGAGGTGATTGTCGCGTCGGCCCGCGCGAGGTGAGCCTCGAGCTGCTTCAGGACTTGGGCGCGAGCTTGGCGCAATCGAAGCGCCGCCACGCGTGAAAGCGCAGTGCCTCGTCGCGGCACAACGTGACGCCGAGCAGGGTGCGGAAGGCCGACTCCGAGAGCGGCTCGGCCAGTGCCTCGGCGAGCACGGGGCGGGCCTCGCGCAAGGTCTTGCCGAGCTGGGGGACGAGGCTCTGGGGGAGGGCCAGCCACGCGGCGAGGTCGTTGACCCACGGGCCGTCGCCGCGCGCGAGATCGGTCGCGAGGGCGCGGCGATCGGCGATCATCGGACCCGGGTCGGGGTCGCGCGAGGCGGCGCTCACGGCACCCGCGGTGACGCCGACGCTCGAGCCCGTCACGAGGGCGAGTCGCACCGAGACGTTGTTCAGGTCGGAGACATCGAGGTTCGAGCAGGCGCCCAACACGAGGCACGCCAGCGCGAGGACCGATCGCGACGTCACGGTGTGCATCGCAGCTCCGCGGTGTCGGCGCCTTCGCGCGCGGCAGTGCCATCGTCCCCTTGCGCGGACGGTTCCGAGACCGGTGGCGTGCAGCCGAGGCGTGGCTCGGCGAAGGCGCGCAGCCAGGGGTCGCAGCAGGCTGCGGCCCCGACGGCCGCCATCCAGTCATGGGTCGTGAGCAGGTCCCGTGCGAGGACGCCGAGGAGGTAGTCCCGCTGCCGGTGGAGAGCCGCCCCGAGGCGTGGCACGAGGCCCGCGGGGAGGGCGAGGCGCGCCGCGACGTCGTCGATCCAGGGGCCCGTGCCGCGTGCGAGGGCGATCTCGGTCTCGCGCCGGTTCGCGACCCAGAGGTCGTCGCTGCTCTCGCTCAGGTCGAGGCCGAGGACCGCGCCAGTGGTCGAGACGCCACCCCCGACCGTCGTCGTGATGATGGACGCGACCAGGTCGTCGTCGCTGGCGAAGGTGCCGTCGTTGGTCGCGCACGCGGGGACCGCGAGTGACAGCACGAGAGCGAAGTGGGAGCTCGAGGGCACGATGGCGTGGCGTTCCGGGGCGAGAGCGGGCGCGGACGGATGGCCCGGGTCGATCACCGTCGAAGGGCTGGCGTAGCGAGGCTGCCCAACGACTCGATCGCGACCGGGCCGGCAGAGTCTACCCAAGGTGACCCGCGAGCGCGAGCCAGAAGCAGCGCCTCAGCGGACGCCCAGGACGTGGTGCTCGCGCCGCTCGCGACCGGCGTAGAGGCGCGTCCCCGTCGCGACGCGGAACTGCTTCCCGCGCCAGGAGACCTTGCCGAAGAAGGGCGCGACCAGCCAGAGACCGATGAGCGAGAGCTCCTTCAGCGGGCCGAGCGGCAGTGCGGCCAGGAGGCCTCGAGGACCGCGGAGACGCGTCCACTGGAGCCCATCGCGCAGCAGTGTGGCGGCGACGGCGAGCGTGACCACGGCCCCGGCGTACGCGCCCGCGAAGGGGGCGAGCAGGGCCGGGAACATCGGCGAGGCGAGGGGCTCGAAGGGGTAGGACAGCGGCATGATGCGGCTGCGGATGAGACCCCAGCGGAGCTGGCGCGCGAAGAAGCGGCGGACCGTCGTCTTCGCGCAGACATTGTCGACCAGGGTCGGGGCGAGGCGCACCTTGTAGCCAGCCTCGGCGAACATCCGGCCCATGACGTAGTCTTCGGCCAGCACGCTCGAGACGCTCTCGAAGCCGCCCAGGGCGTCGAAGGCCGCGCGTGAGAACATCGCCGACTTGCCGACCACACCGGCTTGAGCCATGAGCTCGTGCGAGACCGCGAGGCTGCCGGCGATGGGGCCCGCCAGGTGCAGGTTCTCGAGCGTGGCGCCGAGCGTCTCCTCGCCGGTGCCCACGAAGGGATTCAGGACGAGGCCGTGGCCCGGGTCGCTCGTGAAGGCGGCTGTGAGGTTCGCGAGCCAGCCCTGCGGCACGGCGATGTTGGAGTCGCTGATGACGATGAGGTCGTGGCGCGCGGTCGGGAGCATGGCGCGGAGGTTGGCGACCTTCGGGTTCAGACCGAGGGCGCCGTCGTGGAGGATGAGACGCGCAGGGACCTCGGGGTGGCGCGCCATGAGGCGATGCACGACCGCGACGGCCGGGTCGAGGGTCTGGGGACGTCCAGGGGCGGCGGCGTCCTGGGCGACGCCGAAGACGAGCTCGTAGTGCGGGTGGGTCTGGTGGAAGAAGGTCTCGAGGTTGGCCTCGAGGTCGTCATCCGCGCCGCAGAGCGGCTTCAGCACGGTGACCGGCGGGAGGGACGCCGGGTCGCGTGCGAGGGCCGCGCGGCGACGGCGGGAGGTGAGCGCAAAGACCGAGGCGATGGACGCAGCGGTGAGGACCAGCGGGAGCAGGAGGAGCACGGCGAACAACATGCGAGGTCTCCGGGCAGTGAGGCCGCGTGCGGCGGCATCGGGGTGCTGGCAGAGGCGTGGGCGTGTGTCAGGCGCGCGCGGTCGGCGGCGCGGTGGGGTGGAAGATCTGGCCCCAGAAGCGGTAGCTGAAGCCGAAGTAGACGACCGCCGAGGCGATGACGCGGGCGAGCAGCGGGGTCACGGCGAGGCCGACCGCGAGGATGTGGAAGAAGCCGGCGTTCAGCGCGAAGGCGACGATCTCGACCAGGAGGAAGGCTGCGCCCTGCCGACCGATGCGGTCCGAGTGGTCGCGGAAGGCCCAGTACTTGTTGCCGATGAACTGGATGAGGAGGCCGAGGCTCAGCGCCGGCACGTTGGCCAGGGCAGGGGACACGTGTGCTCCTCCGATGAGGAGCCAGAGCATGAGCAGGTCGACCAGGGTCGCGACGACGCCGACCACGGCGCTGCGCTTGAGGGTGCCCTTCAGGGGGCGGAGGCTCGGGAGGTTGGACTCGGGGATCGCATTCATCGGAGGACTCCTTTCGCGTTGGCGCGCCGTGTTGGGGGGCGCGCCGGGACGCTGCCAGCCGAAGCACTCAAGACGCGTGCCATCGCGTGAAGACGCTGCAACATTCTGATTTTGCTCGGCTGCGCAGGCGCGGTGACGGTGCGCAACGAGCGGGCGCTCGGTATTCGCGTTCGCGGCCGCCAATGCTCAAAAGTCCGTCCGCCGCGCGCTGCCTTTGCGTCGAGCCGCGGTTCCGTGTGAGCTTCGGCGCGTGTTCGCGCCCGTGAAAGCCTCTGCGCAGCTCCTTGCCCTCGTCACGGCGACGTTGCTTGCCGCGCCTGCGTGGTCGCACGCCCCGGCGCCACCCCTCGCGTGGGCGCTGCCCGATGGCGCGACGGTCATCGCGTCGGAGCTCGACGGCGAGCGCCTCGACCTCTACCTCGTGTTTGCGGGTGAGGCCGCTGTCACCGAGGAGGGCCTCGAAGCGCTCGTGCGCGCGGCGCTGAGCGATGCCGACGAAGCCGGGCTCGAGGTCCGCTCCGTCCTGCCCTGGGTGTCGCAGGCCGGCGCGTGGGTGCCGCTCGCGGCGCTGCTACCGCCCGTGTCTCCGGTGCCGCGACGACCCTACGAGGACCCTCGCGCCGGACCCGCGGTCGCGCCGCCACGCGTCGGCAAGGCCGTCATCGCGGCCGAGCCCGGACGTCGTCGCGACGGCGCGCTGCGCGGCAAGGTCGTCTATCTGTCGGCGGGGCACGGGTTCTCGTGGACGCCCGAGCTCGGTCGCTGGGCGACCCAGCGCGGCAACACCAACGGCATCGTCGAGGACCTCGTCTCGGCCGAGGTGATCGATCAGCTTCTCGTGACCTACCTCGAGAACGCGGGTGCCACCGTCTTCACGGTCCGCGAGCGCGACCTCCAGCGCGCGATGGTCATCGTCGACGCCGACACGGCGGGCGCCACTCGCGGGGAAGGTGTCGGAACCTATGGCGAAACAGGGGCCTGGCGCGACCTCGGGAGCGGCTATCGCGGCGGCCTGGCGCCACTTGTCGAAGGCGAGAATCCCTTCGCGCTCGGGGCGAGCCGCGTGGTCGACGCGACCCTCGGCGAACCGACCGCGAAGGCGACGTTCTCGTTCGAAGTGCCGCGCGGATCCGACTACACGGTCTACGCCGCGTGGGTCGCCGACCCCTCGCGTGCCACCGACGCGCACTATGTCGTCTTCCACGACGGCGGAGCCTCGCACGTGCGCGTGAACCAGCGCCGCCATGGGGGGACCTGGTTCGCGCTCGGCCGCTTCCGCTTCGCGACGGGGGGCCGCGTCGAGCTCTGGAACGATGCTGCCAGCGCCGCTGCGACCCTCAGCGCCGACGCGATCCGCGTGGGCGGCGGCATGGGCGACGCCGCGCGCGGCAACGGCTCGGGCCCCGCGTCCTCGCCACTCTCGGGCCGCCCGCGCTGGGAAGAGAACGCCCGCTACCACATCCAGTTCACCGGCGCCCCGCAGTCGGTCTATCGCTACACGGCCGACGAGCGCAGCGACGACGTCGGCTCGCGCTCGCGCTACGCGGCCTGGCAGAACGAGGCCGGCGAGGACGCGGTCTACCTGGCCTGGCACACCAACGCGCCCTCACCCGGCGTCGGTACTTCGACGTACGTCTATGGACCGAACCCGCCCGACGGGACCTACGACTTCACGGGCGTCGCCGGCAGCGACAAGCTCGCGCGCTTCGTCCACGACGAGGTCGTCGCCGACCTGCGCGCCGCCGTCGATCCGACCTGGCGCGACCGCGGCGTGTACTCGGCCTACTTCGGCGAGCTGAACAAGAACCACAACCCCGAGATGCCGTCAGTCCTCTGCGAGGTCGCCTTCCACGCGACCGCGTCGGACGCCGCCCAATTGAAAGAGCCACGCATGCGCCAGGTCGCCGCGCGCGCGTTCTACCAGGGCCTCGTGCGCTACTTCGCGGACCGCGACGGCCAGCCCGTGCGCCTCCTGCCCGAGCCTCCCCGCGAGCTCGCGGTGGTCGGCACCGGGCCCGGCGAGGCGCGGCTCACGTGGCGGGCCGCCGACACCGATCGCGAAGGCGGCGGTGACCTCGCCAGCGCCTTCCGCGTCTATCGAAGCCAGGATGGCCGGGCCTTCGACGACGGTACCGAGACCGTCGACCCCGTCCTCGCGCTGACCGACCTCGCGCCCGACGCGCCGACCTTCTTCCGCGTCACGGCCGTCAACGCCGGCGGCGAGTCGCTGTCGACCCCGGTCGTCGCGGTCCTGCCCGCCTGCAGCACGACGCGCCCGCGCGCCCTGTTGGTCCACGGCTTCTATCGGCTCGACTCCGGCCTTGCGCCGCAGGACGACCTCTCGGCCTACGACCTCGGGACGGTCTTGCGCATGCGGCTGGACGCGATGAACCGCTTCGATGCGCTCGTGCCGCATGCCTTCGCGCTGGCCGCGGCGGGGCTCGCCTTCGACTCCGCGGAAGCGACCGCGGTCGCGTCGCGGGCCGTCGCGCTCGACCCCTATGGCCTGGTCGACTGGGCCCTCGGCGAGGAGTCCACCGTCGACGAGACGCTCTCCGACCTCGAGCAGGGGCTCCTCTCCGCATGGCTCGGCCCGGGACGCGCGCTGCTCTTGTCAGGTGCCGAGCTCGCCTGGGACCTCGACTTCAAGGGCTCGGCCTCGGACCGCGCCTTCCTCGCCGGCCTCGGCGCCGCCTATGGCGCGGACAGCGCGGGAACCTACGCCATCACTCACGACGGCGCCCAGCTCGCCATCGACGACGGCACGCACGCGTACGACGTCGCCTTCCCCGACGTGCTCACGCCGGTCGCGGGCGCGACCCCCATCGCGAGCTATGCCGGTGGCCTCGGTGGCACGGCCGGCCTTCGCTTCGCGCGCCCCGACGGCGCCACCGCGCTCGTCTTCGGCGTGCCGCTGGAGGCCCTCTATCCCGACGAGGCACGCAACGCGCTGGTGACGAGCCTGCTCGCCGACCTGCCGGGCCGTGACACCTGGGCGGATCTCGCCTGCGGAGACCCGGACCCCGATCCCGGACCCGAGCAGGTCGAGCCGACCCCCGAGCCCGACGTCGAGGTCGTCGACGGCACCGACACCGCAAGCAATGCGACCCCGGGCCGCCCGACGCGGACCTTGTCGGGGCGCGTGCGCGAGACCGACGGCTGCGCCGCTTCGCGTTTCGACGGCTCGTGCGTCTCTGTCTCCATGCTCGTCTCGCAGCTCGTGGTCTGGCTCTCTCTCTGGCGCGTGGTTCGGCGCATGCGTTCTGGAGGCGCCCGATGACGGCGCCCGCGACCCGCATCCTGCCCTGGGACGATCGCCCGCCCGCGGGTGAGCCCGCGCCGCGCCGCTCGCCGCTCATCACCTGGCTCGCGGCCCCGTTCGATGCGGTCCGGCGCCCGATCTGGCGCCTCTCCGCCAAGACCGCCTTCGGACGCGCCTGCATCCGCCACCGCGGCCTCCGACTCACCACTCTCGCGCTCGGCCACATGGCCGTGGCCCTCACGCTGACAGTCCTCGCCCCGGTCTGGCTGCTCCTCCTCGGGCCGCTCGTCCTCGGAGTCCCGCACGTCGCCAGCGATATCCGCTACCTGCTCGTGCGCCCGCCGCTGCCGCTGGGTCGGCGCGGGCTCGTCCTGCTCCTCGGGCCGCTTCTGCTGATGACATTCTTGCGCGTGCTCTCGACGCTCGGGGCGCCGTTCTACGCCGAGCTCGAGATTGCCCTCGGCTCGGCGGCGATGCTGGGCGGGGTCGCGCTCGCGCCGCGCGGCAATCCGCGCCAGAAGGGCCTGGCCTTCGCGGTCGTGCTGGCGCTCACCGCGGTCGCGTTGCTCTCGCCCTGGACCTCGCTGGTCATCATCGCGCACGTCCACAACTTCGTGGCCTTCGGCCTCTGGCTCTGGCTCTTCCGCGTCGAGGTCTCGCGCCGCGCGCTCTTCCTCATCGCCGGCAGCTACCTGGCGGTGCTCGCGCTGCCGCTCTCGGGCGCGCTCGATGGGGTCCTCCTCGACCACGCGAGCCAAGGCGACGTCGGCCACTTCGGCCTCATCGAGATGGCCGACACGCTCGCGCCGGGCCTCGAGCTCGACCTCGCGCTGCGCCTGGTCGCGACCTACGCCTTCGCACAGTCGCTGCACTACGCGATCTGGCTCCGCCTCATCCCGCAGCGCTTCGATCCGCGTGTCGCCCCGCCGACCTTCGAGCGCTCACTCGCGCGCGTGCGCGGCGACTTCGGCGCCATCGGCTTTGGTCTCCTCGTGGTCCTGACCCTGGCCATCCCCGCGGCTGCGCTCGCCTTCGACGCCGGTCAGGTGCGCAACGTCTACCTGCTGGCCGCGCTGGCCCACGGCTGGCTCGAGCTCGGCATCATCGCGGCGCTCGTCGCGCGTCGTGGACACGGCGTCTCCCCGCAGCCCGCCATGCCTCTCACGGAGCGCTCATGAGCCCGGATTGGTTCGCCCTGTGGCTGCCGGCCTTTCTCACCACCGTCCTGGCCGAGGCCCCGATCTTCGCGCTCTTCTTGCGCGGGCGCCTCGGGCTCGGGCCGGCGCTCGCCATGGGCGTGGCCCTCCAGGCCGTGACGCACCCGATCTTCTGGCTCACGTGGGAGCACTGGGCCGACTACTTCTTCGCCCACTACGATGCCTCGGTCTGGGCCTTCGAAGCGGTCATCTACCTCGCCGAGGCGGCCCTCATCTGGGCCGTCCTCCCCCGGCGCAGGCCGTGGCAGCGCGTGCCGAACGCGCTCCTGGCGCTCACCGCGTCGACCGTCGCGAACACGGTGTCGCTGGTCATCGGCATGCTGAACGAGGGCTGAACCCGCCCAGGATCGCCCCCGCGGAGCGAGGCTGCCCGAGGAACGAGAAAGCCCCGGTGGGATGCACCGGGGCTTGGGGTCGAACGCTACGATTGCGCCTGGGATCGGGCCTCTCGGCACCTCTCGATCAGGACGCGCCAGCGTTGCTGTGCAGCTTGTCGATGGCCTTCTTCAGGCTGCCGAGCTGGCTCTTCGAAGCCTGCGGGAGGAGATCCTCGCCCTCCTCGATCAGCTCCTTGGCGGCCGCGGCGTCGAGGTCCTTGGCGTTCGCGTCGGCCACGAACTTCGCCAGGACCTTCTCGTCCAGGCCCTTCGAGGTCTTCATGGCCTCGATCGCCTGGGTGAAGCGCGCGATGCAGCCCTGGAGATCCTGGACCTGGTCCTTGTCGGCCTGCTTGAGCATGTCCGAGCAGGTCGCGATCCAGTGCTTGAGCTCTTTCTCGTTGAACTTCGCGGCGTTCAGCGAGGCGACGGTCGCGTCGTGCAGCGCGTTCTTGCTGAGCTTCGGATCGTCCTTCTTCTCGACGATCTTCTTCGCGGCCTGCTCAGGCTTGGCGGGTTCCTTCTTCACCGCCTCTTTCTTGGCGGCCTTGACCTCGGGCGTCGCCTTCTTGTCGGCGTCCTTCTTCTTGTTGTCGGTCTTCGGCTTGAGCGCCGCCGCACCCTGCGCGAAGTCGTCGCCGGGCTTGACCAACTTCTTGGTCTTGTCTTCTTTCTTGTCGGCCTTCTTGGCCGCCTCGGTGGCCTCGAGGGTCTTCTTGGTCGCCGTATCGAGTGGCATCGCTTCCTCCTGCTCGGAACTCTCCCCCACTCACGCGCGCGGCGCGAAGTGCAAGACGATTGTCGAATCCCGAGACGCCGGTAGATTGCCACGTTCGACGCCGGGGCGCAACTCGCGCGCGTCTTTAGGGTGAGTCGTAAGGTATTGAAAGGACGAGGTAATAGCCACGGGGCGGGCGACGCCTGCCGCTTCAGCCCACGCGCTCGTCGAACGTGACGTCCCGCCACCAGGTGAGCTGCCGCTTGGCGTAGCGTCGATGCGCGGTCGCCAGGCGTCGAACGAGCACGTCGCGCGCGGGGAGCCCGTCCTCGAGCGCCTGGACGATCTCGCGGTAGCCCAGCGTCTGCAGGGCCGGCGCCGAGCTCGGCACGCCGCGCCCGAGGAGCCCGCGGACCTCGTCCACGAGACCCTCGTCGACCATGCGCGCCGCTCGCTCGGCGATGCGCTGTTCGAGGGTCCCGCGCTCAGGGAAGACGCCGACGAGGTGCGCCGCATAGCGACGCCCGTCAGCGGCGAGACGTTGGCGATGGGAGTCCTGGAACGACGACAGCGGCGTCCCGGTCGCAAGATACACCTCGAAGGCGCGGCTGACGCGTTGGCTGTCGCCAGGCGAGATCTTGGCCGCGCTGCGCGGGTCGACCTTGGTGAGAGCCGCATGCAGGGCGGGCGCGCCCTCTTGCTCGAGGCGTCCTCGCACGGCGTCCCGCACCTCGCTCGGCACCTCGGGCACCTCGGCCAGCCCCTCGAGCAGCGCCCGCACCCAGAGGCCGGTGCCACCGCAAACGACCGGCACGCGCCCCTCTGCATGGAGGCGCTGGAGGACGGGCTCCACGGCCGCCACCCAGGCGCCCGCGTTGGCCTGCTCGCTGGGGTTCCAGAGGTCGAGGCCGTGGTGCGGGACGGCCTCGCGCTCGGCCGCGGTGGGCTTGGCCGAACCGATATCGAGGCCGCGATAGACCTGGACCGAGTCGGCGCTCACGATCTCGGAGCTGCTCGCCTGTGCGCGTGTCATCGCCAGGGCACTCTTGCCGGCGGCCGTCGGACCGACGATGACCAGCAGCGGCAGCCGCTCAGCCGCCATCGCCGAGCCTCCGCGCGATCTCGCCGGCGCTCAGGAGGAGCAACGCGCGTCGCCCCCGATGGTCGCGCGCGTCGACCGAGGCGGACTCGGCCCAGGCGACGATCCGGTCGATGAGGCGCGGATCGAGCGGCGTGCGCACTCCCATCGCGGTGACCTTGGCGACCGCGCGACGGAGCTCGAGCTCGCTCGCGTCGGGGCGTCGCCCCAAGAGCCGCGCGAGCTCGCCGAGGAGGGTCGTCGGGCTCGCCCCGAGTGCCGCTTCGGGCAGGGCCAGGAGCTGGAAGGTCGGCCCTCCGAAGGGTTCGATCTCGAGCCCCATGGCCGCGAAGTCGGCGCATCGCGCAAGCACGGCCCGCGCCTCGCTCGGCGCGAGATCGAGCCGCGCCGGCAGGAGCAGCGGCTGTGCCACCGGCCGCGCCTCCAACGCCTGGAGGGTCATCAACTCGACCGCGGCCTGCGGGTCCACCAGCGCCAGGTCCTCGCCGAGCTCGAGGACGAGGAGCCCGCGCGCACTCCCGACGAGCCGCGTGCTGCGTCGCGACGCCGGTGCGGCGACCGGTGGGGAGGCCACACGCCACGCTGGGGCCTCGCTGGCGAGCAACGCCGTCGGCCGCTCGCCGAAGCGCAGCTCGGTGGCGTGGGACGGGCGCGGCTCTGGAGCACGGACCTCGGTCGGCCGCGCATCGCGTGCGCCGTGCGTGCCCGGGCCCTCGTCCACCTCACGTGCGTCGTCCCGGTCGGTCGGCGCCTCACGCGCATCATCCCCGACGCATGGCGGCTCGGCATAGGGGGCCAGGGTCGGGCGCTGCACCGCGAAGAGGTCGCGCGACGCGGTCGGTCGGTCGCCCGCGTGGCCCGTGAGCAACGGTTGGATTGCGCCGCCTCGCGGCCCGAGGCCAGCCGCATGGCGCTCGAGCGGCAACGGCGAGGCGTCCACCCAGGGTCGCGCCAAGAGCATCGTCTGGATGGCACGCACCACGCCCTCGTGCACGACCTGCGGTCGTCGGAACCGGACCTCCGCCTTGGCGGGGTGCACGTTGACGTCGACCTCGCTCGGGTCGATGTGGATCCACAAGACGGCCTGCGGAAAGCGACCCGGCGCGAGCTCGGAGCCAAAGGCGCTGACGATCGCGTGATGGATGGTGCGGTCCTTCACGCGCCGCCCGTTCACGAAGCAGGTCATGGCCGACGCCGCGGCCTTGGCCTCGCGCGCGCTCGCGACGAAGCCCGTCACGCGGAGGGTCTCGGTCTGGAGGCCGACCTCGAAGAGGCGCGCGCCGACCTCGCGCCCGAGCACCTGCACGACGCGCTCGTGGAGCTTGCGCACCGAAGGCAGATCGAGGGCCGTGCGCTGCCCGGTGCCGAGCCGGAAGTGGACGTGCGGGTAGCCCAGCGCAAACCCCTTCATGAGGTCGACGACCTGCTGCTGCTCGGTCGTGTCCGACTTCAGGAACTTCAAGCGTGCCGGGACGTTCCAGAACAGATCCCGCACCTCGATGCGGGTCCCGACCGGGGCCGCGGCGAGGCGCTTCTCAGGGGCGGCGCCGCCGATGATGCGCACCTCGGTGGCGACCTCGTCGTCTTCGCGTCGCGTGACGAGCGTGAAGCGCGACACCGATGCGATCGACGGCAGTGCCTCACCGCGAAAGCCCAGCGTCCCGATGGCGAGCAGGTCGTCGGCCGAGCGCACCTTGCTGGTCGCATGCCTCAAGACGGCCAGGGCCGCGTCGTCGGGGCTCATGCCCTCGCCGTCGTCGACCACGCGGATGAGGGTCCTGCCCGCGTCCTCGACGTCGACCAGGATGCGCGACGCCCCTGCATCGATGGCGTTCTCGACCAGCTCCTTCACGACCGAGGCCGGCCTCTCGACCACCTCGCCCGCGGCGATCTGGTTCGCCAGCGCGTCGGGGAGGACTGCGACCTTCGGGGCTGCGCGCTCGTTCTCGGCGCCGCTCACGCTCAGCTCTTGACGATCGAGAGGTGCGGTCGCTTGCGCGGCGTCGGCTCGGGAGGCGGGCCCTCGTCGCGCGCGGGCGGTGCGGCCGTGAGCCCACCCTCGTGCACCACGAAGAGCGGTGGGGTCGGGTCGCGGTGCGGCTCGACCTCGGCCAACGCCGCGGGCTCGGCGGGTGCGGGTGCCTCGGACACGGTCGGCGCCTCGTCCGTCTCGTGCTCGTCGACTCCAAGTGCGCGGCGCAGCTCGGGCGGCACCGCCTCCGGCCAGACGATGCCTTCGTGGGCGCTGTCCGGGCTGCTCAGCGCGAAGATGGACGACCACGGCAGGGTGCAGCCGAAGTTCTGCTTGCTGAAAGACAGCACCGCGTAGACGCCGTCGAGCCCGACGTCGAGGGCCGGGAGGCGATAGCCGTAGGCGATGTTCAGGCGCAGGACCGGGTCGGCCTTGAAGCGCTCGGGCACGATGACCCCTTCGGCGCGCGGGTCGAGGTGAATCATGACCAGGCCCTTGTCCAGCATCGACAAGAGCTGGCGGCGCTTCACGAACGCTGAACCGTCATTCATGCAGCGCCCCATAACAAGGCGGTGCGCCGAGGTCCAGCCTCGGATCATCAGCTAGAGCGCAGGGGGGCGCGGCCCGAACGCCGCCGCGCCGTAGCCGACCACCGAGTCGCGGTCCCCCGCCGTGTCCCCCGAGCTCCGATAGTCGATGAGCTCGGCCGCGTACCCACGCCCTCGCGCCAGCACGAGGGCCGCCGCCAGCCCGCGATAGCCGCAGGCACGTTCGCCCGAGAGGGCGCCTTCCGCAAGCGTCCGGACCTCCGCCAGGGTCCCGAGGTCCAGGGCGCGCGCGTCGTCGTACGGATGGAAGTGGCTGAGGTCGCTCGACACCACCAGCAGGCCGCCGCGCCGAGGCTCGCCGCGCCGCGCCAGGTCCTGGTCGCCCGCATCTTCCAGCGCCGCCTGGATCACGGGGACGAGCGCGCGCGTCGCGACCCGGCCGGCGAGCAACGGCACGATCGGGACGCCGGGATGGAGCGCGAGGGCAAAGGGCAGTTGGATCTCGATGGCGTGCTCTTCGTCGTGGGCGCCGGGCACGAAGCCGACCACCTCGGGGAAGCGCTCGACGAGGAGGCCGAGGCGCGCCCGGTCGACCGCGACGCGGCGCTCACCGCCTCCACGCCCCACGGTGAAGGTCTCGAAGTCGCCGATCGCGACGCCCTCGAACGCCACACGATGGGCCGGCGCGACGATGACGATGCGCTCGGGCGCGAGGTCCGCGGTCGCGAGCCAGGCCTCGGCCGCGACCGGGCCGGAGTAGATGAGGCCCGCATGGGGAGCCAAGATGAAGCGCGGATCGAGGCGCTCCGTGAGGCGCTCGGCGCGCGGACCGAGCGAGGCGCGCGCGTCCTCGAGGTAGCCTTCGACCTCGGCCGTCAGCGCCGCGGCATCGGCGGGGTACCAACGTCCCGCGAGCGGGGAGGGGCGGTGGGCGCCGCGCGGGATGACCTGGTGCGGGCGATGCGGGCTCATGGGGCGCTCCGAGAGGTCAGCGCAGATCGATGCGCAGCGTGGTCGTGCCCTGGGCCTCGACGCGGATGTCGAAGGTGCGCTCGAAGCGCCCATCGAGCGAGCGCATGACGAGCTTGTGCGGCCCGGCCGCGACCTCGTAGCTGTAGAGCGGCGTCTCGAGCTTGGTGTCGAAGCCGTCGAGCTGGATGTTGGCGGCCGGCACGCTCTCGATGTTGAGCCAGCCGCGCTCGTTCGCGGGATAGAAGACGTTGCGGAAGGGGAGCTGGCCCGCGGTCCCGAGGACGGTCGTCCGCACCGCGTCGAAGAGCTTGAAGTAGCGGCGATCCTTCAGGTTCTCGACGTCGCTCACGGTGAACGTCGCGCTCTTTCCGTCCAGCAGGACGTCGCAGCGCCAGGTCAGCACGCCGGGCTTGCGCACGCCCGCGGAGCCGAGGCTCGCGGCGCCGAGGGTGCGCGCGAGCGCAAAGAACCCATCGGACTCGGCCGGGGTCAGGAGGCCGAGCGCGTGCAGGCCCTCGTCTGCGCCGGGAAGGAGGCGTCGGTGGACCGCGGTTGTGGCCGGACGTCGGCGCGTGATCTCGTAGCGGATCGTGTGGTAGGGCGAGGCCGCCGGTCCTTCCATGGTGAAGCGGACATAGTCGTCGTCGCCCGCGAACGAGACGACGAAGAGGGCCCCCAGCAGGACGAGCTTCTTCGCCCTGTCCAAGACAGAGCGCAGCCAGGAGGCGGTGAGCGGGATGGAAGACGAGGTCATGTCGAAAGACTCTCCCGGGGCGGTCGCGAAGACAACCGCAGAGGCAGCGCGCATCGTCCCCCGCTGGCACCCGGGCCGCAAGTCCCGGGCGCTCGTGGCCGCGATTCTCCTCACGGCGATCGGCTCGGTGGCCCAGGCCTCGACGCCGCTCTACGGCGTATCGGCCTGCACCCTGGTCGAGGGCGTCCCGTCCCCGACCCACCCGCTCCGCAAGCACCCCGCGCTGCGCTCGGCGCTGGTCGCCCTGCAGCAGGCGGGCACCGACAAGAAGAAGAACGCGACCGCGCTCGGTCGCTTCGACGCCTTCCTCGACCCGCTCTACAAGCAGGCCGAGGTCGCCTTCGCACGCCCGCGCTACGACAAGGACAAAGAGACCTACGACGCGTTCACGCCCGGCCCCGCGCGTGCCTTCCTCGAGCGCTGGGTGCTCGCCGTCAATGCCCCGCTGAAGGTCGGGCTCGAGCGCTTCGAGCCGGTCTCGGAGCTCACGGCGGCCATGACCCTGGCCGCCTGTCGCGCCGACAACCGCAGTCGCGCCATCGCGCTGAGCCGCGCGGCCACAGGTCCCGAGACCCGCGCGCTGAGCGCATTCGCCGCGTTGCTCCTGCTCGAGGATCGCAACGTCGACGAGGCGCGCGAGCTCGTGCGCCGCTTCGAAGGCGGCGCCGGGACGACCGGCGACGAGGGCTTCGTCGCGCCGTTGGTCCTGGCCGAGTTGGCCAGCGATGGGGCCGAGCGGGCGCGCCTCCACGAGGTCGCCGGCCGCCGCATCCAGAACCCCGATCAAGAGACCGCGTGGCGCGCCCAGGCCAGACGCTTCGCGGCCGAGCCCCCCAAGGGGACCCCATGACCGAGACCGTCCTCGCGGCTTCCATGACCGACCCGCGCGTCGCCGAGCGCGAGGCGCGCTTCCGCGACGAGGTCGCCGCCTATCGCCTGCGCTTCCGCTGCGCGGCCTGCGCGCACGTCATCACAGACACCCGCACCTGCAGCATGGGCTATCCGAACGTCGCGCTGGTCGGCCCCCTGCGCGCCATGGAGGTCATGCGCACGCGACCCGGGACCGAGGTCCCGGCCGAGGCCATCGGCCCGGTCACGTGCAAGTACTTCGAGCTCGGCGAGAGCGAGCTCGACGATCCGAACCTCTGACGGACGCCTCAGCTGAGGCGCAGGTCGATACGCGTGACGGCGTCGTCGCCAGCGACCTGCTTCACCCGCTGGAGTAGACGACCGACGACGGCCTCGCCCTCGGGATCGGCCAGGGCCTCGCGCGGGCTCCGCTTGCCGAGCGACGGATGCGGCGTGTCCGCCCAGCCGGCCAGCCACTCGCCGAGGCCGCGACGAAACGCGCTCGCCACGTCGGGATCTTCGAGCCACCGGTCGGTCTCACCGCGCGCGAGCCAGTTGCTCGCGGCGCAGGCGAGGTCTTCCTCGACGTGAAGCGCAGGCAGGTCGGCCCCGGCCTTGACGAGGACCTTCTCCAGCCGCTCCAGCCGTTCGCGCGCGCTGGTCTCGAGGAACCACGCGCTCGTCTCGGTGCCGCGAAAGCGCTCGTCGCGCGGGCGGATCCAGCCGATGAGGCGATCGTCTTCGACCAGTCGGAACGAGCGCGGGTGCACGGGATCGATCGAGAAGCCGGCCAGCGGTCCCTCTCCCACGCCAGGTCCGGTCACGCCCTGGAGCATCGCCCCGAGCGCTTGCGCGGCCTGTCCGGTCACGACCTTCCGGCACAGCACGATGGGCTCGCCCTCGCCGTTGATGAGGGTCGGCGTCGCCGTGAGCACCGTCAGGACGTGCTCGGCGAAGTCCAGGAGCTCGGGCCCGCGCGCCTTCAGGACGCGCAGCGGCTCGCGCTCACCCGTGATGAGGCGCGTCATCTCGTCCTCGACCAGGGCGCGCGCATCACACGGCAGGACCGCGTAGATGGCGTCGACCAGCGCCATCGCCGGCGGGCCGCCCGCCTGGGCCAGGGCCCGCGACGAGGGCTCGCGCACGAGTCGGACCAGCGCGAGCTGACCGGGGGCGAGGTCTTTCGAAAGGCCAGGGTCGCGGAGCTCGAGCAGCTCGTCGCCGTGCAGGTCGCGCGCGTCGAGCGCTTGGTCGGCCGGGCGCACGCCGAGCACCTCGACGAAGGTCACCGACGACATGAGCAGCGCGTCGACCAGGCTCTGCTCGAAGTCATCGAGCTCGGCCTCTTCGCGGAAGCGCTCGCCGATGCTGCGCCCGTCGCTCGGGAGCTCGAAGTCCCAGAGGAACCAGGGGAAGAAGCGGACACGCTCGAAGTCGTCCTCGAGGATGTCGGTCTCGGCGGTCGCGACGTCGACCTCGACCCCGTAGAAGCGCTGCACCGCCGCGAGCAACGCGTCGTCGAAACAGTGCGCGGCGGAAAACGACATGCAGCGTCCGACCACCTTGGGCAGGGTCAGGCGCAGGCGTCCTTCGGCCCACGACAGGACCGCGGCCGCGGTCCCCTCGGGAGCGTCCGCGACGGGCGCGGTGGCGAGGTCGATATCGGCTGTTGCCGAAGGCGAGTCGGTGTTCATGGCGATGCGCGCCTCGAGGCTGACAGGTCCGCTCACCACGGCGCTGCGCACGGGCTCGCTCGGCTTGGGCGTGGGCCACTCCGACATGGGTCGGCTTCTACGCTCCCCCCGACGCGGCTGTCAACGACCTCGCACCCCCAACAGGGTCATCGTCTCGAAGGCCTCTTCGGCAAAGCGTTGCTTGTAGTCCATCTCCGATCCGAGGTCGTAGAGGGCGATCCCCTCGTGGCCGAGCCTGCGGATCGTCTCGCCCTGCATGACGTTGCCAAGCGACAGGTCGCGAAAGCGATCGTCGAAGCTGTTCTGGAGTCCGCGGTAGGTGCCCTCGAAGACGCCGCCGAAGCACACCGCGACGTCCTCGTCGCCGCGCTTGGCGAACAGCACGCGCAGCGCCCCGGCCGCGACGAGGCGCGGCACCATCGCGGCGTAGAAGGCGCGCATGTCGCCGGTCACGAAGCCGGTCCCTTCCTGGCCCTTCCAGCTCCGCGTCTCGACGGCGTGGATGCGCTCGAACAGTGCCGCGCCATCGGCGTCCCGTGCCAGGGTCGGGCCCAACCACTCGAAGCGAATACCGGCGAACTCGACGCTGCGCATGGCCTGGCGGATGCGCTTGCGGAAGAGGGCCGAGCGCCGCCCGAGCCACCCGTCGAACCCACCCTCGAGGGATGCGCGATAGCGCACCGTCGTGGGGCCGACCCGCAGCGTGACGTCGCGCTTCAGCTCGCGCACGAGGGTCGAGAACAGCTCGCTCTGGCGGGCGATCCCACCGAGCCACAAGACGTCCCATGTGTGCCGCTCCGACAATAGGTAGCGCGCGGCCTCGGTCCCGACCTTGCGCGCGTCCTCGCCGATGACCGGACACGCGAGTCCCCACATCGCCTCGAGCGGCGCGAGGTAGCGCCCGAGCCCTTCGGAGCGCCCGGCCGCGAGGGCGAGGAAGCCGTGGTCCAGGGCGCGGATGCGCGTCGCGCAGGACGCGTGGAAGGCCGCGTGCGCGGGGGCGATCCAGTGGCTCGACGAGCAGAAGAGATCGATGTCGCGCGTCCGGGCGACGGCCTCGTCGTAGGCAGCGGCAGAGACGGTCGCGGCGAGATCGACCTCGAGTGAACCTGTCTCCGTCGCATCGCCCATCCGTCCTCCGCCGCACCTGTCAGAGGTTCACGCTCTCGCCGAAGGCCTGCCCGACCGCCTCGTGGAAGGCCTCGCTCAGGGTGGGGTGCGCGTGCACCGAGGCGAGGATGTCGGCCTCGGTCAGCTCGGCCGAGCGCACCAGCACGCTCTCGGCGATGAGCTCGGTCGCCGCCGAGCCGAAGAGGTGAGCCCCGAGCAGCGCCCCGGTCTCGGCATGGAAGAGGACCTTCGCGAAGCCCTCCTTGTCTTCCAGGGCCAGCGCCTTGCCGTTGCCGACATAGGGGAACTTCCCGACCTTGTAGGGGATCTGGCGCTCCTTGAGGACCCGCTCCGGCAGCCCCACGCTCGCCACCTGCGGCTCGCAGTAGGTGCAGCTCGGGATGTTGTCGAGGTCGACCGCGCGATGGGGATGCCCCGCCATGAGCTCGGCGACGTGGATCCCCTCGGCCGAGGCCTTGTGGGCCAGCGCGGGCGGTGCCGCGACGTCGCCGATGGCCCAGATCCCCGGGCAGGTCGTATGACCATCCTTGTCGACCTGGACCTGGCCGCGCTTCGGGTCGAACTCGACCCCGGCCGCCTCGAGCCCCAGGCCCTCGACGTTGCCGAGGACGCCGATCGCCACCAGGACCTTGTCAGCGGTGAGCGTCGTGGTCGCGCCGTCCTTGCCGACGAGCTCGGCCACGACCTTGCCGTCGACCACCTTCACCGAGGTCGCGCGCGTGCCGGTGCGCACGTCGATGCCCTGCTTCGCGAACGACTTCTCCAGCGCCGCGCTGCACTCGTCGTCTTCGATCGGCAGGACGCGCGGGGCCATCTCGACCAGCGTCACCTTGGCACCAAAGGCGTTGTAGAAGTAGGCGAACTCGCAGCCGATGGCGCCCGCCCCGAGGATGAGGAGGGACTCGGGCCTGGCCGTCGAGACCATCGCCTCACGCGAGGACCAGACCGTCTCGCCGTCGAAGGCGAGGCCTGGAAACGGGCGCGGTCGGGCCCCGGTCGCGACCACGATCTGCTTGGCCGCGAGCGTCACGTCGTCCTTGCCTGGCGCCGCGACGACCACCACGCCTGGCCTCTCGATGCGCGCGCTGCCGACCACGTGGGTCACGCCGTACTTCTTGAAGAGCGATCCGACCCCGCGCGAGAGCCGCGCAGCGACCCCGCGCGAGCGCTTGATGAGCCGGTCCCACGCGACCTCGACCGCGCCGACGGCGAAGCCGTGGACCTCGGCATGCGAGATCTCCTGGCGGAGGTGCGCCGAGTGGAGCAGAGCCTTGGTCGGTATGCAGCCCCAGTTGAGGCAGATGCCGCCGAGCTCCGCGCGCTCGACGCACGCGACCTTCTGACCGAGCTGGGCCGCGCGGATCGCCGCGACGTACCCGCCCGGGCCCGCGCCGATGACCACGACATCATAGGTGTCGACCATACCGAATCCTTACAGGAGGAGCGCCGTCGGCGCCTCGAGGACCTTGCGCAGATCGGCCATGAACGCGGCGCCCATGGCCCCGTCCACGGCGCGATGATCGCTCGAGAGGGTGAGCGTCAGGCGATGGCCCGGGGTGATCTGCCCGTTCTTGACGATGGCCGCCTCGACCAGCGCGCCGACCGCCAGGATGCAAGCCGCCGGCGGGTTGATGACCGCGGTGAAGGCGTCGATGCCGAACATGCCGAGGTTCGACACGCAGAACGAGTTCCCCGCGTACTCGTGGGCCTCGAGCTTGCCGTCGCGCGCACGGGCCGCGAGCACGCGCGTCGCGTCCGCCAGCTCGAGCAGGTCGAGCTGCTGGGCGTCGCGGATGACCGGCGTGATGAGCCCCTCGGGGAGAGCCACCGCGAAGCCCAGGTGCACCCCACCGAAGTGCCGGATGGTCGCCCCTTCCCAGCCCGCGTTCACGCCCGGGTGCTTGCCGAGCGCCACGACTACCGCGCGCATCACGAGGTCGTTGAAGCTCACCTTCTGCGGCTTCTGCCCCGCAGAAGGCCTGGCAGAGCCAGGCTGCCCATCGTTCTGGCCTGGCCCGGCGCGGAGCTCGAGCGCGCTGTTCAGGTCCTGGCGGAGCGCCACGAGCCGCCCCGCGTCGACCTCGATCGTCAGGTAGTAGTGCGGCGCCTCCTGCATCGACTGCACGAGCCGCTTGGCGATGGTCTTGCGCATCTGCGTCACGCGCACGACCTCGTCTTCCTTCTTGGCCGCCTTCGCGAGGCGCCCCGACAGCTTGCGCTTGGGGACAAGTCCCTCGAGGTCCTGCACCACGATGCGCCCGCGCGGCCCGCTGCCGGCCACCGCGCCGAGATCGATGCCGCGCTCGATTGCCAACCGTCGTGCCAGCGGGCTCGCGGCGATGCGCGCGCCGTCTTCGTCGTGTGGCGCCGAGAGGTCCTGGGCGAGGCCGCCCTTGCCCGGGCTCGTGGCCGCGGCGGCCTTCGGGGCCTCCACCTTGGCCGATGCCGGCGTCTCGGCCTTGGCAGGCTCGGGCGTCTCGACCTTCGCGGGCTCGGCCGCCTTTTCTGACTCGGGCTTCGCAGGCTCCGGCGCCTCGGTCTTCGCGGGGGCCGCCGCGGGCCCGGCGAGCGCGGCCTTCACCTTGGCCTCGGCCTCGGCCTTCAGCGCGGTGATGTCTTCGCCGGCCTTGCCGAGGATGGCCATCGGCGTCCCGAGCGGGACCGTGTCCCCGGCCTTCAGGAGCAGCGCCAGCAGGACGCCGCTATCGAAGCTCTCGAAGACCATGACGGCCTTGTCGGTCTCGATCTCCGCGAGCCCGTCGCCGGCCTTCACCGGTTGCCCAACCTCTTTCAGCCAGCCCGCGATCGTCCCCTCTTCCATCGTGTCGGAGAGACGCGGCATGTCGACGATGATGGCCATGGCTCAGCTCCGGTAGAGGACCGCACGGGCCGCAGCGGCGACGTCGCGCGGGGTCGGCAGGACCAGGTTCTCGAGGTTCTCGGCGTACGGCATGGGCACGTCCAGGGCCGTCACGCGCACGACCGGCGCGTCGAGCTCGTCGAAGAGATCGTGCTGGATGCGGTAGGCCAGCTCGGCGCCGATGCCGGCATACGGTGAGCCCTCCTCGACCGTGACGACGCGGTGGGTCTTCCTCACCGACCGGTAGATCGTCTCCACATCCAGCGGGCGCAGCGTCCGCAGATCGACGACCTCGGCCTCGATGCCATCTTTGGCCAGCTCGGCCGCCGCGCCGAGCGCGTGGAAGACGGCCTTCGACCAGCAAAGGATGGTCACGTCCTTGCCGACCCGCTTCACGTCCGCCTTGCCCAACGGGATGACGAAGTCGCCCGCCGCCGGGTCCGGCACCTCGCCCGTGTTGGCGTACATGAGCTCGGACTCGAGGAAGATGACCGGGTCGTCATCGCGGATGGCGGCCTTCAAGAGGCCCTTCGCGTCCGCCGGGGTGGACGGCGAGACGACCTTCAGCCCCGGCACGTTGCAGAACCAGTTCTCGGTCGCGGTCGAGTGCTGGGCCGACAGCATGTGGGCCGGCCCATTGGGTCCGCGGAACACGATGGGGATGTGGTACTGACCGCCCGACATGAGGCGCAACTTGGCAGCCCCATTGAAGATTTGGTCGAGCGCCAGGATGCAGAAGTTGAACGTCATCATCTCGATGACGGGGCGCAGGCCGATCATCGCGGCCCCGACACCGACGCCCGCGAAGCTGAGCTCGGTGATCGGGGTGTCGACCACGCGCTGCGCCCCGAACTTCTGCAGCAACCCCTGGCTCACCTTGTAGGCGCCTTGGTACTCCCCGACCTCTTCCCCCATCAGGAAGACCTTCGGGTCTCGTGCCATCTCTTCGTCGAGCGCCTGGTTCAGCGCCTCTCGCATGGTGATGACGGGCATCGATATTCCTCACAGTCCGCCCGTGGGCGGAGCCTGTCCTCAGTCGCGGCGGTGCGGGAAGGTCGCCTCGTCCGGCGTCCAACCCATCGGGTCCTTGTAGACGTAGAGCCCCACGTCCTCGAGGCGCGGGGCCGGCGACTCGCGGGCGAAGGTCGACGCGTCGGTCGCGGCCTCGCTCGCCTCCTCGTCCCAGCGCTCGAGCTCGTCCTCGGTCGCCCAGCCCGCGGTGATGAGCGACTGCCGGCACAGGGCGATCGGGTCGACCTGCTTGAAGGCCTCGACCTCCTGGTTGGTCCGGTACTTCGCCGGGTCGGACATCGAGTGCCCGCGGAACCGGTAGCAGCGCGCCTCGATGAAGGTCGGGCGCGACTCGGTGCGCGCCCGCGCAACGGCCTGGTCCACGACCTGCCACGTCTTGGCGACGTCCATGCCGTCGAGCAGGACGCCCTCCATCGCGAAGCCCTCGGCCTTCTTGTAAAGGTCGGTCACGGCCGAGGCCCGCTCGAGCGCGGTGCCCATCGCGTAGTTGTTGTTCTCGACGACGTAGATGACCGGCAACTTCCAGAGCGACGCCAGGTTGAGCGACTCGTAGAACGCCCCCTGGTTCAAGGCACCCTCGCCGAAAAAGCACAGGGTCACATCGTCCTTGCCCTGGTACTTCGACGCGAAGCCCATGCCGGTCGCCAGCGGGATGTGCGCCCCGACGATGCCATGGCCGCCGTGGAAGCCCTGCTCGGCCGCGAACATGTGCATCGACCCGCCGCGCCCGCGCGCGTTGCCGGTGACCTTGCCCATGAGCTCGGCCATCGTGTTGCGCGGCGTGCAGCCGCGGATGAGGGCGTGGCCGTGGTCGCGATAGGCCGTGATGACGTGGTCACCCGCCTTGGTCGCCGCGAGGGCGCCGACCGCGACCGCCTCCTGCCCGATGTAGAGGTGGCAGAACCCCGAGATGTGCCCCGACGCGTACTCGCGCGCGGCCCGCTCTTCGAAGCGCCGGATCTTCGACATCTGCTGAAAGGCCTCGCGCATCCGCTCGCGCCCGAAGGCGGTCGCCGCGGCATCATCGCATCGGTCCTGCTCGTGGAGCTTGTGCCCGGACGGAACTCCCATCGTCGACTCCCGCCATCATCGAGGAACATGACAGCCGGACGGTTCTACGCACGCCCCTCGCTCTTGGCAATCGCACCGCGACGGCCTCGCGAAGCGAGGCAGCCCGTCGACCACACATCGCCCACGCGCATCGGCCGAGCAGTCGCTCTTCGCTCAGCGCGTCTCGACGCCAGCCTCGAGTCCCATCGTCTCGGGCAGACCAAAGACCAGGTTGGCGTTCTGCACGGCCTGGCCGGCGGTCCCCTTGCCGAGGTTGTCGAGCGCGCTCACGACCACGACGCGCTCGCCCCACAGGTCGGCGGTCGCCCCGATGAGACAGCGGTTCGTGCCGAGGACGCGCTTCAACTGCACGCCCTCGGCGCTGTCCAACACCTGCACGAAGGGAGAACCGGCATACGACTTCTTCAGCGCCTCGCGCACCAGCTCGGCCGCACGCCGCGTGTCCGACTCGCCCCGCACGCGCAGATACGAAGTCGCCAGGACCCCTCGCGCCAACGGCAAGAGGTGCGTCGCGAGCGTGAGCTTGAAGCCCGGCGCGTCGCCATGCCCCGCCTGGGCCGCGTCGAGCTCTTGCAGGATCTCGGGCGTGTACTGATGGCGGTCGATCTTGTTGGCGTAGAGGTTGCTGTCGAGTTCCGAAAACAGCAGTGAGATTCGAGCCTTACGTCCAGCGGTGGACGACCCGGCCTTGGCGTCGACGACCACGCTGCCGGGCTCGATGAGGCCCGCTTTGGCGATCGGCAAGAGCGCCAGGAGCACCGTGGTCGCATAGGCGCCCGGGTTGGCGACGAGCTTCTGACCGGCGAGGCCGCCTGGGGTGACGTGCTCGGTCAGGCCGAAGACCGCGCGGTGCGCGACCTCGGGGTAGGGGAAGCCGTAGGTCTGGGCGTGCGCTTCGGCGCTCTTCAGGGCGTGGGCCCCCGACAGGTCGATCGCGTGGATGCCGGCACCGAAGAGCTCGCCGCCGAGCGTGGCGCACATCTCGGGCTCGGTCGCGAGCAGCATGAGCTCGACCCCGTAGTCCTTGGCCGCCGAGATCGTGTCGTTGTAGCCGACCGCCTGGGCCATGCCGTCGCGTCGGAGATCGGGGTCGAGGTCCTTCAGGCGGTGCCCGGCCATCGCGTCCGAGGACACCATGACGACCTTGAACCGCGGGTGTCGCGCCATGAGGCGCGCGGCTTCGAAGCCCTTGTAGCCGCGGACGCCCGCGACCCCGACCCGGATGACTGTACCTTCGCTGACGTGCTCGACCACAGCGGACTCTCGATAGAAGGGCCCGATCGGATAGCACGTCCCCTTGTTTTTGCCAGCGCTCCGCGTGCGTGCCGCCCAACGCCGGCACGACGGGATCGACGATCACGAACGAGTGTGCGAGGACACGGGCGATGAAGGTCGTCGACGTCGCCGAGTTCTACGCGGAAGAGGGGGGTGGGGTCCGCACCTACATCCACCAGAAGCTCGCGGCCGGGGCTCGCCTCGGCCACGAGGTCGTCATCATCGCGCCCGGCCCGAAGGACGCCGAAGAAGAACGCCTGGGTGGCCGCATCCGCTGGGTCAAGGGCCCGCCGATGCCCTTCGACCCGCGCTACTACGTGCTCTGGAACGAGCGCGCCGTGCACCGCGCCCTGGACGCAGAGCGCCCCGACATCGTCGAGGGGAGCTCCCCGTGGAGCGGCGGCTGGTTCGCCGCGCGCTGGCGCGGCAAGGCCAAAAAAGCCTTCATCTTTCATCAGGATCCGGTCGCCGTCTACCCCCAGACGCTGCTCGGCGGGACGCTTGGCGCCGATCGGGTGGACCGCCTCTTCGGGCCCTACTGGGCCTATCTCCGCGCCCTCTCACGCCGCTTCGACCGCACCATCGTGGCCGGCGACTGGCTCGCCGAGCGACTCCGCGGCTTCGGGATCGGCAACGCCGTACCGGTCCCCTTCGGCATCGACAAGGACCGCTTCTCGCCGCGCCACGCCGACTCTGCTCTGCGCCGTCGCTGGCTCGAGCAGTGCGGGGTCCCTGCCGATCGCGCGTCCCTCTGGGTCGCCATCTCGCGCTTCCACCCCGAGAAGCGTATCCCGACCTTGCTGGAAGCCTTCGGTCGCGCGAGCCGCGAGCGTCCGATGGGGCTCGTCATCTTCGGGCAGGGCCCCCTCGAGCGCTGGATCCGCAAGGCCGCCGAAGCCGTCCCCGGGGTCCACGTCGCGGGCTTCGTCAGCGACCGCGAGCTCGTCGCTCGCACCTTGGCCTCGGCCGACGGCTTCCTGCATGGCAGCTCGGCCGAGACCTACGGGCTCGTCGTGGCCGAGGCCATCTGCTCGGGCCTGCCCCTGGTCGTGCCCGATCGCGGCGGCGCCGCCGACCTCGTCGACGACGCCTACAGCCAGACCTACCCCGCGGGCGACGCCAAGGCCTGCGCCCGCGCCATGCTCGCCTTGCTCGAGCGGCCGCCCGAGCTCATGCGCCAGGCGGCGATGAGCGCGGCGTCGTCGCGCATCGGCACCATGGATGACCACTTCCGCGGGCTGTTCGCGACCTACGCGTCGCTCTGAGTGCGCCGAGTCCGCAGCCTCAGAAGAGGTCCTTCAGGCTCTTCGCGAACGCCTGCGCTGCCGCACCGTCGAGGTTCAGGTCGACCTTCACCTCGGTGCCGACCGACACCGCGACGACCTTCGCGAGGGCGCCGTCCAGGCCGATCTCCTTCAGCTCGGGGTCGGCCGCGACCTCGGTGAGGCGCGTCTTGATCGCCTTGGCGACCGCGCTGGCCTTGGCGGCGTCCGGGAAGTTGCCGACGATGGAGACCTTGAGGCCGCCCGAGAAGTCGAGCGTCATCCCGGCCTGCTTCACGTCCTTCAGGTCGCCGAAGTCCTTGCCGAGGATCTTCTTCAGCGACTCCGAGCCCGAGATCACGCCGAACGCGTGCTTGCCTGACTTCATCTTGGTGACCAGCTCGGGGAGCTTCGGCTTGTTGGCCTTCTTGGCCGCGAGCGCCTTCTCGACGAGGCCCGCGTCGCCATAGACGGCGAAGGTCCCCTGGAAGGCGATGCCCTTGTCGGCGCCGACGGCGAACCAGGCGCCGGCCGGCGAGGCCTTCTCGGTCAGCGCTGCCTTGCTCTTCTTCTCGTAGTAGCTCTTGATCTTGGCCTGGTCGAAGTCGCCTTCCAGGACGACCAGCGAGCGGCCCGCCTTGCGCACCATCTCGTCAGGGCCGGCGTAGGCCATCGTCTTGACCGAGGCCATCACATCGAGGCCCTCACGCTTCATCGCCGCGAGGTCCTTGCCGACCCCGGCGAGGTCGATGATCTGCTTCTGCATGTCCTTGAAGAACGGCGTCGCGCGCGCCCCCTCGAGGTCGAAGACGACGACGGTCGTGGTGCCGTCGGGCAGCCAGGCCAGCGTCCCGTCGACATCCTTGGCGGAAGCCGGGGCGGCCGCGGCCAGGGCGAGGGCGAAGGCAAAGGGGGCGAGGAGGTGCCGAGTCATCATGGGAGCTCCAGAGAGGCAGGGGCCGGGCGTTCGATCAGTCTCGCAGGCAGCCTCGCCCTGCGAGGCCTTGTGCGACTCAGTTGCCAGCCGCGAGACCAGCGCCCCTGACGGCGCCATCCGGAGCCGCATTCAAGCCCGGCTTCCCGCGTCGCGTCCAGCGCGGCGGAACCGAGCACGGACGCAGGGGATTCCTCTGGTTACCGAAACCGCCGAGTCAAGCGGGCGGCGCTTGGAGGCGTTGCGTCAGGTCGGGAGGGAGGCCAGCAGGTTCTCGCTAGAGACCCGCGCGTCGCCATAGAGCATGCGCGTGTTGGGCCGAACGAAGAGGGGGTTCTCGATCCCCGCGTAGCCCGCGCCCTTGCCGCGCTTCATGACGATGACCGTGCCGGCCTTCCAGACCTCGAGCACCGGCATGCCCGCGATGGGCGACCCGGGGTCTTCTTGCGCGGCCGGGTTCACGATGTCGTTGGCACCGATGACGAGGACGAGGTCGGTCGTCGGGAAGTCGTGGTTGATCTCTTCCATCTCGAAGACGACGTCGTAGGGGATGTCGGCCTCGGCGAGCAGGACGTTCATGTGGCCGGGCAGGCGACCCGCGACGGGATGGATGGCGAAGCGCACGTCTACGCCGCGCTCGCGGAGGCGCGAGACCAGGTTCCGCACTGCGTGCTGCGCGCGAGCGACCGCCATGCCGTAGCCGGGGACGATGACGACCTTGCGGGCCGACGCGAGCATCGAGGCGACCTCGGTCGCGCGCGCCTCGACCATGTCGCCGACCATCGGCGTCGCGGCCTTGGTGGTCGCACCGCTGGCCGTGCCGAAGCCGCCGAAGAGCACGTTCAGGATCGACCGGTTCATCGCCCGGCACATGATGATGGACAGGATGGCGCCCGAGCTGCCGACGAGCGCGCCGGTCACGATGAGGAGGTCGTTGCCGAGCATGAAGCCCGCGGCCGAGGCCGTCCAGCCCGAGTAGCTGTTCAAGAGCGAGACGACCACCGGCATGTCGGCGCCGCCGATCGCCATGACCAGGTGAACGCCGAGGAAGCCGGCGAGGATCGCCATGAGGCCGAGCCAGAGCACGCCGCCGACCGGGTGCAGGCCATAGGGGACGGCCAGCGCCACCGCACCGCCGAGCAGCCCGAGGTTCAGGAAGTGGCGCCCCGGCAGAAGCAGCGGCGCCCCGCCGACCGTGCCCTTCAACTTGAGGAAGGCGACGATGCTGCCCGTGAATGTGATAGTGCCTATCAGAACATCGATGAAGATCTCGCCGAGCAGGATGGGCGACACGACGGTCACGTGCCAGCCGGCGTCGCCTGCGGGGCCCGGCGCGACCGCTTCGCCTCCGTGCCCGCCGCTGGCCAGCGACAGGTAGCTCGCGAAGCCGACCAGCACCGCGGCGGCGCCGACGAACGAGTGGAGCAGCGCCACCAGCTCGGGCATGGCGGTCATCTGGACGCGACTCGCCAGGAAGCCGCCGATGGCTGCACCGACCGCGAGCGCAGGCAGGGCGCCGCCGAAGCCCTCCATCTTGGACTGGGTCAGGGTCGCGAGGATCGCGATGACCATGCCGGCCACGCCGAGCAGGTTCCCGCGGCGCGCCGTCTCCTGCGAGGCGAGGCCGCGAAGGCTCAGGATGAAAAGCACGCTGGCGATGAGGTGGGCGAGCAGGGTCGCGACTTTCTCCATCGCGCTATCCCTGCTTCCTGAACATTCTGAGCATGCGGTGGGTGACCCAGAAGCCGCCGGCGATGTTGATCGTCGCCAGCAAGACCGCGAGGATCCCCAGGATGGAGCGCGTGTCGAGGCTGCCCGCGTGACCGCCTTCGAGAAGGCCGCCGACCAGGATGATGCCGGAGATGGCGTTGGTCACCGACATGAGCGGCGTGTGCAGGGCCGGCGTCACGTTCCAGATGATCTGCCACCCGACGAAGCAGGCCAGGACGAAGACCGCGAGCTGATCGACGAAGCGCTCGACTTCCAGCCGCATGGGCGTCGTGCCGCCGGTCGCGTAGCGGAGGTAGAGCCAGGCCAACACCAGGACGAGCCCCAGCGACGCGAAGATCAACGTCCGGAGCCGCTTGGGCCGCGGGTGCGAGAGCTTGCCCAGGGCAGGGTGGGCCGGGACGTACTGGGTCTTGGGCTTCGACGGTGCGGCGTCGGCCCCGACGCTCGGGTGCGCCACGCGCGGGGGCTCGGGCTCGGACTGGCGCGGCGATGGCGCGGGCGCCGGGGTCGGAGGGGCCGCGACCTTCGGGGGCGGGGCCTCGCCGCGCAGCAGCACGATCATCGGCCCGCCGATCTCGTGATCGTTCCGGACGTCGATGGTGCCCGGGGGCGTGCCTGCGGCCGACTTCGGGGCCAGCTCGGCCAGGAGGTTCAGGACGTTCTTGGCGAAGAGCTCGCTCGCGGTCTGGGCCATGCGGCTCGCCAGATCGGTCGGCCCGAGGAGGGTCACGGTGCCGTTGGCGTTCGGGTGGGCGATGACCTCGTCGGCCTTCGTGAGCTCGCAGTTGCCGCCCTGGGCGGCCGCGAGGTCGACCACCACGGTGCCGGGGCGCATGGCCCCGACGTGGTCGGCGGTCCAGAGGATCGGCGCCTTGTTCCCGGGCACGAGCGCGGTCGTGATGACCACGTCGACCTCGGTCGCCTGCTGCGCGAAGAGCGCCTTCTCGGCCGTGATGAACGCATCGGACATCGGCTTGGCGTAGCCGCCCTGACCCTCGCCGGACTCCTTGAAGTCGAGCTCGAGGAACTCGGCGCCGAGGCTCTTGACGTCGTCCTTGGCGGCGAGCCGCGTGTCGAAGGCCCGCACCTGGGCGCCCAGCGCCTTGGCCGTGCCGATGGCGGCGAGACCGGCGACGCCCGCGCCGATGATCAGCACCTTGGCGGGGGCGAGCTTGCCGGCGGCAGAGAAGACCGCGCCGAGCGGGCGCTGCAGGACGCTCGCGGCCTCGAGCACGGCGCGCTGCCCGGCGAGCGCCCCCATGGACGACAGGGCGTCACACTTCTGGGCGATGGTCGTCCGCGGCACGCGGTCCATCGCGAGGACCGTCACCTTGCGCGTCGCGAGGGCCGCGATGAGCTCGGGGTTCCGGGCGGGCCAGATGAACGAGATGAGGGTCGCGCCTTCGCTCAGGGTGCGCGCCTCGTCGAGGCTCGGCGGCTCGACTGACAGCACGATCTCGGCCTGGAGCGCCGCCTGGTTGTCGGCCGCGATCTCGGCCCCGGCCTCGCGGTAGCGCGCGTCCGAGTGGCCGGCCAGGAGACCTGCCCCCGGCGCCACCCGCAGGCGGAAGCCGCGCTGCACCAACTCGGCCACCGAGGCGGGTGTGAGAGCCACGCGCCGTTCGCGGGGAGACGATGACCTGGGGAGTCCGATGATCACGCGCGGACCCTAGCACGCCCCACGCAACAAGGAAGGGCGGCCAGAGACGTGCGCGACATCGCCCGCGGGCGCGGGGTGGGCGTGCAAAAGCGCCCGCAGACGGGTCAGCGGAGGCGGTCGAGGCTCGAGAGATCCCGCGCCATGTTTTTCTGGTGAGCTTCGACCGTACCGCCGCCGATCTCGATGAGCTTGGCGTCGCGCCAGAGGCGCTCGACCTTGTACTCGCCGACGTAGCCGTAGCCGCCGAGCACCTGGATGGCGCGGTCGGCCACGTTCTTCGCCATGGTCCCGCAGTAGAGCTTGACCCCGTCCGAGTCGATGCGGTTGCCCGACGAGTCGAGGTTCAGGTTGGCCGCCGTCGCGTACACGTAGGCCTTCCCGGCCATGTACTCGGCATAGCTGTCGGCGATGTGGCGCTGGATCTGGCCGAAGCTGTGGAGCGGCTTGCCGAAGGCCTTCCGCTCGCGCGCGTAGGCGTTCATGATCTCGATCGAGCGACGCGCGATGCCGAGCGACATGGCGGCGAGCGTAAGCCGCTCGAGCTCGAGGTTGCGCATCATGTGCGAGACGGCGTCGCCGACCTCGCCGATGAGGTTCGCGGCCGGCACGCGACAGCCGTCGAAGACAAGCTCGGCCGTCGGCGAGGCGCGCATACCGAGCTTGTCGTGCAGCTTCTGCCCGAGCTTGAAGCCCGGCATGCCCTTCTCGACGAGGAAGAGCGACAGGCCCCGAGGTCCTTCGGACGTGCGGGCGTACACGAGGAAGATGTCGCCGAGCTCGGTCGCCGAGATGGCGCCGTTGGTGATCCACATCTTCGCGCCGTCGAGGACGAAGTGGTCTCCGTCGCGCACGGCGCGGGTCTGCATCCCGAGCACGTCGGTGCCGGCCCCCGGCTCGGACATCGCCATGCCGCCGATGGCCTTGCCCGAGCAGGCATCGGGCAGGAAGCGCAGGCGCTGCGCGTCGCTGCCGTTGCGCGCGAGGTTGTTCGCGAAGAGCATCGCGTGGGCGAGGTAGCTCAGCGTGAAGCCGGGGTCGGCCGCCGCGAGCTCCTCGTGCACGATGACCGCCGCGGTCGCGTCGAGCTCCGAGCCGCCGAAGCGCTCGGGCACCGTCACGCCGAGGAGACCGAGCTCGCCCAGCTTCCGGAACAGCGGGAGGTTGAAGGACTCGTTCCGGTCGTGCTCGGCGGCCTGGGGGTCGACCTCGCGCTCGGCGAAGCTCCGCACCATCTCACGCAGCGCCTGGTGCTCGGGGGTCGGGGTCATGAGGTCGGGCATGAGGTGCTCCTGGGATGCTCAATCGTGGGCAGCGTGGCTCTGCCAGTCCTTCTGGAGGTTGGCAACCGCTGTCTCGCGGTCTGCGCAATCCGTTGGGCTGCCTGCCCAGTCCAGGCCCTCGGCCGGGCCGAAGACGCGGCGATGCAACGTCGGGTCGTCGGCCAGCTCGGGGTGGAAGCTCGCGCCTGTGACGTTGCCCTGGCGCACCGCGATCACCTCGCCGCGCAGGGTCGCGACGACCTCGACCCCGGGGCCGACGCGTCGCACGCGTGGGGCGCGGATGAAGACGAGCTTCAGGAGGCCGGCGTCGTCGACGGCTTCGAAGCTCTCGTTCTGACGGCCCCAGGCGTTGCGCGCGACGTCGATGTCGAGCCAGCCGAAGCTGGGTTGTTCGGGGCCGGAGACCCCGCGCGCGGACAAGATGAGCCCCGCGCAGGTCGCGAGCACCGGACGGCCGCTGCGCACAAACTGGTCGAGGGGGCCCCAGAGGCTGTTCCAGCCGATGAGCTTCAGCATCGTGCTGGACTCGCCACCTGGGAAGACCAGGCCTGCGAGCCCGTCGAGATCGGCCGCCGTGCGCACACGCCGGGTGGTGTGCCCGAGGTCGACGAGCAGCTTCTCGTGCGCCTCGTAGCCACCCTGGAGGGCGAGCACACCGACCGGTGCGTCGCCCGCCCGACCGAGCCCGCCGTCCATCACCAGCCCCGCTTGGCGAGCTTCTCGTGCTCGGCGAGCTTGCTCATCTCGATGCCGCCCATGGCCGAGCCGAGGCCCTTCGAGATCTCGGCCAGGCGCTTGGAGTCCTCCCAGTGGGTCGTGGCCAGCACGACCGCACGGGCGCGCGCCGCCGGGTTCTCGGAGTGGAAGATGCCGCTGCCGACGAAGACCGCCTCGGCGCCGAGCGCCATGCACAGGGCCGCGTCCGCCGGGGTCGCGATGCCACCGGCCGCGAAGTTCGGGACCGGCAGGCGTCCGGTCCTTGCGACCTCCTCGATCAGCGCGTAGGGCGCGCCGATGCGCTTGGCCTCGGTCATGAGCTCCTCGTGGCCGAGCACGGTGAGCTTGCGGATGTGCGTGCGGACGGTGCGCAGGTGGCGCACGGCCTCGACGATGTTGCCCGTGCCGGCCTCGCCCTTGGTGCGCAGCATGGCCGCGCCCTCGCCGATGCGGCGCAGTGCCTCGCCGAGATCGGTCGCGCCGCAGACGAAGGGCGTCTTGAAGGCGAGCTTGTCGATGTGGAAGTCTTCGTCGGCCGGGGTCAGAACCTCGCTCTCGTCGATGAAGTCGACCTCGAGGGCCTCGAGGATGCGGGCCTCGATGAAGTGGCCGATGCGGCACTTGGCCATCACCGGGATGTTCACCGTCGCCTGGATCTCCTGGATCATCTGCGGGTCGCTGGCGCGAGCGACGCCGCCTTCCTTGCGGATGGTGGCCGGCACGCGCTCGAGCGCCATCACCGCGGAGGCCCCGGCGTCCTCGGCGATGCGCGCCTGCTCGGCGTTGATCACGTCCATGATCACGCCACCCTTCAACATCTCGGCGAGACCCACCTTGACCTTGAAGGTGGACTTCGCGTCGGCCTGACCAACATTGGATTCGTTCATGGTTTTTCCTCTCTCGTGTCGAACAACAGGATGGGTTCAGGCGCCGAACAGCTCGGTCCGGCGGGCGCTGTAACGCCGGGACAAGAGCTTGTCCATGGCCTTTCCGAGGCGTCTTGCACCCTCGACCAGGCGCGCGGGCGGCTCGGCGCAGAAGGCCAGTCGCAGCCCCGCGGCCGAGGCCCCCTTGGCGGCGTCGCTGCGCGAGGCGTTCGGCGTGACGGCGCCGAGCGAGTAGACGGAGCCGGGCGAGACGACCACGCCGTGCTCGCGGGCGGCCTCGTAGACGACCTCGGGGTCGAGGTCCCCCAGCGACAGCCACAGCACCACGCCGCGGCTCGGGACCTCGTACTCGATCGCGTCCGGCAGGTACGCGCGCAGCGCCCCGACCAGCGCGTCGCGGCGCTCGCGGTAGGCCGCGGTGACCTTGGCGATGTGCGGGGCCATGAGCCCGCGCTCGAGGAACTCGGCCAGGGCATGCTGGAGTACGGCCGAAGTGCCGAGATCCATGGCGTGCTTCATCCGCGTCAGCGGGCCGCGCATCGTCGGCGGACACACGATGAAGCCCACGCGCAGGGCGGGGATGAGCTTCTTCGAGAAGGTCGAGACGTGGAAGACCTCGGGGTCCAGGGCGCGCAGCGCGGGCAGCGGCGGGGCGGCGGGGTCGAGGATGAGGTCGGCGCCGTAGTCGTCCTCGATGAGCGGGACGCTGGCCTCGCGCGACCACGCGACGAGCTCGACGCGGCGCCGCGCGGAGATCGACGTCCCGGTCGGGTTGCGCGAGTTCGGCATGAGGTAGACGCCCTTCACGACCGGGATGCGCCGCGCGGACAGCGCCTCCAGGGCGCCGATCTCGGGGCCCTCGGCATCGCCCGGGACGGCCAGGACCTCGGCCCCCGAGATGGTCAGGATGTTCAGCGCGCCCGAGTAGGTGCGACCCTCGGTCACGAAGGCGTCGCCCGGATCGACGAGGCCGCGCGCGATGAGGTCCAGGGCCTGCTGGCTGCCCGAGGTGATGAGGATCTCGTCGGGGCTGCACGCGATGCCGGTGCGGCCGAGCTCGTTGGCGATCTGGACGCGCAGGCGCTCCAAGCCCGGGCTCGGCGCGTAGCTCAGGGCCTCGGGGCCCAGCGACCGCAGCACGTGGTCCATGCACACGCGGAAGTCTTCGTGCGGCATGAGGTCCAGGCTGGCCTGCATGCGCGCGAGGTTGATGGTGTCCGCGTCGGCTGGCGGGGCGGAGAGGCGCTGCATCCTCAAGAGGGGCTCGCTCTCGATGGCGCGCGAACGGAGGCGGGACCAGGGCATGGCGGCGCGCTCGTCGGCGGCGCGACGTCGCGGGGCCTCCGGCTCGGGGCGCAGCTCGCCGTCCTCGCCCTCGGGGTCGAAGGGGTCGGTGTCCGGACCCGGGCCGAGGGGGAGGCCCGGCGCCTCGCGCACGAAGGAGCCGCGGCCCACGTGGCTGGCGATCCAGCCGTGGCGTGCGAGCTCGTCGAAGGCGCGGACGACCGTGTTGCGGTGGGTCTGGAGGCGGGTCGCGTAGAGGCGGGTGGGAGGCAGGCGGGTGCCGGCGGGGAGGGCGCCCGAGGTGATGTGCGCGATGAGCTGGTCGGCGATCTGACGGTAGAGCGGCGTCGTGGCCCCGAGGTCGAGGGCAAGGTCAAACCATTGGTCCGTTTGGGTTGGTTGGTTGGATTGGTCTGTCTGGTCTGGCTGCGGGGCGAGGCTCACGAGGACCTCCGACGTGGCAGGTGAATCCCTGCGGAATGGTCCGAAGCTAGGAGGGTCCAGGTCGCCGCGCAAGCAAAAATGGTCCGATGAAAGTACAAAGTATTGGCATGTGCCAAATGGGATTGGAACGCTGCCGAACAGCGCTTGGGTGAGGCGCCATGGGGGTGCGTAACGGCTTGCGCACCCCGGCCCGAAGGGCTACGTTCCGCGCCGGTCCGCGCGCCTCAGCCTGGACTCCAAGGAGCCACGATGTCTCTCCGCCGCTTCCGCAAGCACACCCTCGGTCCTGTCATCGCCGCGCTCGTCGCGGCTCCGTCCGTCGGCCTCGTCGGCTGCGGCAAGAAGGAAGTCCCGGCGGCTGCCGATACCGCGTCCCCCGGGGCGGCGGACGTCAGCGGCACCAGCGGCGAGGACAAGCAGCCGCGCCGCGATCCCGAGCCCGCCGCCAAGGTCGAGGCCGGGGCCGAGGTGCCGAAGCTGCCCGGGCCGTTCGCGACCAATGCGCTGCGCGTCATCCCGAAGACCGCGCCCTTCGTGTTCGCGTTCGCGCCGAAGAAGATCCTCGACGGCCTCGGCTACGCGAAGCTCCTCGAGACCTACGCCCTCCTCATCGCGGAGCCCGTGGGCCAGCTGAAGGAGGTCGCCGGCAAGGACCTCTCGAAGCTCGAGAGCTGGGCCGAGATCGGCATCGACCTCGATGCGCCGGGCGGCGTCTTCATGATCGACCTCGAGACCCCGGCGGTCGTGACCTTCTTCCGCCTCTCGGGGCCCGACAAGCTCGAGGCCTTCGTGAAGGGCCTCTTCGAAAAAATGGGCCGCCCCGTCACCTTCGAGAAGGTCGGCGACGCGACCGTGGCCGACCTGGGCCGCGACCGGAACGCGTTGGTCATGCGCGGAGACGGCCTCTTCATCGTGAGCAAGCTCTTCGGCAACGGCGCCACCGCCATCGCCAAGGAGCTCGGGGCGCGCACGGAGGCCGACAGCCTGCTGGCGGCGACCGATCTGAACGCCGCGCTGGATGGGCTCGGCGCGGACGAGGCGGCGGCCTGGGTGCAGGTGAAGGCGATCGCGGAGAAGACGCTCGCGTCCAAGCGCGACGAGGCGGCTCAGCCGAATTTCGACGCGGTGCTCGAAGAGGCGAAGAAGACCGGGGACGCGGAGCAGGTGAAGCGCGTCGAGGCCGTGATCGCCGAGGCGAAGGCCGACTTCGAGCGGACCTCCAAGCGGCGCGCGGCCGAGGCGGAGCTCCAGAAGGCCATCGTCGGCGAGCTCTCGACCATCGCGGTGGGGCTGGACCTGCGCCCCGATGGGATCGAGGCCAAGGCGCGCGTGGCGCTGGCCGAAGGCGGCAAGCTGCGCGGGATCCTGAAGAACGCGACCACCGCGCTGCCGTTCCTCGCGACCACGAAGTCGCAGCCGCTGCTCGCCCTCGGCGGGCAGCTCGACGTGCCGACCTACCTCGGGATCTTCGAGCAGATGCTCGCCGCCGACGGCGACGAGGGGCTCGCCGAGGCGCGCCAGGGCTTGAAAGACCAGCTCGGCCTCGACCTCGACAAAGACATCCTCGCGGCGTTCTCGGGTGAGGTCGGCTTCTCGCTGACCGGCACCCTGGCCGAGATGGTGGTCGCGAAGGACCCGCGCGAGTCACTGGGTGGCACGCTCGTGCTCGGGCTGAAGGACGCGGCGACGGTCGACGCGCTGGCCGCGATCCTCGCCAAGGTGGCCACGCTGCCCGGCGCGGCGGAGGCCCTGAAGTGGGACGCCGAGAAGAAGACGCTGACCGCGACCGGTCTCGTCGGGACGCCGGTCACCATCGGCTTTGTCGAGGGGCGCCTCGTCGCCTCGACCGACCCGGCCGCGGGCGACAACCTGAAGGCCGCGCAGGGCTGGGGCGAGAGCGTCTCCAACGCTGGGCTGAAGGCGCTCGTCGGGCGCACCGACCTGGCCGGCTTCTTCGCCATTCGCCAGGCCTTCATCGGGGCGTGGTTGTTCCTCGCCGGTGGTCGCGACTACCGACCTGACGTGCCGGACGACGCCTCGGCCGAGGTCAAGGCCAAGCTCGCGGAGCTGGAGGCGCTGGACGCCAAGATCCAGCCGCTGCGCGCCAAGGTCGAGAGCGCGCGGATGGCGCCGGTCGTGGCGCTGTTCGAGAAGCTCGGCACCTTCGCCGAGGCCGCGCACATGGATGACAAGGGCGCGGCCGTGACCCTGGGGATCTATCCCGATGGCGCGACCGTGGCCGAGGTCCTGGCCGAGGCGGTGGCGCTCAAGATGCAGGCCGAGAGAGAGGGCGCGCCGACCGAGGACGAGAAGGCGCTGCGCGAGCTCGAGGACCAGCGCTGGAAGATCGAGCGTGAGCTCTGGCACAAGGCGACGCCGGTCGAGATCGAGGACAAGGCGGTGGAGCCGGCCGCGCCCGCCGAGAAGGTCGAGAAGGTCGCGCCGCCCAGCCCCTGAGCACGGCGTGCCGTGAGTGCGTGGCCAGGGGAGCTCTACTGCGCACCCTGGAATGAGAGGCTCGGGCCAGCTCGTTGTCGTGAGCTGGTGCCGAGCGCGAGGATGCGCGCGACGGCGTGGACCGGGCCGAGGGCCCGAACCGGCGGGAGGCTCCGATGAGGGCGAAGCACTGGGTCGTCACGGTGGCGGTGTTGACGCTTGGCTGCGCGCGGGAGCCAGCCCAGACGGGCTCGGCACCGGCGGCCGGCTCGACCGGGGCGGGCCCCGCGGGTGCCCCGTCTGACGGCGTGGCGGCGCAGGCGGCGCGCCTTGCGACATCGCGTGAGGCGCAGCGCGCGCTCGTGAGCGAGCTCGTCGAGGCCGTCGTCGGAGCGTCGGGAGGTGGGGGCGCGGTCGCACCGGGCTTGGTCGAGGCGATCGGCGCGCTGGCTTCGAGGCCCGTCGTGACGGCGCGGGTCACGGTCGAGGAGCAGGCGGTCGGGGCTGGGACGCGACGGCGTGTGGCCGTCGACTGGCGGCTCGTGGCGCTGAACGAGGGAGAGGCCGCCCTCGAGAAGGTGATCCTGGTCGTGCCTCCGACCGTCGCGGACCGGCGCCTCGAGCTGCGCGCGGTGCGGGTCGACGGGAGCGCGGTGAGCGCCGAATTCGGTCCTTGCGCCGCGGGGGCCGGCGGCTGTTGGACGATCCCCACGGCGGTCGCGCCCGGCGCGCGCGTGGGCGTCGAGCTCGAGCTCGCCGGAGCGCTGCCCAGCGTGCGGCCGCCGGTCGAGCTGGAGGCACTGCCCGACCTCGCGCGGCTGGCACCGGTGGTCGACAACGTCGCGATCGACCAGGCCTTTGGCCAGAGCGCCGAGGCGGCGGGCGAGGGGGATCTGGTGCTCGCGGGGCTCTGGCCGCGCTGGACGGGCGGCCCCGTGCTTGGCTCGGTCGAGGCTTCGTTGCCCAGCGGCGGGGTCGATCGGGCTGCGCGCAGCGTCGTCGGCAACGCGACGATCGTGTCCGAGCACGCGCAGGACGCGACTTCGCAGGTACGCATGGTCGATCTCGGTGGGGCGGACTTCGTCCTGGTGATGGGCTCGGGCTTCGGAATCGCCAACGGCTCGGCTGGCGCGCAGCCGCTCGTGGCGCGTCTGCCGGCCCGCGCAGCGGGTGCCAACGCCACAGTAGGGGGCGAGGTCGACGTGCTGGGGGCCGTGCGCGACGCGCTCGAGGCGCGCCCGACGGTGGCCGCGAACGGGGTAGGCTTGCCGGTCGTGCCGCTCACGATCGTCGCGACCGCGACCCTCGACGGGCGTGGTGTGGCGAGCGCGCCTGGCATCGTGCTCGTGCCGCGGAGCCTCGTGACGCCGCGCGCGGTCTCCGAGGATGCCCAGGCTCCGAGCGGGATCGGCGGGCTCCTCGAAGGCGTCATCGCCCACCACCCCGCGCCGCGCGAGGCCCTCGATCTGGCCCTTGCGACCGCCGTCCTGGCCATGCCCTGGCGTGGGCGCGGAGCCGATGCGGGGGCCGAGCTCGTCCTCGCCGAGGGGCTCGCGCGCGCCCAGGCCCTGGCCCTCATCGGCGAGCGCCGGGGTGACAAGGCGCGGCGGCGTGCGCTCGAGCTGGGGTTGAAGCTGCCCTATCAGCTCGGTCGCATGCGGGCCGAGCCAGACCCCACGCTCGCGACGGTCGGCGCAGGATCGCGGATCGCCGGGCCCAAGGCAGGCCTCTTCGCCGACGCCCTCCAGCGCCACCTCGGGGCCGAGGTCTTTCAAGGGCTCGTGGCCGGCCTCGCGCCGACCCTCACGCTGCAAGACTTCCGCGAGGCCGTGCTCCGAGTGGCGCCGCGTCCGGCCGAGGCCAAGGCGCTGATGGCGCGCTGGCTGGACGAGGCGCGCGGCGACGATGATATCGGGCCGCTGCGCCCCGAGCTCCTCCTCGAGTACCTCATCACCGACGGCGCGATCGGTGGGCTCGGGGCCGAGCTCATGGGGCGCCTCCGGCCCGAGGATCTCGGCGCTCTCGGCGGCGGCGGCGCTGGCGGTGGGGGTGCGCTGGGGGCCTTGGGGCAGGCGCTGGGCAAGGGCGAGATGGACCTCGGGCTGGCGCTGTCGATGGCGGCCGACCTCCTCGGCAAGGATGCCGATCCGGCGACGCGGAAGTGGCTCGAGCTCGGCAAGAAGATGCTCGGCGGGGCCGAGGCCAAGAAGGAGGCGTTGAACGGCCTCCTCGACGAGCTCGGCCAGGAGCTCGGCCTGCCGGAAGGCGAGCGGGCCCGCTTGAACGCGCTCGGGGCCCAGGTGATGGACGCACTCGACCAACAGCTCCGCGCCCCCAGCATCGACGAAGAGGAGCTCGCGCCGCCGCCCGACGCGCCGACCGAGCGCTGAGGGCTCCCCGCGATCGCCCGGCCGTGGTAGGGTCCGGCGTTCCTTCGCGTCGCGAGCTCGCCCATGCCTTCGAGATCTCACCCCAGCCTCGACCTCCAGCGCACGCCACGCCTGGGTCGCTTATGGCTCGTCGTGATGATGCTGGGCGCGGGGCTCGGGACGAGCGCGCGCGCGGCCGAGCCGACCACCAGCACCGGGTTCGAGGTCGACACCTGGCAGATGGGCGCGCTGCCGACCTTCGACCTCCTCGACCTCGGGACGAGCCGCGTGCCCTC
>JAEUKJ010000337.1 GCA_016792665.1 Deltaproteobacteria bacterium | reverse complement strand
AGCGCATAGAGGCGGGAGCCGGAACGCACGAGATCGACCGGACCCTGAATGGCGGTGCTCGTGGTGAGTTGCTGCCTGCCGACCGAGTAGGCGTTGCATTCGCCACCGTCGGTCGCGAGCGCTGCGGCACGGAAGGTGAGTGAATATCCCAGGTCAGGAAGGCCATTGCGGTTCCAATCGACGTAGCTGCTGTTACCGGTGTAGTTCGTGGGCGGGCCGGCGAACCTCGAGAGATCTAACGCCCCAAACGTGTAGGGTTCTTGAGCACTCGCGGGATTGAATTGCAGGACCGGATCCTGGACTGAGAATCGGTGTTGATCGTTGGGGAATCTCCTGTAGCTCATGACGCTGAAGTATTGGGGGACACAGGTCGCGTCGAGGTTGTTCCACTGGTAGTGACCGTCGTGAGCGAGGCCTAGTGTATGCCCGAGCTCATGGATCACGGTGTCGGGGTCAAGTCGAGTCACGAGCCGGACGC
Source organism: Deltaproteobacteria bacterium (assembly GCA_016792665.1). Classification (GTDB taxonomy): domain Bacteria; phylum Myxococcota_A; class UBA9042; order PHBI01; family PHBI01; genus WYBB01. Next base: position 13,593 of record JAEUKJ010000337.1, on the reverse strand, counting down.
CGCCCGCTTGGCCACCCTCCCTCATCACTGCGTAGCGAAATCGGTTCCGTCGATTCGCGTCGAACTGGCCTGGCTCGAGCTCATAGGCGCTCCGGATCGACTCCTCCTCCTCGTCGACGCCCTCGATTTGGGACGGGTCAGGTGCCAACAGGCCGCGGGTAAAGTGGGTGCCCGCAACGGATGTTTCGACAATGATGGTCTCGTCGCCGTTGCTCTCGGTCCGGGGTGTTCCGGCCTTGACCCGGACAGGCTGGCCGGAGCTCACGGCGGCGTTGCCGATCGCGGTCGCGATCTGACGCTTCGTGAGACCCGTTACGGAGAAGCTCGTGAGCGTTGAGTTGAGCCAGAGGTACATCGTGCCGGACATGGTGCCTTTCACGCGCAACACGAAGTCCCGCACCACAGCACGCGCTGAGGCACCACCGTAGTCGCCGAACTGAGCCTCTTTGCTGAGCTCCGTGGGCTTGGGAGCCAGGCCGATGTCGAGGTGAACGGCGACGCCCGGGTTGCCGTCGGGGTTCTTGAGGTGCGACCACGGTCCGAGCGCGAACGGCGTCAGGACTTCGTCGACCCAGGTCTCGACCGTTCCGCCTGGCCAGAATCCCTCGCCGCTGTTTTCGTTGTTTCGGAGCCAGACAAACGGGTTCGTTCCGGACGGAATCGGCTCATTGGCGTCGCTATAGATGTTGAGGTCGTAGACGTAGTCGACCTCGACGAAGACGTCCTTGTGTATTGGACTTGCTCCCCATCGCGCAAATGGAATGTCGTCGACGCCGTTGGGCAGGGTGCCGGCGACGCCGAAGACCTCCTCTCCGTCGGGCAGACCGTCACGATCGGTGTCGTAGCCCGACTTCATCGATGCGTTCATTGCCGTGCATGGGACCGTGGTCGCGCAAGTCTGAAGTGCGGCTTCGAGTGCGTTCCCAAGGCCATCGCCGTCGGAGTCGTTCCAGTGGTCATTCGCGAGAATTCTGGTCGCGCCTTTGCGCAACGCGGTCGGTGCTATCGCCCCGACGCGCGTCCACGGAGTTCCCACCATGAAGCGGTATTCGGTCGTCGCCAGGGTGATGCGAGATGCTTTCCCAGGCGCGTTTCCGAGGCCGATGCCGGTCAAAGTCTGCGCCGTGGCGGAGAACTTGAGCAACGTCGGGGCGACACTGCCCCCCGGGACGTGCTGGGTTCGGAGGTGGTCGTTGTTCGTGAAGGTCACTTCGTTGGGAAGGATGTGAGTTCCGTCGACGGGCATGTTCGGGTCGAGTTCTTGGCCATTCTTGCGCACGGTGCACGTGCCCTCAGAGCCCGTATGATAGGAGCGCATAAAGAGAAGCACGGTCTGGGCGCTCGGGCTCGTGTACACGATGCGCGAGTTGTGTCCACCGCCGCCGTCGTCGTCGAAGGCGAGCTGGGCGAAGGTGGTCGCGTTGAGTAGGTGGAAGACCGGGTCCGCCGCGCTCGGCGTGCACGCGGTGGTGTCCAGGGTCACGGTCTCAGAAGCGTTGAGAGCGATGTACGCCAAGTAGAACGGTGGTGCTTGGCGCTCGATGATTCGTAGGGCTCTCGCCGTGGGTGCCGTCAAGCAGACAACCGTGGCTACGAGCGCGCTCACGAGCGCTATGGCGGGCTCAAACGAATTTCGGGGGGGGACAGAACTCATGGCGTGACCTCGAAGCGTTTCAACGGGACCTTCCGAGCTTGGGTGAGTCCGGGTGCTTCCGTCAACGACGGCATCGAAGTTTTTTGCAGTGCGATATCTTACGCTGCGAGCGGGCGTCCGGTCGCGGAGCGTCTAACGGTTAGGAGCTTGCGCCTCCGCCGAGGCGGGCGTATGCGGCACCTCCCGCGACGCCCTGGTCACGCCGCCCGCGCGTGCCCGATTCTCAGTAGGGGCGCTCGCAGACCTCCGACCCAAGGTCGTGATGAAGTCCGACACGTCGAAGCCCGCTGGCGTCGTGCTCACCCATGGTGAGACCGGTTCTTCCATCCTCTACGGTGCGCTCAGCGCGGCCGTGGCCGAGTTTCCGCGCGACTTCGACGGCTTCTCGTTGCCAGCGCGCGACACCTTCAAGCGCACCTTCGGCGAGGCGGTCGTGCGCTTCGAGGCCTGTCGCGTGGCGTCGGCCAACCGGGTCGCCATTGCGCGGCGCATGGTCGCGGTCCTGGATGGTCACCTCCACCACGCGGGAGCGGGTACCGTGCCGTTGCGCGAGCACCTCGCGCAGGCGCGCTCTGCGCCGCGCCTCGAGGTCGTCGCGCGCGGCGCTTCGAGCGGCGGCTACAAGGTCGAGATCCCTTGGCGTCGCGAACACTTCCGCGGTGCCGCCGGACTCGCGACGCTGGCCGATCGCCTCCTCGAGGGGAGCCTCGCGACCGAGCGTGTCCACCGTGCCCTGCACTGGGTCTCGAAGCGTCTCGACGGTGACCGGCTCGATCTCCGCGGGGAGCGCTTCGCGCTGCTCGGGGCCGGGGCCGAGCTCGCGCCGACGGGCCTCTTGCTGGAGGCAGGCGCCGACGTCCTTTGGATCGATCGGCAGGCGTTCGCCGGTTCTGCCGTCGAGAAAGCGCTCGCGGGGCGTTCGTCGGGGACCTTGCACGCGCCGGTCGCCGCGGAGGGCGGGTCCGATCTGCTGGCCGATCCCGGGGCCGCGCTGGCCGCGGTGCGGTCCTTCCGCGAGGCGGGCGGGCCGATCCACCTGGGCCTCCTGGCGTACGCGCCGGGCAAGGGGCGTGAGCTGCGGCTGGCCGGCGCGATGGACGCCATGACGCGGACCCTGCCGAGTGGCGTCGCGAAGTCGGTGGCGCTGTACGTGTCGCCGACGACCCCGGGCGAGGTCCAGCCGGAGGACCGGCGGGCCGCGGCAGAGCGGCGCGCGAAGGCACCGCTGTGGGTGAAGCTGCTCGAGCGGACGGGCGGGCTCAAGCCCAACGCCCATCACGAGCACGGCAGGCATGCCATCTCGCGCACCATCGTCACGGTGCAGGGGCCGACCTACCAGGCCGCGCAGTACATCGCGAAGATGCTCGCGGCCGAGGTGCTGCTGGCGGATGGGATCGGCGGCGAGCCGGTCACGGTCTCGGCCAACGTCGCGGGCATCACCGCCACGCGGTCCTTGCAGCACCCGCTCTTCCAGGCGGCCTTCATCGGGGCGCCGCGCTTCGGCGTCGAGATCTTCGAGCCCGAGACCACGCGCGCGCTGTCGGGGCTGCTCATGGTTCACGACGCCTTGAACCCCGAGGCGGTCGGCGCCTCGTCGCATGCCGGTCACTCCGAGCACGCGAGCCCGATCGATGTCCGCGCGCAGCTCATGGCTTCGCAGTCGCTGCACGGCGGGGCGCGGTCCCTGCCCTGGCACTTCGACCACACGATTCGCATGGGCGCGGTCATCGGCCTCGGTCAGAAGCCGAAGCTCATCGGCGGGCTCCTGCCGAAGCTCGGAAAGAAAAAGAAGAAGAAGTCCTGACCTGGCCGCTGCCCGGCCTCAGGTGAGGCGCAGGGTGGCGTTGGCCGCGACGCAGATGCGCGGGCGCTTGCCCTGGTAGGGGTGCACGTAGTGCTGCAGCCAGCCGGGGAAGATGACCAGCAGGCCGGCGGCGGGGCGCAGTGAGAAGGTCGTCGGGAAGAGCTCGAGACCGAGCACCGGGGCCGAGCCGCGGCGCGGGTCGATGAGGGTCAGGTGGCCGGACTCGGGCTGCTCTTCGTCGGGCGTGTCGCCCGGGTCGATGTAGTAGGCCGAGGACCAGGTCGCGTCGGGGTGGTCGTGGGTGACGGTGTAGTGGCCGTGCTCCATGACCATGGCCCAGGCCGTCAGCGCGAGGCCGTAGGACGGCACGGGCTGGATACCGCGCACGCGCGCGACCTCGTTGGTGACGTGCCGGAAGTGGGCGACGAGGAGCTCGCTCAGCTCGCGGAAGACGGGGTCCTGGCGGCGCGAGAGATCGGGCACCGAGTGCCAGCCGCCGCGGTTCGAGACGTGCACGCCGGCGTTCACGGCGCGCTCGGAGAGCAGGCGGCGCGCGAGCTCGGCGTTGAGCGCCTCGGTGCCTGGGATCTCGAAGATGAAGACGGGAGTCTCGAAGAGAGGGAGCGCGTTCATCGGATCACCTCGAGCGGGCCTGGGTGGGCCTCGCGGGGTCAGTCTTCGGGGATCGGCAACCGGATCGTGACGACGGTTCCGCCGCCTGCAATGGGTTCGATCGAGACGGACCCGCGATGGCTCGCGACGATGCTGTGCACGATCGAGAGGCCGAGCCCGACGCTCGAGCCGACCGGTCTCGTCGTATAGAACGGATCGAAGACGTTGGCGCGCTCGGACTCGGGGATCCCGAGGCCGTTGTCTTTCACGGTCAGGACGACCTCGTCGCGCTCGGTCGCGAGGGTCACGACGACCCGGTTCAGGGCGGCGTCGCGCTCCCGCGGCATCGCGTCCAGCGCGTTGTGCAAGAGGGCCGCCACGACCTGCATCATGCGCGGCGTGCTGCCGGCGATGAGCGGTACCTCCGACAGGCGCAGCTCGACGCCCGCGTGGGCGACCTTCTCCGAGCGCTCGAGGAGGCGCGTCGCCGAGTGCACGATGTCACCGAGGTCGATGCGGTCGATGAGGGCTGCGTCGTCGCGCGCGAGCAGGCCGATGTCCTCGACGATGCCGCGGATTCGCTCGGCCCCGTTGCGCGCGTCGTCGAGCATCTCGCGAAGGTCGATGAGGTTGTCGTGCGTGAGCGCCTCGCCCCTTTCGACCGTGACGAGGGTCGCGTGGATCTGCTCGAGGTTGCCGTAGACGAAGCTCAGCGGATTGGCGATCTCGTGCGAGATGCCAGCGGCGATGCGGCCCAGCGCGGCGAGCTTCTCGCCCTGGCGGAGCTGGCTCTCGCGTTGTCGTTCGGCCGTGACGTCGCGCGCCAGGACGACCACGCCGACGACCTCGTGCTCCCGCCGCTCTGGGTGGACCTGGATGACGAAGCGGCGCGTTCCGTCGGCGGTCTCGAGGGCGTGCTCTTCGCTCCGCGGCTCGCCGGTCTCGAGGACGTGGCGCAGGAGGGGGAGGGCGTCAGGGGCGCCGGTCGGGCGCGTCGCGTCGAGGTGCAGGCCGACGAGTGAGCCGGGGGTGCGCACCCCGAAGCCGCGCAAGATCCCGTCGGCGACGCGGTTGACGAAGCGCAGGTGCAGGCCGCGGTCGACGCCGGCGATGGCGACGCCGGTCGAGTCGAGGAGGATCGAGAGGCGCTCGGCGTCGGCGCGCGAGCGCTCTTCGGCAAAGCGCAGCGCGGTCACGTCGCGCGACACGCCGACCACGAGGTCCACCGCGCCGCTGTCGCCGCGCTCGGGGTCGTAGGCGACGTCGTAGACGCGGGTCTCGCCGGTGAGGCGGTGCTTGCCCCGGACCTCGATGCGGCGTGCCTGGCCGGTCTGGAAGACCTCGGAGATCGCTTGCATCATGCGCTGCGCGTTCGAGTTCGACATGACGATCTCGTCGTAGCGACGCCCGAGGATCGCCTCGCGCGGGAGGTGCATGTAGTTGCACACGCTCTGGCTGACGTAGACGTGACGGAGGTCGGGCGCGAACACCGCGATGAGATCGGACGACGTGTCCAGCAGGCGCAAGAGGCTCGCTGAGACACGACTCGAGGCCGCATGTTCGAGGACGGAGTCGGCGATCACAGAACGAAGGTGCCAAACTTTGGCGGCGCGTGCGACGCCTTGTCACCGCACGCAGGCTGAGTCGGATCGCACAGCCCGAGGACCGCGAGTGTCGTCGCGGCCTTGCCGCAGGCGGCGGACGCGTGTGTGTCACCGTGACGCTTCGTCACGGCATCGGCAGGGCGGCTCGGGGTCAGGCGCGTCGTTCCTGGCGTAAGGCTCCGAGTACGAGGCGCTCGGCGACCAGGCCGAGCGGGTCGCGGGCCTCGCCGCGGAGGCGACGGCGCGCGTCGACGTAGGCCGGGAGCCAGCGCAGGCGACTCGGCAAGCGGCGCCACGAGACCTTCAGCGCGGCCAGGGTGGCGCCAAAGACGAGGCGCTGGGAGCGGCCCCAGGCAAAGCCCAGGGCGGGGCGCAGGCGCTCGGGCAAGAAGCCTGTGGTGAGGGCCGCGTACCATCGCCAGGCCGGGGTCACGAGTGTGTTGGGTGGGGTCAGGAGGAAGTGGGCCATGCGGCGCGAGGCGGCGCCGACGGTGAGGAGGTCGGAGGCGACGGTCGCGTCGAAGTAGTTGCGGAAGGCGGCCCAGGTCGGGGGCAGGGTGGCATCGGAGATCCCGAAGAGGCGCGCGAAGCGGCGGTTGTCCTGCCAGAGCGCTTCCTTGTCGGCGTCCGAGAGGGGGCCGATGAAGGTCTCGTACATGAGCACCGAGGTGTCGACGAGGGTGGCCTGGACCCAGAGGAGGGCGGCCTCGTCGTTGGCTTCGTAGCGGTGCTCTCGGGGCCAGGGGCCGAGCGCTTCTTCGAGGTGGCCGGTGACCGTGGCATGCAGCGCGTGGACGCGGCGGGCCGAGGCGAGCGCCGCGTCGAGGTCGCCGAAGACCAGCGCGAAGACGTGGTTGAAGGTGCGTTGGAAGCGGCCTGGCAGGTCGGACTCGGAGCGCGAGTGCTGTTGGACCGCGGTGGCGACCCAGGGGTGCGCGAGCTGCAGGAGGGCCGCGCGCCCGCCGCCGAGGAAGGTGATCGACTCGCGCGAGACGCGCCACATCATCGAGCGGGGACCGAAGATGCCGGCCGCGGGATCGCCGGCGGCACGCACCTCGCGCTCGAGCTCGGCCAGGAAGCCCTCGAGATCGTCGCTCTGTACGGTCATGGGGGCATCATGGCCCGCAGGGCAAGCTCGCGTAAAGTGACGGCTCGACGGCCGCGCGGGCGTTGCGGCGGGAGAGATCGGCCACGAGGCGTGCGAGCTCGTGGCGGCCGGCGAGCTCGGGCGGGACGGCGGTGAGGCGGGTGGTGGCGAGGTCGAGGTCGAGGCGGGCGAGGGCCTCGAAGACCGCGCGCACGGCCGCGGTGGCGTCGGTGAAGTGGCCGCTCTCGAAGCGGTCGGCGGCCTCGATGAGAAAGACCGGGTAGGGGTCGACCAGGGCCGAGCCGGCGCCTCTGGCGAAGCTCTGTTGGGCGGCCCCGAGGCAGGCGCGCTGGCCACGGAGCCCGCCGTAGAGGAGGTCGAGGCCGCGCTCGAGGGCGGCGGTCTCGCGGGAGGCGCCGATGCCGCAGCGCGCGACGACGATCAGCGCGCCGACCGCGAGGATGAGCCCCACGCCGAGGGCGCGCCTCAGACGTTGTGCGCGTTCGCGCTCATGGAGGGGCAGGGCGGCGAGGTCGGGCGGCGTGGGCCGCGGTTCGAGCGAGGCGCGAGGCATGGGGCGGGCCTTGGGGGCGCGTGTTTCGGCGAGGTTTCAGGCTTCTCGTGCGGGGCGCCGCCGATTGACGGCGTTCGGTCCGAGCGGCAACATCGGGCCCGTCGGCGCCGCCGTACCCTTCGAACCCGGACATGCAGCGATGAAGAAGATCGAGGCCATCATCAAACCGTTCAAGCTCGACGAGGTCAAAGAGGCGCTCGCCGAGATCGGCATCGAGGGCATGACCGTGAGCGACGTCAAGGGCTTCGGTCGCACGGGCGGCAAGCGCGAGGTCTACCGCGGGGCGGAGTACATCGTCGACTTCGTGCCGAAGACCAAGCTCGAGATCGTCGTGCGCGACGAGCAGGTGCGCCTCGTGGTGGAGACCATCGAGCGCGCGGCCAAGACCGGCAAGATCGGCGACGGCAAGATCTTCGTCTTCCCGGTCGAGCACGCGGTCCGCATCCGCACGGGCGAGACGGGGTCCGACGCGATCTGAGGTCGCGAGGCCGCGTCTGGTTCGCGCAAGGCCTCGCGTTCACGAGGCTGCCAGCGGGGCGATTGGAGCGTTGCGGCGCGCGGGCGGCTGGGTTAGCGAAGCGCATGCGACCTCGTCTCCCACCGCGCAATCAGAACGGCCCGAAGCCTGGGGCGGGTGAAGCGGCCCCGCCGCCGAAGAACTACATCACGCCGCGCGGCTACAAGCGCCTGCGTGACGAGCACCTGTACCTGCGCGTGGTCGAGCGGGCCAAGTTGGTCGAAGAGGTCGCGTATGCGGCCTCGTTGGGCGACCGGTCCGAGAACGCCGAGTACATCTATGGGAAGAAGAAGCTGCGCGAGATCGATCGCCGCCTGAGGTGGCTGCACAAGCGGCTGGCGGCGGCCGAGGTGGTCGAGCCGTCGGCGCCGCGCGGGGACGTGGTGTTCTTCGGGGCGACCGTAACGGTGGCGTGGCCCGACGGGGTCGAGAAGGTCTTCGAGCTGGTGGGCGAGGACGAGATCGAGGCCGAGCTCGGGCGCATCTCGTGGCGCTCGCCGCTCGGGGCGGCCATCATGCGCAAGAAGGAAGGCGACACCGCGCGCTTTGCGCCGCAGCAGGGCGGGCGCGTCGACCTCGAGATCGTCGAGGTCGCGTACGTGAAGCAGGTCGAGGACCCGCCGAGCCGCTGGGACGAACACCAGGCGGCGATGCGCGCGGCGGGGCAGAAGGTCGCGGTCGTAGCGCTGGACCTGCCCGACGACGTGGATCTCGAGGACGACGACGAGGACTGAGTGCGGGGGATCAGCGCGCCGAAGCCAGTCGCGAGGTCGGCGGCAGGTCGCCGAACCCGTGGGCCTCGAGGATGTCGATGTCGACGACCACGACGTAGTACCAGTCGAGGGCTGCGACCTTGTGCCACGCGATGAGCAGGTCGCGGCCCTGGACGTCGAGCTCGAGCCAGTCGGACGCGGAGCCGGCGAGCTTCGGCGGCAGGGCCTGCTCGATGGTCGCGCGCGCCTTCGATGCATCGGGGCCGTGCACGACGTGGCCGACCACGCCGCCGTCGGGGCGCATCAGCAGCGTCTCGAACACCGCGGAGGTCGCGGGGATATCGAGGTCGTCGCGCAGCGTCTCGGGGGCGACGTCGAGCACCACGGTTCCGGCGGCCGCACCGTCACCGCGCAGGACCGGTGCCACGAAGCGCACGCGCAGGTTGTCGCCTCGGCCGGCCGTGGTCCAGCCTGCGCCCTCGGTCGGGGTGGATGCGGTATCGGAGGGCGGGACGGCGAGGTCGAAGCCGCCCGAGCCGTCGCGCACCCGCAGGCGCTCGATCTCGCGCGAGGCCGGCGCGGCGCGGACCAGCGCGGTGACGTGGTCGGTGAGGTAGCGGGTCGCGCGCTCTCGCTCGCTCGGGTCGGAGAGCGAGGAGGCCATGGCCGACATCGACCCGACGGCGTTGGCCGCGACCGCCTCGTAGGCGTGCAGCTCGGCGTCGAGGTGGGCCGCGCGCTGGGCGACCTCGGCCACGAGCGTGGTCAGTGCTTCTTCGCGGCGGTGCTTCTTTTCCATCTGTGCGTCGTGGGCCAGGAGGCCGAGGACCACGCCGCCGAGTGGCACGACGCCGCCGAGCAGGACGAGCAAGACCAGCGCGGCGGTGCGGTGCTTGGCGAGCCAGCGGCCGGCGCGTTGGATCGGGGTGTCGGGGCGGGCGTGGACGGCGTCGCCGCGGAGGTAGCGCCGCACGTCGTCGGCCAGGGCCACGGCGCTGGCGTAGCGTGCCTCGGGGAGGACGGCCGAGGCCTTGTCGACGATGGCGCGCAGCTCGCGCGGAAGGCGGCGGCCCGCGATATGGGTGAAGGGGCGGCGCTGACCCTCGGCCGAGGCGAGCAAGATCTCGGCGAAGGTCGTGCCCTCGCGCGCCCGCTGGAGGGTCACGAGCTCCTGGAGGATGAGGCCGAGCGTGAAGATGTCGCTCTTCTGGTCGAGGCGGTCGTTGTCGCCGCGGGCCTGCTCGGGCGACATGTAGAGGGGCGTGCCGAGCGCCTGGCCGATGCGGGTGCGCTCGCCGTCGGCCTCGCGCTCGGACGAGACGGGCGGGATGATGTCGGTCGGGTCGTGGGCGGCGCCGGCCAGGCCGATGAGGCGCGCGATGCCCCAGTCGACGACGTAGACCTCGCCGTGCTGGCCGACCATGATGTTGGCCGGCTTCAGGTCGCGGTGCAGCACGCCCTTGTCGTGGGCGAATGCGATGGCGTCGCACACCTTGACGAAGATCTCGAGGCGGGCCGCGAGGTCGTCGTGCTCGGCGACGGTGGCGCTCGCCGTCGCGGCATCGCGGGCGCGCTGGATGATGTCGGCGAGCTCCTCGCCGTGGATCATCTTCATGGCGTAGGCGAGGGTGCCGCTGTCGGTGACCTCGAGGCCGTAGATGGGGACGACGTTCGGGTGGTCGAGCTGCGAGGTGATCTGGGCCTCGCTCAAGAAGCGCCCCAGGACCGACCGGTTCGCGGCCGCTTCGGGCAGGAGCTGCTTCATGGCGACGAGACGTCGGAGCCCACGGTCGCGCGCCGCGTGGACCTCGCCCATGCCGCCTGCGCCGAGCTTGGCGACGAGGTCATAGCGACGTGGGGCCTGCAGGTTGGGGCTCGCGTCGCCGGACCCACCGCTGAGACCCAGGGTGCGCGCGAGGTCGCTGGTCACGAGGCCCGGGGTGGCGGGCGCGTCGGCGGCGACAGGCACGACGGTGCTGCCGCCGTTGTCGACGAGCACGGTGGAGGCGACCGGGTTCGCCTCGGGCAGCAACGTGAGCTCGACCGCGGAGCCGATCAACGTCCTGACCGCCGCGCGCTCCGGGTTGCCCCCCGCGTGCTGGTCCGCGGCGCGGTCGTCCAGCGTCTTGGTGGGTGCGCCGGGCCTGAGTCGCTCTCGCGTGACGGTCATCGCCATGGTGTTCCTCCGGTGTCGTGCGGGCGGCTCGCCTGACGTGCGGCGCGCTCGGGGCACAACGGGAGGAGGCCGTCGTTTCTGAAGTCCGGCCGGCGTCTCGGAAGGGGAACGGGCACGTCAGTCGGTCGCGACCTCGTCCTGCGCGTTGCGCATGTGCATCGCGATGCGGCCGAATGCGCTCTCGAGCAGCGAGCGCTGGTGCGGCTCGGGGATGACCTCGGCCAGCGCCTTGCGCATGCAGTGCATCCACTGCCAGGCCTCGTCGTTGCCGATCGGAAAGGGCAGGTGGCGCGCGCGGAGACGCGGGTGCCCGAAGCGCTCGACATAGAGTGGTGGCCCGCCGGACCAGCCGACGAGGAACAGCTCGAGCTTCTCGCGTGAGCTCGCGAGGTCGGGCGGGTGCATCGCGCGGATCGCGGCCGCCTCGGGCAGCGTGTCCATGTAGTCGTAGAAGCGCGTGACCAGCGCGTGGATGCGCTCGCGGCCGAGAATGTCGTAGAGGGAGTCTTCCACGCGGCGACCATCGCGCGCCGCGTCGCGGTTGAGAACCCCATTTCTTGCCCGGAGCCCCTCATGTCCCAGACGATCTCCCAGCCCCCCGTGACGAGCCCCACTGCGGGCGACGCCCCGCACTCGGCCGAGCAGTTCGGAGAGCAACGCGACCTTTGGTACGAGCCCGGCTTCCTGGACCGGCTCGCGGCGCGCGCCGGGCTCGCCGATCCCGGGATCGCGCGCATGCTCGAGGTCGGCGTCGGACAAGGACACTGGAGCGCGCTCATCGCGCGGCGTGTGCCGGCGCTGGCCGAGCTCACGGTCGTCGACTTCGAGGCACGCTGGGTCATGGACGCCGAGGGCCAGCTCAGAGGGAAGCTCGGAGCGCGCGGTGATGGCGTTGCGATCACCGCCGTCCAGGCCGACGCGCAGGTCCTTCCTTTCGCGGACGCGAGCTTCGATCTGGTGACCTGCCAGACCGTGCTCATGCACCTGCCAAGGCCCGAACAGGCCTTGGCCGAGCTGTGCCGCGTCCTCCGTCCGGGCGGCGTCATCCTCGTCGCCGAGCCCTCGAACCTCTACCCGTTCTCGGCCTTCGACTCGGCCGCCGCGGCGCTTGGACTCGACGGGCAGAGCGCGCGCTACCGCCTCTGGCTGGCCTGCCACCTCGGGCGCATCGCGCAGGGCCGCGGCGACTTCAACCTCGGCGACCGCCTGCCCCACCTCTTCCGCACGCTGCCTGTCGAAGGGTTCGGCATCGTCATGAACGACAAGGTCCACGACCTCGCGCCGCCGTACTCCGACGACGCGAAGACGCTGCTCGGGTTCGGGGTCGACTGGCTCGAGACCGCGCTCGGGGCCGACGCCGAGCGGACGGTGGGCCTCGCCGTCGCGGGTGGGCTCGAACACGCCGAGGCCCTCGCGCTGCTGGACGTCGAGCGCCGCTACCTCGCCGAGCAGCAGCGCCAGCTCGCGGCCGGCACGTTCGTCGCGGGCGGCGGTGCCGTCCACTACCTCGCCTGGGCACGGCGCACGCGCTGAGCCTCGCGTGGGGGCTGCGGTGTACTCTCGGAAAACGTCAGTGTACACTTTCAGAAAACGCATTCAGCGTCCAAGTCCGCTTTGAACATGGACGTTGTGCGTCGGTGTCGCCACTATCGGGATGTGCACAGGGCACGAACGAGAAAACACCCGAGGCGAAGCCCGGGGGCGAGGAGGCGGCGATGAAGTGGACCATGTGGATGAGCAAGTCGGGCTGGGCGGGGATCGTGGCGGCGCTGGCGATCGGGTCGGCCGGCATGGGGTGCGACAATGGTTCGACGGCGGCGCCGAGCGCGGTGGTGATCACGCGGGGCCAGCTCGCCGAGCGCCTCCAGAGCGGCCCGGTGCGCATCGAGGTGAAGCTCGCGGCCGATGGTACGGTGAGTGAGGTGCACATCGATCAGGAGGGGCCGGGCCACGAGGCGCAGCTCGCCGGGCGCGTGCTGGCGTTCGATGCGGCGGCCGGCACGCTGGAGATCGAGTTCCTGGGCACGGTCGACTTCTCGGGGGCCGGGCGCTTCCGCACTGAGCAGGAGTCGCGCGAGGACAAGGCCGTGTGGGTCGCGGCGGTCGAGGCGGCGCTGGCGGGTGGCGGCGACGTGTGGCTGGATGCGCGCGGCAGCTTCGGGGCCGAGGCCTTCGTGGCGAGCGAGCTCCGCTGGGAGGACAAGGTCGAGCGCAAGGTCGAGGCGGACATCGACGCGTCGGCGTACGATGAGGCGGCGGGCACGCTGACCATCGGGTCGCGGACCTTTCAGGTGAGCGCCGCGTCGTTCTTCGATGGCAGCGACGACAACGGCGGTGACGATGTCAACGACGACAACGGCGGCGACGATGCCAACGATGACAACGGCACGGACGACTCGGGTGACGACGCCAACGACGACCACGGGAACGATGGCGCCGAGGCGGGCGACGACCACGGGAACGACGGGGCCGAGGCCGGCGACGACCACGGGAACGATGGCGCCGAGGCGGGCGACGACCACGGGAACGACGGGGCCGAGGCGGGCGACGACCACGGGAACGACGGGGCCGAGGCGGGCGACGACAACGGTGCGGACGGTGCCGAGGCTGGCGATGACAACGGGACCGACGGCGCCGAGGCTGGCGATGACAGCGGCCATGGCGGCCACGGGCAGGACGGCTGAGTCGAGAGATCGAGGGGCGCGGAGGGTCGGATGAACGAGCACATGGACGAAGAGCCCGAGGTCGAGGCGCCCAGTGAGCGCCCGCTCGTGACGCAGTTCACCGACTTCCGCGCCTATCTCAAGGCGATGATCGCCTTCCTCAAGGCGACCCGCCGCGGCTTCTCCTAC